>JBMSML010000011.1:0-23734 GCA_049421125.1 Burkholderiaceae bacterium
GCGGACAGTGGAATGCCCTCGCCAATGCAGGCTTTATCGCCGACCTCGCCCGAGATGGCATCGATCATGGCGTCTAACGACCGAGTGACCTGCCGCACGTTGCGCGCGACTTCCGACATGCCTTTTTTGTGGTTATCGAGTTCTTCCAGGGTCATCATGGGCAGGAAGATGTCGTGCTCTTCGAATCGGAATAGGCTGCTGGGGTCATGCATCAGCACGTTGGTATCGAGCACAAAGGTCTTGGCCACGTCCGGATCGGTGCGTCGGCGCGGCTCGCGCAACACATTGGGCATCGCGCGGGCGGTCGCGGTGAGCGCCGGAGTGGGCAACGGGCCTGATCGCGCAGTGGTCGGCAGGCGGTCTCCCGATGGAGTGATGACGAGCGTTGCGCGTGGGGCGTCGAGGGCGGGCGCGGGCGCGACGGCCACGTCGTGGTCGTCCGAGTGGTGGGCGTGATGGCCGGCCATGGCCGCCGGGACAGGTTTTTTAGCGCGCGAGGGTTTGGCGATCAGATCTTTGGTGGGGTGGAGCAGGGTGGCGGGTTTGGTGGGAGCCTTCGGAAGCGGCATACGCGCAGTGTCCTTATCAGAATCGCTCAGTGGGGGGCGCTACTCAAATAACAATACAGCAACGGTTTTGCGGCCCTCGGCCGCCAGCAGATTAAACGTGCGGCACGCGGCGGCAAGCCCCATGCACTCCACGCCCACGCGGGCCTGGGTCAGGGGCGTCAACACGCTGGGTTTCAGAAAGATCTGTTTGGGGCCGGTGCCGATCAGTACCACTTCGGGCCGCATCGCCAGCACCGGCGCAAGGTCGTCGGCGGATAGACTGGCGCTGGATTGCGATGCCAGTGGGGACGGACCGGATTCGGGGTGCAACAGCAGCGGGCGGTCGTACCGCACGCCGTTGACCTCGATGTAATCCGGGCCGTAGGCGTTGATTCCGTAGATGCCGCCAGAGCCCTGGAGCGTAAAGGTCGTGGTCATTGGGGACAAGGCCATCGGGTTGGAAGACTAGCAGGTTTCCTTCGGTTTTTTGCAAGCCTCGCGCTCGGTTAAAGTTAAGGTTTTTCCCGAAGTCCAGCCCACCACGCCATGAAGCCATTTCCACGCATTCAACGCCTGCCGCCCTATGTGTTCAACATCACCGGCGAGCTCAAAATGGCCGCCCGCCGACGGGGCGAGGACATTATCGACATGAGCATGGGCAACCCCGATGGCCCCACGCCTCAGCACATTGTGGATAAATTGGTCGAAACCGCGACCAAGGAACACACCCACGGTTACTCCGTTTCCAAGGGCATTCCGCGTCTGCGCAAGGCCATCTGCAACTGGTACAAGACCCGTTTTAATGTGGACCTGGATCCCGAGACCGAGGCCATTGTCACGATCGGCTCCAAAGAGGGTTTAGCCCACCTGATGTTGGCCACGCTGGATGCCGGCGACACGGTGTTGGTGCCTAACCCCAGTTATCCCATTCATATCTATGGGGCCATCATTGCCGGCGCCAGTATCCAGTCCTTTCGCATGGGCAGCGGCCTGGATTTTTTCCAGGAACTCGAGCGCAATATTCGCGAGTCCATCCCCAAGCCCAAGATGATCATTCTGGGATTTCCCAGCAATCCCACCGCTCAGTGCGTGGAGCTCGACTTTTTTGAGCGCATCGTGGCACTGGCTAAACAGCACGACATTCTGGTGGTCCACGACCTCGCGTACGCGGACATTTGTTTCGATGGCTTTAAGCCGCCGTCGATCATGCAGGTGCCCGGCGCCCGCGATGTGGCGGTGGAATTTTTCACCATGAGCAAGAGCTACAACATGGCCGGCTGGCGCGTGGGTTTCATGGTCGGTAACAAGGAGCTTGTGAATGCGCTGGCCCGGATCAAGAGTTATCACGACTACGGCACGTTCACGCCAATTCAGGTCGCATCGGTGATTGCCCTGGAGGGGCCTCAGGAGTGTGTCGAAGAGGTGCGTCAGCAGTATCAGTCACGGCGTGATGTGCTGTGCAAGGGATTGCACGAGGCGGGCTGGGATGTGGAAGTGCCCAAGGCATCCATGTACGTCTGGGCCAAGATTCCACCGGCGTACGCGGCGCTCGGGTCACTGGAGTTCGCCAAAAAACTGCTCATTGAGGCCAAAGTGGCCGTCTCGCCGGGCATTGGATTTGGTGAATACGGCGATGATCATGTCCGCTTTGCCATGATTGAAAATGAGCAGCGCACCCGGCAGGCCGTGCGGGGCATCAAGGAAATGTTTCGTAAAGATGGATTGATTGCGCCACTTACTGCGCATGGAGAGGCAGCATGAGTGCTGACACAGTTCGCAGTTTGAGGGTCGGCCTGGCCGGCATCGGCACGGTGGGGGGTGGCACCTGGAATGTGTTGGCCCGCAATGCCCAAGAGATTCGTCGGCGTGCCGGCCGCGCCATTGACATCACTGCCGTGGCCGATCTGGATGCCGCAAAGGCCCAGGCCTTGACCCATGGGCGTGCGCGGTTTGTGCCCGATGCCATGGCCTTGGCCCGCGATCCGGACGTCGATGTGGTGGTGGAGTTGATCGGCGGCTATGGCTTTGCTAAAGACTTTGTCATGCAGGCGATTCAACACGGCAAGCATGTGGTCACGGCCAATAAGGCCCTGCTTGCGACTCATGGCAATGAGATTTTCGCCGCGGCCCAACAGCAGGGGGTGATGGTGGCGTTCGAGGCGGCCGTGGCCGGCGGCATTCCGATCATCAAGGCCCTGCGCGAGGGATTGACCGCCAATCGGATTGAGTGGATTGCCGGGATCATCAATGGCACCACCAACTTCATTCTTTCAGAGATGCGCGACAAAGGCTTGGCCTTTGATGCGGTGTTAAAGGAAGCCCAGCGTCTTGGCTATGCCGAGGCCGATCCCACCTTTGATATCGAAGGCGTGGATGCGGCCCATAAGGCGACCATCATGGCAGCGATTGCCTTTGGCATTCCCATGCAGTTTGATCGTGCCCATGTCGAGGGCATCTCGAGCCTTCAGGCCAAGGACATTGCCTACGCCGAACAGTTAGGATATCGGATCAAGCTCTTGGGCATCACCAAGCGTCATCCGCAGGGGGTGGAGCTGCGTGTGCATCCCACCCTGATCTCGTCTAAAAAACTCATCGCAAATGTTGAGGGTGCGATGAACGCGGTATGGGTCAAGGGCGATGCGGTGGGGCACACCATGTATTACGGCAAAGGTGCCGGTGCCGAGCCCACCGCCAGTGCGGTGATTGCCGACCTAGTCGATGTGGCGCGCACGCTCACAGCTGATCCGGCCAACCGGGTGCCGTACCAGGCATTCCAGCCCGATCAGATGACCGCCTTGCCGGTGGTGCCGATGGCGCAGATTCAGTCGTGCTACTACCTGCGGCTGCGCGTGAAAGACCAGCCGGGCGTGTTGGCCGACATTACCCGCGCGTTGGCGGACTGTGCGATTTCCATTGACGCGTTTTTCCAGCGTGAGCCCGAAGAGGGGATGGATGAGACCGATGTGGTGCTCATCACGCACCTGTGCGTCGAGCAAAAGATGCAGGAGGCAATCGCGTGCATTGAGCGTCTGCCCACGGTATTGGCCAAGACCGTGATGTTGCGCATGGAAACCTTTGCCTAGGCGTTGAGCATGAACTACGTGTCCACGCGAAGCACTGGCGCGGCGGCCGAGATGGGCCGCTTTAAAGATATTTTGTTGGAGGGCTTGGCCCAAGACGGTGGGTTGGCCATGCCGTTGTCCATTCCCACCGTGACCCGGGCGGATCTGGAACGCTATGCCGCTCTGAGTTATCCGGGGCTTGCCTGCGAGATCATTGCCATGTTTGCCGACGATATTGATCGTGCGCAGCTGGCCCGCTTGGCCAATGCGGCCTACACGGCCGAGAAGTTTGGTCATGCCGAGATCGCCCCTTTAACCGTATTGGGAGAGGAGCAGGGCGCACCCCTGGCGATCCTGGAACTCTCCAATGGTCCAACCCTGGCCTTTAAAGACATGGCCATGCAGATGCTCGGACAGTTGTTTGAGCATGTGCTGACCGAGCGCGGCGAGATTCTGAACATTCTCGGCGCCACTTCCGGAGATACCGGCAGCGCCGCAGAATACGCGATGCGCGATAAGCAGGCGGTGTCGGTCTTCATGCTCTCGCCTCAGGGGCGCATGAGTGCGTTTCAGCGGGCACAAATGTATTCCCTGCAGGAACCTAACATCCATAATCTCGCGGTCTCCGGCGTGTTCGACGACTGTCAGGATATGGTGAAGGCGGTCTCGGCCGATCTGGATTTCAAGGCCAAATGGCGCATCGGCACCGTGAACTCGATCAACTGGGCGCGCATCATGTCTCAGGTGGTGTACTACTTCAAGGGGTACGTGAGCGCGGTGAAGACCTATGGCCGATCGATCGGCGATCCGGTCTCGTTCAGTGTGCCCTCCGGTAATTTCGGTAATGTGTTTTCCGGGTTTGTGGCCAAATCCATGGGGCTGCCCATACGTCGGTTGATTGTGGCCACCAATGAAAATGATGTGCTCGATGAATTCTTCCGCACGGGTGTTTACCGGGTTCGGGGCGCCAAAGAAACCTATCAGACCTCGAGTCCGTCCATGGACATCTCGAAGGCGTCCAATTTTGAGCGGTTCATTTATGTGATGACGGGTGGCGATGGCGCCGCCACGGCAGCCCTGTGGCGCACGCTGGCCAGCACCGGTCAGTTTGATCTGAAGACAGTCCATCCGCAGGCCTGGGAGCGGGTGCGTTCAACGGGAATGGTGTCGGGCAAGAGCACGCACGCAAATCGTCTGCACACGATTCAGGACATCGATGGCCGTTATGGCCGCGTGATCGATACCCACACCGCCGATGGCGTGTTCGTGGGCCGGCGCTATCTGGAACCCGGCGTGCCCATGATCTGTCTGGAAACCGCACTTCCTGCCAAATTCGAGGAGACGATTCTGGAGGCCTTGGGCCGACCCGCCCCGCGCCCGAAGGGGTTGGAAGACATCGAGTCCCTGGCGCAACGTGTGGAACCGATCGGCACGGATGTGACCGCGCTGAAGCAGTGGATTGCCGACCGCGCCTTACGCGCATGAGATCGTTAAACGAGACTCTGGATCAGTTGTTTGAGCATGCCCAGGGCTGTGGGCTGCCGGCGGGCGAACCGGTGCCGTTGTTTTCTGCCTTGGGCAAGGTGCTCGCCCACGAGATTACCTCGCCGGTGGATGTGCCGGCATATGACAACAGCCAAATGGATGGCTATGCCGGTATCGCGGTCGAGATGAATAACGCCTTGGCTCCTATGGCGGTGAGCCAGCGCATCGCGGCCGGTCATCCCGGCAGGGCCTTGGCGTCGGGCACCGTGGCCCGTATCTTCACCGGCGCACCGATTCCATCCGGTGCGAATGCGGTGATCATGCAGGAACAGGTGAACGTGGATGGGCAGGGCCGTGTCACCTTCACTGAACCGGTCGCACCGGGGCAGAACATTCGAGTGCGGGCGGGAGACATTCGCGCCGGGCAGACCATGTTGGAAAAGGGCCGCAGGCTCAAGCCGGCCGATCTCGCATTGTGTGCATCGGTGGGGCTCAATCGGTTGTCGGTGCGACGGCCACTCACGGTGGCGGTGTTCTCTTCGGGTGATGAACTGCGTCAACCGGGCGAGGGGCTAGAGGCCGGCCAGATCTATGACAGCAATCGACCGATGGTTCTGGCCATGGCCACCGAACTCGGCTGCCGAGTGGTGGACATGGGCTGCCTTCCGGATCGGTTAGACCTGACCACATCGCAGTTGGTCAAAGCGGCCGAGGCCTGTGATGTGATCCTGACCTGTGGCGGTGTGTCGGTGGGCGAAGAAGATCACATCAAGTCGGCCATTGGCGCACTCGGTACCTTGGCACTCTGGAAGGTGGCGATCAAACCCGGCAAACCGTTCGCGTTTGGAACGGTGGGCGGTGCCACGTTTCTGGGTATGCCGGGCAATCCGGTGGCCGCCTGGGTGACGTTTGGATTGCTGGTGCGGCCATACCTGCTGGCCCGCATGGGCGCGGCGCAGACTCTGCCCACGCGATGGCGCGTTCCAGCTGCCTTTGACTGGCCCGCGCCGGATGCGCGTCAGGAGTTTCTGCGCGGTGGGCTCAATGCCAACGGGGGTGCCGAGATTCATGATCGTCAAAACTCCGGCGTGCTCTCGTCGGTGACCGAGAGCATGGGGCTGATCGAGATTCCCGCGGGGCAGCCGGTGCGCCGTGGTGAATTTGTGGGATTTATTCCTTACACTGAGCTGCTCTAGACGGAGGGGCGCCACGTTATGGCCATTCGGTTAAAACTGTTTGCATCGATTCGCGAACAAACGGGAGTAGAGGAAGAGAGTCTGGCGCTGCCCGCCGGGGTGAGCAGTCTGGGCGACTTGCGGGCGCATCTTCGTGAACGTGGCGCGATATGGCGCACGTGTCTGGATCCGGCGCGGGCCGTGCGCGGCGCGGTCAATCAGCGCATGGCCAATGATGATGCGCCAGTGAGTGATGGCGATGAAGTGGCGTTTTTTCCGCCAGTGACCGGCGGCTAGTCATTGGCAGCAGGTGTCAGGGAAGGGCAAGGGTAGCGTGACAATTCCAGCGGTCCGAATCCAAGAAGCCGCCTTCGATGTCGGGGCAGAGCTGCGTGCATTGCGTCAGGGTGACGATGGCCGTTGGGATCTGCGCGTGGGAGCGGTGGCCAGTTTTGTGGGCACGGTGCGTGAGATCAATGAAGGCGATTCGGTCAGCACCTTGACCCTGGAGCATTATCCGGGCATGACCGAGTCGAGTATCCTCGAGATCGTGCAGGAGGCCGAGCGGCGCTGGCCATTATTTAATGCACGTGTCATCCATCGGATTGGCACATTGGCGCCCGCCGATGAAATCGTATGGGTGGGGGTGAGCAGTGCACATCGTGAGGCGGCGTTAGCGGCCTGCGCTTTCATCATGGATTTTCTCAAGTCGAAAGCACCCTTTTGGAAAAAAGAAGCGATCCCGCAAGGTGAGCGTTGGGTGCAGGCGCGCGCCAAAGATGACGAGGCGCTAAAGCGCTGGTAATCCGTTAGCGCTTCGTATCGGCGAGCGCAGCTCCAGCTCATTCACATAGCGCTCAACGCCTTGGGATTCCCGCTCCAGAAAGCGTGCCACCGCATCCCGGAATCGGGGTTCACTGAGCCAGTGGGCCGAATAGGTTTTGACCGGCTCAAAGCCGCGGGCTAATTTATGTTCGCCCTGAGCGCCGCCTTCGAAACGGCGAATGCCGTTCGCGATGGCCCACTCGATGGGGCGGTAATAGGCGACTTCGAAGTGCAGGCAGTCCACGCGCTCTAAGGCCCCCCAGTAGCGACCGTACAGAACGTGATTTTCTTGCATGAGCAGCGCGCAGGCGATGGGTTCACGTGCGCGTTCGGCCAGGCTGAGTACAAACTGTCCGGGCAAGGCGTTTGCCAACGCATGAAAGCACTCCGGTGTCATGTAGGGGGTGGAGTGGTGTTCGAGGTAGGTGTTGGCGTAACACCTATAAAAGAAATCCCAGTCGGATGCGGTGATCTCCCCGCCAGTGACGATGCGGGTGGAGATGCCGGCATCGGCCACTTTGCGCCGTTCGGCTTTGACTTTTTTTCGTTTGGGCTGTGTGAGCTGGGACAGGTAGTCGTCAAACGTGTTGTACCCATGGTCTTGCCAATGAAACTGCACGTTGTCACGGATCAGCCAGCCGCGGTCAAGAAGTGCGGCCATGTCATGCGAATCCGTAAATAATACGTGGGCCGATGACCATCCGAGTGTGCGGGCCTGATCCTCAATGGTGTCGATCAGCGTGAGCTTGGCATTCGGATCGCGGGCCAGCAGCCGGGTGCCCGGAATAGGGGAAAAGGGACTCGCGATCAGTAGCTTTGGGTAATAGCCCAATCCAGCGCGCTGATAGGCATCGGCCCAGGCCCAATCGAATACGTATTCACCGTAGGAGTGGCCCTTGGCATAGGCCGGAGTAGCGGCCACCAATGCTCCCGATGGATCGCGAACGGTGATTGGCAGGGGTTGCCAGCCTGTCTTGCCCGTGGTGCAGCCCGTGGACTCGAGAATGCTTAGAAATTCCCAACGTAAAAAAGGCGTGGCCTCGGGCTGATCCGCGAGAAGCCCATTCCAATCCGAGGCAGGGATCTCGGAGAAGGATCCGTGAAGGGTGATGTCCATGCTGAGGCGCAGTGTAGCCGCGCCCTTGATTTCGCGCCGCAATGCCCCCATCTCCACACTAACCGTGGCAAGCGCCACCCCCTTATCGAGTGAGATGCGACGATGCGAACCGACAAATTAACCACCGCTTTTCAACAGGCGCTCTCGGACGCCCAGAGCCTGGCCGTAGGCTTTGACAGTCCCACGATGGAGCCCCTGCACGTGCTCTCGGCGCTTTTGCAGCAGGACCAGGGCTCCACGAAATCGTTGCTGGCGCGCGCCGGCGTTAACACTCAGCGCCTGGGGCAGGCCGTGGACAGCGCATTGGAGGGCCTGCCCAAAGTCGCCAAGCCCGAAGGCCAGGTGACCGTGGGCTCGGAGCTCGTTCGGCTGTTTAACCTGACCGATCGCGAGGCGCAAAAGCGGGGTGATCAGTTCATCGCGAGCGAATTGTTCCTGTTGGCCTTGGCAGATGACAAAGGACCCGCTGGGAAACTGCTGCGTGAGTCGGGCTTAACGCGCAAGAACCTGGAGCTGGCAGTCGACGCGGTGCGCGGTGGCCAGTCGGTGGACTCCGCCGAGGCCGAGGGGCAGCGCGAATCGTTAAAGAAATACTGCATCGATCTGACCGAGCGTGCGGCCCGCGGAAAGCTCGACCCGGTGATTGGCCGGGATGATGAAATCCGCCGCTGCATTCAGATTCTGCAACGGCGCACTAAAAATAATCCCGTGCTCATCGGTGAGCCCGGTGTGGGGAAGACCGCCATCGTGGAAGGCCTGGCGCAACGTATCGTGAACGGCGAGGTACCGGAAGGCCTAAAAGGTAAATCGGTGCTGACACTGGACATGGCGGCCTTGCTCGCCGGTGCGAAGTATCGCGGCGAGTTCGAAGAGCGCCTGAAGGCGGTACTGAAAGACATTGCCCAGATGGCCGAAAGCCATCCCAGCGGTCACCCCATTGTGTTCATTGACGAGATTCACACCATGGTGGGGGCAGGCAAAGCCGAAGGTGCGATGGACGCCGGCAATATGCTCAAGCCCGCGCTCTCGCGTGGCGAGCTGCATTGCATCGGTGCGACGACCCTGGACGAATACCGCAAGTACATTGAAAAAGATGCGGCACTGGAGCGGCGGTTCCAAAAGGTCTTGGTGGGCGAGCCCAGTGTCGAGGCCACCATCGCGATTCTGCGCGGCCTGCAAGAGCGTTATGAACTCCACCACGGCGTGGACATCACCGATCCGGCCATCGTTGCGGCCGCAGAACTGTCACATCGCTACATTACGGATCGCTTTCTGCCGGACAAGGCCATTGATCTGATTGACGAGGCCGCCTCCCGCATCAAAATGGAAATCGATTCCAAACCGGAATCGATGGATAAGCTGGACCGTCGCCTGATCCAGTTAAAGATCGAGCGCGAAGCGGTGCGCAAGGAAAAAGACGAGGCCTCTAAAAAACGCTTTGAACTTCTGGAGCAAGAGATTGCACGACTCGAACGCGAGTTGGCCGATCTCGAAGAGTTATGGAAGGCGGAAAAGGCCGCCGTGCAGGGTTCCCAGTCGATTAAGGAGGAGATCGATCAGGTCCGCCATGAGATCGACGCCCACACCCGTAAAGGCGACTGGCAAAAGGTGTCGGAGTTGCAGTATGGAAGGCCCCCCGAACTGGAGGCGCGTCTAAAGGCCGCGGATGCCAAGGCCTCTTCCGGGGATCAGAAACCGAAACTCTTGCGCACCCAGGTGGGGGCCGAGGAGATCGCCGAGGTGGTCTCGCGTGCCACCGGAATCCCGGTGTTCAAGATGATGACTGGCGAGCGCGAGAAGCTGCTGACCATGGAGACCCATCTGCATGAACGGGTGGTGGGCCAAGACGAGGCCGTGACCCTGGTCTCGGATGCGATCCGTCGCTCCCGCGCAGGCCTATCCGATCCCAATCGGCCCTATGGCTCTTTTCTGTTTCTGGGCCCCACCGGCGTGGGCAAGACCGAACTCTGCAAAGCACTCGCCCAGTTTCTGTTCGATTCCGAAGAGCAGATGGTGCGCATTGACATGAGTGAGTTCATGGAAAAGCACTCCGTGTCGCGTCTGATCGGTGCCCCTCCGGGGTATGTGGGCTACGAAGAGGGCGGCACGCTCACCGAGGCCGTGCGGCGCAAGCCCTACAGCGTGATCCTGCTTGATGAGGTCGAGAAGGCCCATCCCGACGTGTTCAACATCTTGTTGCAGGTCTTGGACGATGGCCGTCTGACCGATGGCCAGGGACGCACAGTGGATTTTCGTAACACCGTGGTGGTGATGACATCGAATCTGGGATCTCCAGAGATTCAACGCCTCGCCGGTTCACCGGCCGCGCAGATCAAAGAGGCGGTGATGGCCGAGGTGAAAGTGCATTTCCGGCCGGAGTTCATCAATCGTATTGATGAGATCGTGGTGTTTCATGCCCTGGGGCAGGCGCACATTCGAAACATTGCCCGCATTCAGCTCAAGCGACTCGAGGCCCGCGTTGAGGAGCGGGACATGAAGCTCGAAGTCTCCGATGCGGCACTCGATGAAGTAGCAAAGGTGGGGTTTGATCCGCTCTTTGGCGCCCGACCACTGAAGCGCGCAATTCAGCAACGCATCGAAAACCCGGTGGCAAAGCTTATTTTGGAAGGCAAGTTTGGGCCCAACGATGTGATCCCAGTCGACTTTAAAAATGGCGACTTCGCATTCGACCGGGTCGTCCATTAAACCCGAGAGGGGAGCGGGCTCTAGATGACCCTGCCGACCGGAACGTAGACCAGCCGAGTTCCTGCGAGCCGATCGTGAATCGCCTGTGAATCCCGATCCACGATCGCCCACAACAACCCGATGCCCGAGAGCGTGCTCGGGATCGCCATCAGGGCACGAACCATGGCAGTGCGCAGGTCGACATCGCGGCCGTTGCGCATCTGCAGGCGCATCCCCAGGGTCTGCATCGGCAGCGTGCATCGGCCCTGGCTCCAACCCCAACTGAAATACACCAACAGGGCTGCGCCAATGATGATCTGCAGTCCGGTGCGCTTGATGTCGTGAAGATCGGGATTGGCCTTGTCGCTGAAGTCCACGATCACTGAGTAGACAAACCCGATCACCAGCAGAGGGCCAAACAACAAAAGGGCCTCATAGACGATGCCCATGAACCGACGCCATACGGTGGCCGATGCGATCCGGGCAGTGGAGGAAGATGAAGCGGTAGAGTCGGCTGGATTCACAGCCGAAGTTTACTGTGCGGACAGTGGCTTTTCAGCGCGAGGGGCAAGGGCAGAGTGCGGGCGTGCGGTGCGCACGGCCGTTGCATCGGAGGTCGCGCTGGCTTCGGCGACTTTTTGCTGGGCAAGTTCAAATAGCCGCGTACGTTCTTTCTCGCTGAGCTTTTGGTACTCGTTCCACTTCATGGCGCGGACATGCTCGGGGATGGTGTCGCGCACACCATCGTAGACGGCACGGGCTTGACGTCGTTCCACGGCAGGCAGGGCGACCCAGGCCTCCATGCGTTCTTGGGCCAGCGCGCGCTCCGCATCGCTCAGCAGATGAAAGCGGTCGGCGATCTTGACCCATTTACGTTTGCGGGCCTCATCGAGTTCCGGCCAGTACGCTTCCAGCGGGGCCAAGGCATCGCGCTGTGGGTTGGTGAGTTTGGCCCACTGATATTTCTGGGGACCAGATTCGAGGCCGGGGAAAAACCGCCCCGCGTTCCAATACTGGCGCAGACCGGCAGAGGTCGCACCGGCAGCGGCCACGGTGGTGGCATGAATAGTGATGCCCGCGGTCAGCCCGACGACCTGCTCTGCGTTCAGGGTTTCTTCTTGATAGGCCAGAAAGCCAGGATCAAGGTAGGCCTTCGGTGGCAAAGGACCGCTGATCATGCGTTTATCAATTTCGGCGATGCGCAAGATGTCTTGCTCAATCGCATTGCTCTGGGCGATCTGCAAGCCCACCACCACGGTGACCAGCGAGGCAAACGATACGCCCATCCCCCAGGTCTGCCCGCTGGACAGACGCCAACGGCTCGGGACCGAGACCCGGCTCGAGAATTTCTCTTCGGCCCGCGACACGGCCCGCAACCGCGCATTGCGCAGGGCATTGCGGGTGGACTGATCCACCTGCTGCTGGCTACGCTCCAAGGCCTGTCGGGCTTGGTAGATGAGTTCGTCGGGCGTGGTCACGGTTCTTGGGGTTGTATTAACTTTAGGGCATCGCCCAGGTTTTTTATCGCACGAAAACAGTGGGTTTTAACGCTTCCCTCGGAGCAGCCCATGGCCTGAGCCGTCTGGGCGATATCCAATCCTTCCCAATAACGCAGCAGGAAGGCCTGTTGTTGACGGATGGGAAGGTTTTCAATGGCCACGCTGAGCAGATCCCAGTGTTGGCGGCGTTCGGCCAGCATCTCGGGCTGCAGCAGCCGGTTGTCGGGCGCGTCGAACAGGCCCTCGCCGTCTTGGC
This sequence comes from Burkholderiaceae bacterium, assembly GCA_049421125.1. Lineage (GTDB taxonomy): Bacteria > Pseudomonadota > Gammaproteobacteria > Burkholderiales > Burkholderiaceae_A > Lacustribacter. Next base: position 12,653 of record JBMSML010000011.1, read on the forward strand.
CGGACTCGTCGTCGCCGGCCGCCGGGGTTAGGTCTTCGAACAGTGACACCCAGGTCCGGCGCACCTTTTGGCGACGATGATGATCCAGGATGGCGTTTTGCAGGATGCGCTGAAAGAGCATCGGCCACTCGGTGGCCGGACGATCCCCGTATTTCTCGGCCAGTCGCATCATGGCGTCTTGGACGAGGTCCAGGGCCGTCTCATCGTTGCGTACGGCCATCACCGCGATCCGTAAGGCTCGGTGCTCCACGCTTGCCAGGAATTGGTCCAGAGCCTTGGGATTCATACCGATATGTTAAATTAGAGGGCTTGACCTTGCCGGTACTGGCTCCACAAGAGACAGCAACGGCGATCCGTCAACTCAAAGCCCTTGTCGCAAGGTCTGTGTCGCTGGCCCTGGTCTCTGGACCAAAGGGCGGGTGGCGCCGGCGGGCAAGGATCACTGGAACTTGATAGGACCGACAACCTATGGACATTACAGGCGCAGAAATCGTCGTGCGTTGCCTGCACGAGGAAAACGTAGATCACATCTTTGGCTACCCTGGCGGTGCCGTTCTCTACATCTACGACGAGATTTACAAGCAAAACAAATTCAAACACATTCTGGTGCGCCATGAGCAGGCGGCCGTGCACGCCGCCGATGCCTATGCCCGATCCACGGAAACCGTGGGCGTGTGCCTGGTCACCAGTGGCCCGGGGGTCACCAATGCGGTGACCGGAATTGCCACCGCCTACATGGATTCGATCCCGATGGTGGTGATTTCGGGCCAGGTGCCGACCCATGCCATCGGCCTGGATGCCTTTCAGGAGTGCGACACCGTGGGCATTACCCGGCCCTGTGTGAAACACAACTTTCTGGTCAAGGATGTCCGAGACCTGGCCACGACCATGAAAAAAGCCTTTCATCTGGCCCGCACTGGACGCCCCGGCCCCGTATTGGTGGATATCCCCAAGGATGTCACCCGCGATCGTTGCAAGTTCGAGTACCCCAAGGAAGTGGTGATGCGCTCGTACAACCCGGTGGTCAAAGGCCACGCCGGGCAGATCAAGAAAGCGGTTCAGCTGATGCTGTCGGCCGAGCGGCCGATGATCTATACCGGTGGCGGTGTGATCCTGGGCAATGCCTCGAAGGAGCTCCGCGCGCTTGTCGATCTGTTGGGGTATCCGTGCACCAATACCCTGATGGGACTGGGCGCCTATCCGGCCACCGATCAGAAATTCCTGGGCATGCCCGGCATGCACGGCACCTACGAGTGCAACATGGCCATGCAGCATTGCGACGTGTTGGTGGGCATCGGTGCCCGATTCGACGACCGGGTGATCGGCAATCCCAAACACTTTGCCCAAAACCCGCGCAAGATCATCCACGTGGACATCGACCCATCGTCGATTTCCAAACGGGTGAAGGTCGATGTGCCCATCGTGGGCGATGTGGGCGACGTGATGCGTGAGATGATTACGCAGATCAAAGAGGCCATCGCGGCCGGACACCAGTTCAACAAAAAGGCCCATGCGGCCTGGTGGGATCAGATCCAGGACTGGCGTGGCCGTCAATGCCTGAATTACAAAAATAGCGACACGGTGATCAAGCCCCAGTTTGTCGTGGAAAAACTCTGGGAAGTCACCAAGGGCGAGGCCTTCATCACGTCCGACGTGGGCCAACACCAGATGTTCGCGGCCCAGTACTACAAGTTTGACTATCCGCGTCGCTGGATTAACTCCGGCGGCCTGGGCACGATGGGGGTGGGGTTGCCCTATGCCATGGGCGTGAAGCTTGCCCATCCCGATGCCGAAGTGGCCTGCATTACGGGTGAGGGCTCCATACAGATGTGCATTCAGGAACTCTCCACCTGCCAGCAGTATCACGTGCCGGTCAAGGTGATCAATCTGAATAACCGTTACCTGGGCATGGTCCGTCAGTGGCAGGAGATCGAGTACGAGAGCCGTTATGCCGAGTCCTACATGGATTCACTGCCCGATTTCGTGAAACTGGCCGAGGCCTATGGCCATGTGGGCATGTTGATCAGCAAGCCCGCCGATGTCGAGCCGGCCTTGCGTGAGGCCTTCAAAATGAAAGATCGCCTGGTGTTCATGGACTTCATCACCGACCGTGAAGAAAACGTCTGGCCGATGGTGCAGTCGGGCAAGGGCTTAACCGAAATGCTGCTTGGTGCAGAAGATCTCTAAGGGGCCAAGGCATGCGACACATTATTTCCATTCTCATTGAGAACGAGCCCGGGGCGCTGTCCCGTGTGGTGGACCTGTTTTCGGCCCGTGCCTACAACATCGAGACCCTGACCGTGGCCCCGACCGAGGATCAATCCCTTTCGCGTATGACCATCTCGACCAAGGGATCGGATGACACGATTGAGCAGATCACCAAACATCTGAATCGCTTAGTCGATGTGGTGAAGGTGGTGGACCTGATTGAGCATCCGCACATCGAGCGCGAGCTCATGCTGATCAAGGTGCGTGCGGTCGGTAAGGAGCGCGAGGAAATGAAACGCATGGCCGATATTTTTCGCGGCCGTGTGATTGATGTGACCGACAAAACCTACACGATTGAACTCACGGGCGACAGCCACAAGCTCGACGCTTTCATTGAGGCCTTGGAAGAGGGCAGCATTCTAGAAACCGTGCGCACTGGGTGCTCCGGCATCTCCCGCGGCGATCGGATTCTGAAGGCCTAGTCTAGGCGACCCATTACGCATCGACCCCAGAATAATCCTCACGACACATAAAGGACACAACATGAACGTTTACTACGATAAAGACGCGGATCTCTCCCTGATCAAAGGGAAAAAAGTTGCGATCATTGGTTACGGCTCGCAAGGCCATGCCCACGCGTTGAATCTGCACGACAGCGGATGCAATGTGGTGGTGGGTGTGCGCAAGGGCGGCCCGAGCTGGACAAAGGTGGAAAAAGCCGGACTGAAAGCCGCCGAGATCAAGGATGCTGTGAAAGACGCCGATGTGGTGATGTTGCTGATGCCCGATGAGCACATCGGCGCGGTCTATGCCGCGGAGATCGCGCCGGTGATCAAGCAAAACGCTGCCTTAGCGTTTGCCCATGGCTTTAACGTGCATTACGGTCAGGTGACGCCGCGTGCCGATCTCGATGTGATCATGATTGCGCCCAAGGCGCCTGGCCACACCGTGCGTGGCACCTATGCCCAAGGCGGCGGTGTGCCCTGTCTGATCGCGGTCCATCAGGACACCACGGGCAACGCGCGGGCCATCGCGCTGTCCTATGCCAGCGCAATCGGCGGTGGCAAGGCCGGCATCATTCAGACCAACTTCCGCGAAGAGACCGAGACCGATCTGTTCGGTGAGCAGGCCGTGCTCTGCGGCGGCACCGTGGAGCTGATCAAGGCGGGCTTTGAGACCTTGGTCGAGGCCGGCTATGCGCCGGAGATGGCCTACTTTGAGTGCCTGCACGAACTCAAACTGATCGTCGATCTGATTTATGAGGGCGGCATTGCCAACATGAACTACTCGATTTCGAATAACGCCGAGTTTGGTGAGTACGTGACTGGCCCCAAGGTCGTGACCGCCGAGACCAAGCGGGCCATGAAAGAAGCGCTCACTCGTATTCAAACGGGCGAGTACGCCAAAGAGTTCATTCTGGAAAATCGCGCCGGTGCCCCGACCCTGTTGTCACGCCGTCGCCTGACGGCCGAGCATCCCATTGAGCAGGTGGGCGAGAAGCTGCGGGCCATGATGCCCTGGATCAAGGCCAACAAACTGGTGGATCAAACGCGCAACTGATGACCGATTTCGACGTTCCCCGCTACCCCCATCCGATCATTGCCCGCGAGGGCTGGCCGTTTGTCGCCGGAAGTCTGATCCTAGCCGTGGTCGCCACCGGGTTGGGCTGGGGTGTGATCGCGGTCGCGCTCTGGTTGTTAGCGGTGTTCGTGATCCAGTTTTTTCGCGACCCGGCGCGCACACCGCCGCTCGGTGAGGGGCTCATCACGTCGCCGGCCGATGGGCGCATTGTGGTGGTGGGCAAGGCGGTCGATCCGATCACGGGCGCCGATAGTCTGAAGATCAGCGTGTTCATGAACGTGTTCAATGTGCATTCGAACCGCGCGCCCATTCATGGCAAGGTGCGCGAGGTGCAGTATTTTCCAGGCGCATTTCTCAACGCGGCGGTAGACAAGGCCAGCGAACAGAATGAACGGTGTGCCATGGTGTTGCAGGATCCCCAGGGCCGCAGCCTGACCTGCATTCAAATTGCCGGACTGGTGGCCCGCCGCATCCTGTGTTACGCCAAGCCCGGAGATGAACTGCTGCGTGGTGCACGTTACGGGTTTATTCGATTCGGGTCGCGGGTGGATGTCTATTGCCCCTTGACTGCTCAGGCGTTAGTCTCGGTGGGTGACAAAGTCTCAGCCCATTCCACGCCACTGGCCCGTTGGTAAATCCCGGGCGCTCAGCCGCGTGTACTTTTTAAAGTCATGAATACGCGCCTTCCCCGTCGACGCAACAGCATCTACCTGCTGCCCAATCTCTTCACCACGGGGTGTTTATTTGCGGGGTTTTTCGCCATCGTTCAGGCCATGCACGGCCGGTTCACGGAGGCGGCGATTGCGATTTTCGTGGCCATGGTGCTCGACAGTCTGGATGGCCGCGTGGCGCGACTCACCAATACCACCTCGGACTTTGGCGCCCAGTACGACAGCCTGGCCGACATGGTGTCGTTCGGGGCCGCGCCGGCGCTCATCATCTACATGTGGTCCCTGCAGAGCCTGGGCAAGTTCGGCTGGCTGGCGGCCTTTGTCTACATTGCCGGGGCTGCGCTGCGTTTGGCGCGTTTTAACACCAACATCGCGATCGTGGATAAGCGGTTTTTTCAGGGCCTGCCCAGCCCTGCGGCCGCCGCACTTCTGGCAGGGTTGGTCTGGGTGGCCACCGATCTGCGTGAGACTAAGTGGATCGACTGGTCGGCCGGTGATCTGCGCTGGGTGGCCTGGACGATGGCGGTATACGCAGGCCTGACCATGGTCTCCAGCGTGCCGTTTTACAGTTTCAAAGACCTGAATCTGCGCCGCAGCGTTCCCTTTGTGGTGATCGTGCTGGTGGCCTTGGGGCTGGTGTTGATTTCCCAGGATCCGCCCACGCTGCTTTTTCTGATGATGCTGGCCTATGGGCTGTCAGGCTGGGTGTTGTTTTTTTGGCGCAAAACCCGTGGGGAGCGGGTGGAGGTATTTGCAGAGCCCAAGGAAAAGGATTTATAGTTTCATCCTATGAATGATTTGTCATTGCACTTCACGACCTATCAGATGCCGACGACCGTCGCACTAGGTCTACTTCTATCCTCCCTGGGTCGACTGCGCCACGGGCGCTAACTCTCGACCCCCACCGGCTGGTGCCTGCGAGCACCACTTCCTGCGCCGGATCCCAAAATAGCAGGCAACCTAAGACCCGAGTTCCATTACAGTCCTGCTCGAGCAGGGCGGATTACAAAGGATATGCATCATGACTGACCGTTTAATTATTTTTGACACTACGTTGCGCGATGGCGAGCAAAGCCCCGGCGCATCCATGACCAAGGACGAAAAAATCCGTATCGCGCGTCAATTGGAGCGCCTGCGGGTGGACGTGATCGAGGCCGGTTTTGCGGCCGCCAGCCCCGGGGATTTCGAGGCGATTCGGGCGATCGCGGAGACAATCAAGGACAGCACCGTGTGCTCCTTGGCCCGTGTATCGGAAAAAGATATTCGGGCGGCCGGCGAGGCGATCCGACCTGCGGCCAAGGGCCGAATTCATACCTTTATTGCGACCAGCCCCATCCACATGGAGAAAAAGCTGCGCATGAACCCCGACCAGGTTGTCGAGGCGGCCGTCAAAGGGGTGACGATGGCGTTGGAATACACATCGGATGTGGAATTTTCCGCAGAAGATGCGGTGCGTAGCGATATTGATTTCTTGGTGCGTGTGTTTGGCGAGGTGATCAAGGCGGGTGCCAAAACCATTAACGTGCCCGACACCGTGGGCTACAGCGTGCCCGGTGTCTGGGGCGAGCGCTTCAAGCAGTTGATCGCCCGCACGCCGGGCGCCGATAAGGTGGTCTGGTCCACGCATTGCCACAACGACTTGGGCATGGCCGTGGCCAACTCCCTGTCGGCCGTGCTCAATGGGGCCCGTCAGGTGGAGTGCACCATTAACGGGCTGGGCGAGCGCGCCGGCAATGCGAGCCTGGAAGAGATTGTGATGGCGGTGAAGGTGCGCCAGGATGTGTTTAAGTGCGACACCAAGATCGACACCACCCAGATCGTGTCGGCCTCCCGTTTGGTGTCCCAGATCACCGGTTATCCGGTGCAGCCGAATAAGGCCGTGGTGGGGGCCAATGCCTTTGCCCATGAGTCTGGCATCCATCAAGACGGCGTGCTCAAGCACCGTGAAACCTACGAGATCATGCGCGCCGAGGATGTGGGCTGGTCGGCCAACAAGATTGTGCTGGGCAAGCTCTCCGGGCGTAATGCGTTTAAGCAGCGCTTAACGGATCTGGGCATTGAGTTTGACTCGGAGCAGGCCTTAAACGATGCCTTTGCCCGGTTCAAAGACCTGGCCGATCGCAAATCGGAGATCTTTGACGAGGATATTCAGGCCCTGGTGTCCGGCGAGTCGATCGAAGAGGCCGATGAGCATTACAAGTTCTTATCGCTCTCGCAGCGTTCGGAGACCGGTGAGCGGCCCCATGCCAAGGTGGTGTTCTCAGCCGCTGGCCGGGAAGTGGCCACCGAGGCCGACGGCAACGGGCCGGTCGATGCCACGGTCAACGCGATTGAGTCCACCGTGAAAAGCGGCTCCGAGTTATTGCTCTTCTCGGTCAATGCGATCACTACGGGCACCGAGAGCCAGGGCGAGGTCACCATGCGGCTGTCCAAGGCCGGTCGGATTGTGAATGGCGTGGGGGCAGACCCGGACATCGTGGTGGCCTCGGCCAAGGCCTATCTGAACGCGCTCAATAAGTTGGAGAGCAAGGTCGAGAAGCTCAACCCGCAGCTGGTCTGAGGTGGGCTCGGGGTCTACCTTCGGGGGGTCGAGCTTGCCCATCAGAGAGCGTTTTCCCTTATAATTCAAGAGGTTGCTGAAAAGCGATTCCGCACGGCGGGCCCTGGCAGGCCCGACCGCAAGTCCTACGACATTTTTTAGGAGAGTGTCATGTCCGTTGCCACGTTAAATAAGCCTGAAATCATGGCGCAGTACCAGCGCGCCAAGAACGATACCGGTAGCCCGGAAGTGCAGGTCGCCCTGCTGACCGCCCGGATCAATGATCTGACCGACCACTTTAAAGCCCATGCCAAGGATCACCATTCCCGGCGCGGCCTGTTGAAAATGGTCAGCCGTCGACGCAAACTGCTCGACTACCTGAAGCGCACCGACGTCCAGGGCTACCGTACGCTGATCGAGCGTTTAGGCCTGCGTAAATAATCGGACCAGTGAGGATTTCTATCGACAGTCCGCCCTGCGATCTGATCCAGATGTGAATAAAAATGCCTGCCCGGTAATCCTGGTCGGGCATTTTTACTTTGAAGGGAAGTGTGGGTGTAGTGCAAGGCGAAGTGATGATGTGAAGTGATGATGTGAAACGTTGATGTGTCGTGATGGTGTGAAGCGTTGATTAAGAGATAAGGAAAACGTTGTGTTTAATATTGCGAAAGAAGAGTTTCAGTATGGCCAGCATAAAGTGGTGCTGGAAACGGGCGAGATTGCCCGTCAGGCTGGCGGTGCGGTGCTGGTCAATGTGGAAGATACGATCGTGCTGGCCACGGTGGTCGCTGCCAAAAGCGCCAAACCTGGCCAGGATTTTTTCCCCTTAACGGTGGATTACATTGAGAAGACCTACGCCGCTGGAAAGATCCCGGGTGGGTTTTTCAAGCGTGAGGGCCGCCCCTCCGAGAAAGAAACGCTCACCTCGCGTTTGATTGATCGGCCCCTGCGCCCCTTATTCCCCGATGGCTTTTATAACGAAGTCCAGGTGGTCTGCACTGTCGTTTCTCTGAATCCTGAAATCGATCCGGACATTGCGGCCTTGATCGGTGCATCGGCCGCGATGGCGATCTCCGGTGTGCCGTTTAATGGCCCGATTGGTGCGGCACGCGTGGGCTATGTCGATGGTCAATATGTGTTAAACCCCACCGCCACTCAGTTGAAGAGCTCCAAGATGGATCTGGTGGTCGCTGGCACCGAGTCGGCCGTGTTGATGGTGGAGTCTGAGGCCCAACAGCTGTCGGAAGAAGTGATGTTGGGGGGCGTGGTGTTTGGTCACGATCAGGGCAAGATCGCGATTGCCGCGATCAACCGTCTGGTGGAAAAAGCGGGCAAGCCCGAGTGGGACTGGAAACCGGCGGAAAAAGACGAGGCCATGATTGGGCGCATCAAGGCGCTGGCCGAGGCCCCGCTCAAAGATGCCTATGGCATGCGCAACAAGCAGGAGCGCTCCCAAAAGCTGAAAACCATTTACGCCGACATCGAAGCCAAGATCGCCGAAGAAGCGGCCGCATCGGGCAAGTCCCTGGATGCCAACCTGGTCGCGGAAACCTTGTTTGGAATTGAAGCCAATGTGGTCCGCTCGCAGATCTTAAACGGCGAGCCCCGCATCGACGGCCGCGACACGCGCACGGTTCGGCCCATCGAGATTCGTACCGGCGTGTTGCCGCGTACCCATGGCACTGCGCTCTTTACCCGCGGTGAAACCCAGGCACTGGTGGTGGCCACCTTGGGCACGAACCGCGATGAGCAGATCATCGATGCCTTGGCGGGCGAGTACCGTGAGCGCTTCATGCTCCACTACAACATGCCACCGTATGCCACCGGCGAATGCGGTCGTGTGGGCACGCCCAAGCGGCGCGAGATCGGCCATGGCCGACTGGCCAAGCGCGCACTCGTGGCCGTGTTGCCGAGTCCCGAGGAATTTGCCTATTCCATGCGCGTGGTCTCCGAGATCACCGAGTCCAACGGTTCGTCTTCCATGGCCTCGGTCTGCGGTGGTTGTCTGGCCCTGATGGATGCCGGCGTGCCTTTGAAGGCCCACGTGGCCGGAATCGCCATGGGCTTGATCAAAGATGGTGGCCGGTTTGCGGTGCTCACCGACATCCTGGGCGATGAAGATCACCTGGGCGACATGGACTTCAAGGTGGCGGGCACCGAAAACGGCGTGACTGCGTTGCAGATGGACATCAAGATCCAAGGCATCACCAAAGAAATCATGCAGGTCGCCCTGGCCCAGGCCCTGGAGGCCCGACTGCATATTCTGGGCAAGATGAAGGCCGCTCTGGACCATGCCCGCGAAGAACTCTCCGAGTTTGCGCCGCGCCTTTACACCATGAAGATCAATCCCGAGCGGATTCGCGACGTGATCGGTAAAGGTGGCGCCACCATCCGGGCCATCACCGAGGAAACGGGAACGCAGATCGACATTCAGGAAGATGGTTCGATCACCGTGGCGGCAACCACGGGCGATGCCGCACGCGCGGCCATCAAACGCATCGAGGAACTCACCGCCGAAGTCGAAGTGGGCAAGACCTACGACGGCACGGTGCTGCGCCTATTGGAGTTCGGCGCGATCGTGTCGATCCTGCCGGGTAAAGATGGCCTATTGCACATCTCACAGATTGCCAATGAGCGCGTGAATCAGGTCTCCGATTATCTGAAAGAGGGCCAATCGATTCGCGTCAAAGTGCTTGAGGCCGATGACAAAGGGCGTCTGCGTTTGTCCATGAAGGCCTTGCTCGAAGCGCCTGCGGAGGGGGCATCCACGGCTGCTCCTGCACAGGGACTGCCAAGCGCCTGATGGTAAACTCTGGTGCAGCGCAGCGACGGCCTTGGGTCGTCGGCAACTGGAAGATGCATGGCAGCATGGTCGAGAACGAAGGCCTGCTGTCTGCGCTTTTAGGGGCTCTCGATCAGCATCCGAAAGATGCGCCGATTGCCCGTTGCGCGGTGGCCGTTCCCTTCCCGTATTTGTTTCAGGCCGCGGTACGTTTAAAGGGCCATTCGGTGGGTTGGGGCGCCCAGGATGTGAGTGCAGAAGAGCAGGGGGCATTCACGGGCGAGGTATCGGCGGCCATGCTGCAGGACTTTGAGGCGCAGTTTGCGTTGGTGGGGCACTCCGAACGCCGCGTCCGTTGGGGAGAGTCGGATGCCGTGGTGGCCGCAAAAGCGGTGCGCGTGGCGTTGGCGGGCCTCACCCCGATCGTGTGCGTGGGCGAATCGCTGGAGATTCGGGATCACGGCCAGGCCATACCGGTGGTGTGTGGCCAGGTGCGTGCAGTGGCCTTGCGACTGGCCGAAGAGAAGCGCTTGGCCAGTGCGGTGTTCGCCTATGAGCCAATTTGGGCCATTGGCACGGGCCGCAGCGCCACTGCGGCGCAGGCCCAGGAAATGCACGCTGCGATTCGCGCCGAAATTGCGCGGATCGATGCGAACGCCGCCGAACAGATGGTGTTGTTGTACGGGGGCAGTGTGAAAGCGGCAAGCGCACACGAGTTGTTTGCGCAGCCGGATATCGATGGCGCCTTAGTGGGAGGTGCCTCATTGCAGGCGCAGGAGTTCTACACCATTGCGTGTGCCGTAAGGGGTTAAGGAAATGAGCTGGTTAGGAAATTTAGTGTTGACGATTCAGGTGCTCTCGGCCATCGGCATCATCGTGCTGGTGTTGTTGCAACAGGGCAAAGGGGCGGACATGGGCGCCGCATTTGGTTCGGGTTCGGCGGGCAGCGTGTTTGGCGCCACTGGGTCGGCCAATTTCTTGAGTCGAACCACGGGGATTTTGGCCACGGTCTTTTTTATCGCGACCTTGGCCTTGTCATTCATTGCCACCAAGAGTCAGCAGCCTGCGGGATCCGGTAGCGTGATGCAGTCAGCACCCGAGGCGCCGTCATCGGTGCCCGTGCCATCGCAGCTGCCACCCGCTGGGTCATCGGTGCCGTCTGCACCGGCAAGTGGAGGCAATAAGTAAGGAATTTTTTGGACCGACGTGACAGTCGGGGTAGTATGGGTTTTGCGAGAGTTTTGTCGCCGACGTGGTGAAATTGGTAGACACGCTGTCTTGAGGGGGCAGTGGCGCAAGCT
>JBMSML010000012.1:0-23465 GCA_049421125.1 Burkholderiaceae bacterium
GGTCACCATTGGGTTCGGGAGTGAGTGAAACACGAATCGTGTCGCCGATGCCCTCTTGCAGCAGCACCGCCATGGCCGCCGTGGATGCCACGATGCCTTTACTGCCCATGCCCGCTTCGGTCAGACCCAGATGCAAAGGATAGTCACAACGGCCGGCAAGCTCCCGATACACCGCGATCAAATCCTGCACGTTGCTGACCTTGGCCGACAAGGTGATGCGATCGCCGCCAAGGCCCCAGGCCTGCGCCTGTTGTGCACTCTCGATGGCAGACGTGACCAAGGCCTCCCGCATCACGGCGCCTGCATCCCACGGCTCGGCACGCTTGCTGTTGTCATCCATGAGCCGCGCTAAGAGTTCCTGATCCAGGCTGCCCCAGTTCACTCCAATGCGCACCGGCTTGTTGTAGTTGCAGGCGGCCTCGATCATCGCGCCAAATTGATTGTCGCGTTTGGCCCCCTTGCCCACATTGCCCGGATTAATCCGGTACTTCGACAAGGCCTGGGCGCAGTCCGGATACTCGGACAGCAGCCTGTGCCCATTGAAATGAAAATCGCCAATCAGGGGCACACTGCAGTTCATACGGTCGAGCTGATTGCGAATCGCCGCCACTTCCCTGGCGGCTTCGGGAGAGTTCACGGTAATGCGCACGAGCTCGGAACCCGCCTGGGCCAATCCCTGCACCTGAATTGCCGTGCCGATGGCATCGGCCGTGTCCGTGTTGGTCATAGACTGCACGACCACCGGCGCGTTCCCTCCCACGGTGACGTGGTGCGATCCCCAGGCAATCGTCATCGCACGCGATGTCCGGCGCGGCGTCGGCCCGCTGGGAAACGGGGTGGCCGCACACGGAAGACCGGATGAATCCGAAGCGTTCATATCAACCATTCATTTCAATCGTGACGTAATTCGGGTGCGGTCCTGTATGTCGCCCGCCAATTGGCCGCAGGCGGCATCAATGTCATCGCCCCGGGTTTTGCGAATCGTCGTGACAAAGCCTTCTTGCGTCAAGAGATCCGCAAAGGCGCGCACCTTGGGCCAGGGGGATTTCTTGTAACCCGAATTCGGAAAAGGATTAAACGGAATCAGATTGAACTTGCAGGAAATCTCTTCGGTTTTCACAAGTCGCACCAGTTGCCGGGCGCAATCGAGACTGTCATTCACCCCATCGAGCATCACGTATTCAAAGGTAATGAAGTCCCGCGGGGCCGGCTCCAGATAACGACGGATCGATGCCATCAGGTCCTTCAGCGGGTACTTTTTGTTCAGCGGCACCAGCACGTCACGCAAGGCGTCGGTCGGGGCGTGCAAGGAGACGGCCAAGGCCACGGGGCAGTCACGGGCCAAACGATCCATCATGGGCACCACGCCCGATGTCGACACCGTGACCTTACGACGGGAAAGCCCGTAGGCGTCATCGCTCAACATCAATTGCAGGGCAGGCACCAGCTGATCGTAGTTCAGCAAGGGCTCGCCCATGCCCATCATCACTACATTGGTGACCGGCTGCTCAAGCTCATGGCGGGCCCACCAGAGCTGTCCAATAATCTCTGCCGTGGTGAGGTTGCGGTTAAAGCCTTGTCGGCCGGTGGAACAAAACGGACAGGCCACGGTGCAGCCCGCCTGAGAGGACACGCACAGGGTGCCGCGATCGGTCTCGGGAATGAATACGGTTTCAATGGCATTGCCCTGGCCAACATCAAAGAGCCACTTGCGTGTGCCATCCGTCGAGACATGATCCCGGATCACGGCGGAGAGTGTGATCTGGGCATCGGTGACCAGTCCCGCACGAAACTCCTTGGCGAGATCCGTCATCTGCGAAAAATCAGCCGCGCCGCGCTGATGCACCCACTTCAGCAATTGGCGCGCGCGAAATGGCTTTTCACCGCGGGCCACACACCAGTCGGAAAGCGCTTGGGGCGAGAGGCCAAGAAGATTCATTGCCCCACCACCGGGAATTGAACGTTAACGACTGTAGATCGCCATCGCCGGGAAGAAAAAGGCCACTTCCTGACGTGCCGTATCCGGGCCATCGGAACCATGAACAGCATTGGCATCAATGCTGTCGGCAAAGTCGGCACGAATGGTGCCGGCTGCAGCCTTTTTCGGATCAGTGGCGCCCATGAGGTCGCGATTCTTGGCGATGGCGTTCTCGCCCTCCAACACCTGCACCATCACTGGACCCGAGATCATGAAGTCGACCAGGTCTTTAAAGAAGGGGCGCTCACGGTGCACGCCGTAAAACGCCTCGGCCTCGGCACGCGACAAGTGCATCATTCGGGAGGCCACAATCCGAAGGCCGCCTTTTTCAAACCGGGAATAGATCTCCCCGATCACGTTCTTCGCTACAGCGTCAGGTTTGATGATCGAGAGGGTGCGTTCAATAGCCATGTCGTAAATTCCGTGTTGATAAAAGGGTTATTGCAAGGAGTTCAGGGGTCGGGCGTCATCGGCCGAGGGCGCGAGGGACACCTCACTGGAACCTTTTCCTACTTGAATTGTCAAGTAAACCTGCGATTATACGTGCTGGTCACCGCTCGACGGGCATCCTGCCCCCGGGATTCTGGCCAGGGATTTTTGAAGGAGAGACAACAGATGGTTCCAAGCTTTGGTAACAGTACTTCTTTGCCGCGTGCCGAGTCTCAAGGTGTACGCAATCGGGTGCTGCGTAACACGTACTGGCTCCTGGCAGCGTCCATGGTGCCCACCGTGTTGGGGGCCTGGGCTGGTATGCAATTTGGCTTTTCTTGGTTCGCACAGAACCCCTTGATCGGCGCCCTGCTGTTTCTGGGCATTGCGTTTGGCTTCTTTTACGCCATTGAGCGTACCAAGCACAGCGTCACCGGGGTGTACCTGCTCCTCGGATTCACCTTCTTCATGGGCCTGATGCTGTCGCGGCTCATCGGGGTGGCGGTGGGCCTGTCCAACGGTGTGCAGCTGATTGGCGTGGCCGGTGCCGGCACCGCGGCCGTGTTCTTTGGCATGGCCAGTGTGGCCAGCACCACCAAGCGGGATCTGTCGAATATGGGCAAGTTCCTAACCATCGGCGTGATCCTGTTGATCGTGGCGTCATTGGCCAACATCTGGCTGCAGATGCCCGCGCTGATGCTGACCATCTCCACCCTGGCCGTTGGCATCTTCTCGCTGTTTCTGCTGTACGACCTGAAGCGCATCATGGACGGTGGCGAGACCAATTACATCTCCGCCACGCTGTCGGTCTACCTGAGCGTGTACAACATCTTCAGCAATCTGCTCGTGCTGCTGATGTCGCTCTTCGGTAACCGGGAGTAATCCGCCCCCTGGCCGGTGATGCGCTTGTGCGGATCACCGGTCCTGACAAGGCCTTCCCACGGGAAGGCCTTTTTATTGCCCTCGGTCCAGGCCAACCGGTCTCGATCGTCCGGCCGAGGCGGTTGGACCCTTGCGCGGCGCTGCGCTAGAATTGTATTACATTTTGTAATACACTCAAGACCGAGGCACCACGACCGTGCCGACCCCCATGAAACCATTAAAGATCCCATGCTAACCATTCGACTTGAACCCGAGCAATCCAAGAAACTGGAGCAGGCCGCCCGACATCAGGGCGTCAGTAAAAGCGAATTCGTGCGCCGACTGATTGACCAGGCAGTGGAACATCCCCCACAGGATCCCAAAGCCGTCGTGCACAGCATTCTGGATTTTCGAAAAACCGTCCATGCAAAACGGACCATCGATATCAAAGCCATGATCGAAGCGGGCCGGGATTGAAACACTTCGTCCTGGATAACTCGGTAGCAATCGCCTGGTTTTTCGAGGCGCAGGCTACCCCTTACACAGAAAAAATACTTCAACGCATCGCGCGCGGAGATCGACCGTCCGTGCCGGCCCTATGGATTTCTGAATTTTGTAACGTAATGGCACGCGCGGTGACGACTCAACTGATCCCCCCCGATACCGCCCGAGGAATAATTCGTCATGCGCAGGCCTTGCCCATCGACGAGCATCACGCCCCCGATCTGACGACGCTGTCGGAGCTGACCCTCACCCACCAGTTATCGGCCTACGATGCCACGTATCTGGAGTTAGCCACACGGCTGAATGCGCCACTGGCCACCACCGATCGCGCCTTGGCAAACGCGGCACGATCACTCGGGCTTCTGATTTCCTAATCTCCGGGCTCGAACACCGCGATGGACTCCACATGCGCGGTATTTGGAAACATATTGATCATGCCGGCCTGCACTAAGTGCCAGCCGCCCTCATGCACCAGAATGGCCGCATCACGGGCCAAGGTCGCCGGATTGCACGACACATAGACCACGCGTTTCGGCCGGCCATGCCCGCTAGCCCCCGCCTTACCGCACTGGGCGAGCACCTGACAAACCGACTGAGCGCCCTCACGCGGAGGGTCGAGCAACACGCGATCTACCGCACCCTGCGCAGACCACCATGCGGCATCCACCTCGAACAGATTGTGGGTCGAGAACTGAACCCGATCCGCCATGCCATGCAAGGCGGCATTGGCCTGGGCGCGCTGGGTGAGCGCCATCGACCCCTCGACACCGACCACCTGGGCGGCCCGGCGCGCAAGTGCCAACGTAAAGTTACCCAGACCGCAGAACAAATCCACCACGCGCTCGTGGGACCGCGGTGCCAACAACTGAATGGCCTTGTGCACCATGGCACGATTGATCGCGGGATTGACCTGAGTAAAGTCCACGGGTGAAAACGGCATGCGCAGATCAAACTCCGGCAGAAAATATTCCAGGGTGGGCGCCTGCGACGGATAAAACAATGCGGCCGTCTGCGGTCCGGCCGTCTGCAGCCAGATCTGAATCTGCCATTGATCTGCGAACGCCCGAACCCGCGACTCGTCTTCGGACGTGAGGGGTTCAAGAATGCGCAATACCCAGACGACGACGGGCTCCGCGTGATCCGGGCCGGACTCGCCCACCGCGACTTCCGCCTGAGGAACGCGCCGCGCAATCGATAGCCGCGCGAGCAACTCCCGTAGCGCCGGCAACATCTGCGACACACGCGGCGGCAGATTGTCACAGGACTCCATCACCGCCACATAACTGCTCTTGCGCTCATGAAACCCGAGCAGCATGCCGCCCTTCTTATCCACCCATCGCGCCGTGAGCCGGGCGCGGGTGCGATAACCCCAAGACGGCCCATCCAGCGGGGGCAAGATCTGGGCCGGTTTAAGCTTGCCAATGTGCCACAGGTTGTCCTCGAGCACGCGCTGTTTAATGGCGATCTGTGCCGAGGCCTCAATGTGCTGCATGGAGCATCCGCCGCACACGCCATAGGCCGGGCATTTGGGCTGCACCCGTTGCCCACTCTCCTTTTTCCAGGCGATGGCTCGGCCCTTGGCATAACTCGGCTTCTGACGCGTGAGCGCCACATCCACCACTTCGCCCAGCAAGGCGTTCTCCACGAACACCACCTTGCCGTCGTGATGGGCCAAACCCTGCGCGTCGAGATCGACGGATTCAATGACAAGATCCGACAATACGGTCATGGTCGAACCGGTGCTCAGATGCCGTGAAGCGCCGGGGCCGCCTGCAGGTACTTTTGCCAGTGCGCACCGCTCAGCGGTGAAGCGGAATCGCCAATCATGGCCTGCAAGGCATCGCGCACCACGGCCAGCTCCGCGCCATACTGGGCCTCGGTCCATTCACCACGGACCAGCCGAAATCGGCAAAACAGCAGGTAGGTGTTCACGACATCCGTTTCGCAGTAGGCGCGCACCGACTCTCCCCGGCCCTCGAGAAACGAGGACCAGACCTTGCTGCCATCTTCGCCAAGCTTTCCGGCAAACCCGCACAGCCTGGCCAGACCATCGAGCGGCGCAAACGCGCGATTCTGATACCCCGATACAACGTCCATCAGATCCAAGTGACGCGCGTGATAGCGGGACAAATAGTTATTCCACTTGAAATCACGGTCATCGTCGCCCTGATCCCAATACCGTGGCGCGCTGATGCCATGAATGAGGGCACGATGATGCAAGACTGGAAGATCAAACCCACCACCATTCCAGCTCACGAGCTGGGGCGTATGCTTCTCGATGGTTTTAAAAAACAATCGGATACGAGCAGACTCGTCGGCATCCGAGGCGCCGTGTTGGTCCCCGAGGCATCGCACGCGAAATCCATCGGCATCGCGAAATGCACACCCCACGACCCATACCCGCTGCAGGTAATGGGGAAGAAAATCACTGCCGTGGGAGGCCAGACGCGCTGCCTGAACCGCTGCGACGCCTGCCGCGTCATCCAGCGATGCCTCAAACATATCGAGTTTGCGCAGCCCGCCGGCATCTGGAATCGTCTCCAGATCAAAACAAAGAATGGGAGTCATGCGCTAAATTATCGCTGAGCCAAAAACTTCAGCGGATCCACGGGTTTGCCGGAACGACGGACTTCAAAGTGAAGTTTTGGCACATCGGCATCGGTCTTGCCCAGCTCTGCGATCTTCTGACCACGCTTCACCACCTGACCCTCATTAACCAGAATGGATTTATTGTGGGCATAGGCCGTCAGAAAATCACCGTCGTGCTTCACGATCACCAGATTGCCATAACCCCGCAGACCATTACCGCTGTACACCACGCGGCCGTCACTGGCCGCCATCACGGCATCGCCCTCCGCGCCCGAAATGGCAATGCCTTTATAGCCGGGATCGGCAAACGGTGTCATCACCTGCCCTTTGCTGGGCCACGATAACTGAATGGCCTCGGCCACCGGTTTAGAGGCCGCGGTGGTCGCAGCCGGTGCAGGGGCGCTGTTGGCCGCGGCAGGCGGACTCGATCCCGCAAGCGGCCGCACTTCGGTGGCCGCCGATTTAGTCGCCGCCGAGGAGGCCGTCGTGGCGGACTTGGTGCCACCCGGCGGACGCACCCGAATCAATTGATCGACTTCGATCAGGTTGGGATTATCAATCTGATTCCAGGTCGCAAGATCACGCCATGCCACGCCATGATCCAAAGAGATTCCAATTAACGTATCACCCCGACGAATCCGATAAAACCCATCCGGCGCAGGTGGCAATGGGTCGCTCGACGGCGCCGCAGCCGCTGCAGACGCTGCAGGCGCGCGCGCCTGAGGGGATGCTTTACTGACTTTACGATTCTCGACCGGCGCAGGAGTCTGCGTGGACGAACACGCCGCCAGGAAAGCCATTGTTCCGACCATCACCACGACTAACGACCAACGACGGGCCATCACTCTGTTCCTCTCAAGACCGGCACATATCGAACTAAATCAAAGGCCTGGGTCACAAACTCATCCTCGCTGATGCGCTGCACGGCCACCAATCGCTGTTCCGGCTCACCGATCGGCGCCACTAGCACGCCACCCACGGCCATCTGCGCCTGCAATTCGGCAGGCAATCGTGGCATGCCCGCGGAACACAAAATGACATCAAAGGGGGCATAGGGTAGACCGGCCACTAGCCCGTCACCGTAAATCAGACGAGCGTTGGATCGACGAACTGACTTTAAGTTCTGCCGGGCAAGGTCCGCCAGCACCTTAATCCGTTCAATCGACCAGACCTGATCAAAACATAGCGCCATGACGGCTGCCTGATATCCACAGCCGCAGCCAACTTCCAGTGCCTTGAGCGGCCGGGCCGGGCCAGTGATGTGCTCCAAGGCAATCTCGATGACGCGGGCCACCACAAACGGCTGGGAAATCGTCTGCTGGTGGCCGATGGGCAAGGCGGTGTCCTCATAGGCACGACTCGCTAATGCCTCATCGACAAAGCGATGACGCGGCACCTGACGCATCGCATCGAGAACGCGCATGCTGCGAATGCCCTGCTGCATGAGTCGGTCCACCATACGTGCACGCGTGCGTTCGCTGGACAGGCCACTGTTGCTGTGGCCCGTTCGCGGCGTTTTCTCGAGGCTGCCAGTGGGTGCAGCAGTCGATGCCGCCGCAGTCGTATCGCGGGCTGCGCCCCAACGGGGCACCAGACTCGGCGGCTTTACCTCCGTGGTCTTGGTGGCAATCCGTAAACCGGGTTGCGTGGGCTTGAGCGGACCGAGGGGCTTTTTTATATCTTTGCCAGCCATTGGCCTACTTCTCCAAAGCCCTCGGGATCCCCGAGATCAACATGCAACGGTGTGATGGATACCCGCGATTGATTCAAGGCATGAAAATCGGTCCCGGGCCCTGCTTCACGTTGCCCCCCGGGTGGCCCGACCCAATAGACCGTCTCCCCCCGCGGGGATACTGCGGTCTCCACCGGCTGCGCTACATGACGGCGCCCCAACCGTGTTAACTCAAATCCTTGCAGGGCGGCTACGGGCACGGCCGGGATGTTCACGTTCAACAGACGCGCTCTGGAAAACGGCCGGGCCCTCAGGTGATGCACCACGCGCCTGGCCACTTCAACCGCGGTATCCAAATGATCAAAGCTGCGACTGGCCAAGGAAAATGCAACCGAGGGAATGCCCAACAAAAAACCTTCCATTGCCGCGGCCACCGTGCCCGAGTAGAGCGTGTCTTCGGCAAGATTGGCCGAGTTATTAATTCCAGAGACCACGAGATCCGGCCGTTGCGACAAAAACCCCGTCACCGCCACGTGCACGCAATCGGTGGGCGTGCCATTGACATAATGAAATCCGTTAGACGACTTCCGCACATACAACGGGCGATCCAACGTCAGGGAGTTCGAGGCACCACTGCGATCGGCCTCCGGGGCCACCACGGTGACCTGACCGAACTCGGCCATGGCGGCCGCTAAGGCCGCGATTCCCGGCGAAAAATACCCATCGTCATTGGAAACCAGAATATGCATGTACCGTGACCTTAGGCCGCGCCGTCTTGCTCGGGCCAGTCACGGATATAGGCCTTCAACATCTTATTTTCAAAACTCTGCATCTCCAGCACAGCCCGCGCCACATCGTGAAACGAGATCACACCGAGCAGGGTGTCTCCGTCCATCACCGGCAGATACCGCTCGTGAGAATCCACCATCAGTTTTCGCAATGTATCCACATCCATCTCGGGGTTGGCCACAGTCGGTGTCGGGTTCATCACTTCTGAAATCTTGAAGGCCGAAACCGGGGGCGTGGGGCCGGTGCGGTTCTCCGACTGCCGTTTCGCCAGAATTCGAATGACCTCGCGAAAGGTCAGCATGCCCGTCAACTTCCCCTTGGCCATGACCACGATGGAACCGATGTCGTGCTCGGCCATGACCATGACGGCGTTGGCCAATGAGTCATCGGGCGCCATGGTGTAGAGGGTTGTCCCTTTGACCTCCAGAATCTTGCTAACTTTCATGGCTGACCTCCACCGCGTGAATGACGAGAGGAAATCCTAGCACTTGCCGCACGCCACTCGGGCAAAATGGAGGTGAGCAGTGCACAAGCTAGGAATACCCACCAGCTCAGGTAGGTCCAGATCAACAGGGCCGGAATGGCCGCCAACGGACCATAGACCTGCTGATAGGTGGGCACCGCCGAAAAATAGCCCAAAAACACAAGCCGCCCAATCTCGCTGAAGGCGGCCCCTAATGCGCCCCCGATCAATGCGTCACGCCATCGCACTGGCACATTGGGGATCCATCGAAAACACAAGGCAAAGGCGAATATCGTCAGCATCAGGTTCACCACATCCCACCATTCAACCCCCCACAGGCCCGATGCCATGGCACGTCGCCCACCGGCCAGAAAGATGGCAAGCGCGGCACCACCGCCGACCAACAGCGGGCCAATCAGGAGTGCCGCCCAATAGACAGACAACCGGTGCAATAGGGGCCGCGGGGTTTGAACGCGCCATATCAGATTCAGGGTGCGATCCAAGGTGAGCATCATGACCGTTGCCGTGATCATGAGGAAACCGATGCCCAACAGCGATAAGGTCCGGGCTTTGGCCACGAACTGGTTCAGGTATCGATAGATGGTGGTGGCAAATCCATCGGGCAGCAGGTTCTGCACCATCATCAGTTGCACCGCCTCCAGAATCTTGCCGAAGATCGGAAATGATGCAAGGGTAGCCAGGATCACAGTGAGCAGGGGCACCAAGGCCAATAGGGAAATGAAGCTCAGCGATGCGGCACTCTGGCCCAGACGCAGTTCCCGCTCACGCGCGGCCATGGCCTTGACCAGAAAGGCCAGATTCAATTTGAGTTGTTGCGCCATGCGCCTATGATAATTGGCCTACTGTTCCGAATAATGACAAAGGAGTCGTCAAGATGCAGGCGGTCGAGATTCTCGTGGTGTACTACAGCCGATACGGGGGCACCCGTCGACTGGCCGATGCCATCTGCGACGGCATTCATCAAGTGCCCCCATGCACGGCACGCCTGCGCACCGTGCCGCCGGTGTCGGCCGTCTGCGAGGCCACCGCACCGTCGATTCCCACCGAAGGCCCACCGTATGCCGAGCCCAAGGACTTGGACGAGTGTGCGGGCCTGGCCATCGGGTCGCCCACACGATTCGGCAATATGGCAGCCCCCATGAAGCACTTTATCGATCAATCCCTCGGCCAGTGGCTCTCTGGCGCCATGGTGGGCAAACCCGGTGCAGTATTCACCAGCACGGGCAGCCTGCATGGCGGGCAAGAAACAACGCTGCTGTCGATGATGTTGCCCCTGTTGCACCATGGCATGGTGATTGTGGGCATTCCCTATTCAGAAGCAGAACTGTTGACCACCACGTCGGGCGGCACACCCTATGGCGCCTCCCACCTGGCCGGTCGTGACGGCACGCACCCGGTGACCGATGAGGAGATTCGAATCGCACGCGCACTCGGGCGACGGCTGGCCGTCATGGCGCAGAAACTCGCCGCATGATGTCTGCCGGCGAACCACAGGCCACCGTCGCGCCGGTCACAGTCCCTCGGCCCTGGCCGCTCTTGGCCGCCGCACTGACACTGGCCCTCATCGCCATGGGCTTGGCATGGGAACTCGTGCTGGATCCCCTACGTCCCGGAGGCTCGTGGTTGGCGCTTAAAGTTATACCGCTGCTCTTCGGCGTGAAGGGGCTCTGGCAAGGCCGCATCTACACCTTTAAGTGGATGTCGCTGCTCATTTGGATCTACGTTGGCGAGGCCTTGGTGCGCGTGATGGGATTGAGCCCCGAGGAACGTTTACTGGCCGGAGCGAGCCTGGCGTTGTCTCTGGGACTGGCCATCAGTATTTTGTGGGGAGCGCGGCAGTTCTTTAAGCAGCGTGCCGTGCGTACTCTTTAAATGCTCGTAGAGCGCAAGCGGGCCCATACGTCCCTCGCAGATTTCACGACGCCAACCACGGGCTCCGGGCTGGCCATGAAACAAACCATGCCAATGCCGGCTCATATGCCGTGCCGCGACTCCCTTGCTGCCTTGTTGAGTGAAATAGGCATCGAGGGCAGGTAGAACATCGGACCGTTCACGGGGCCCCGATGCGCCAAAGAACTGCTCGATCTCATGCAACACCCAGGGGTCGTGATAAGCCGCACGTCCCAGCATAACACCGTCCACCGCAGGAAGGCCATCCGCGCTCGACCACAACGCCTGGACCTGAGCCACCGACGCGATCGCACCGTTCGCAATAAAGGTGGCGCTCGGAAAATCCCGTTTGAGTTCACGCACAACCGATAGGCGTAATGGCGGAATCTCGCGATTTTCTTTCGGGCTCAGTCCTTTCAGAATCGCGGCGCGGGCATGAACAATAAACAGATCACACCCCGCATCGATCAGCGTTCCAACAAAGTCCCGCACGAAGCTGTAGTTTTGTTGATCATCCACACCGATACGATGTTTCACGGTCACCGGCAGCGTGACCGCATCCCGCATCGCCTTGACCGCATCGGCAACGAGATCCGGTTCCCGCATCAGGCATGCCCCAAAGGCGCCGCGCTGAACCCGTTCACTCGGGCAGCCGCAGTTCAGGTTAACTTCATCAAAGCCCCACTGGGCTCCGATACGGGCGGCCTGGGCGAGATCCGCTGGCTCACTGCCCCCAAGCTGCAATGCCACCGGATGCTCGGCGACATCAAAATCTAACAGGCGGTGCAGATCACCATGCAGGATCGCTCCAGTAGTGATCATTTCGGTGTATAGGAATGCGGACGGTGCAATGAGCCGATGAAAATAGCGGCAATGCCGATCGGTCCAGTCCATCATCGGCGCCACACATAACCGATGGGATAAATTCATACGAAGCGAAGCGCGGGCCGGGGTCGTGGTCAAGCGCACAACAACGCATCGACATGATGCCCGACCGATCGGGCCAGCGCATCCACACAGTAGCCCCCCTCCAGCGAGGACACGATCCGACCGTTACAGGTCGCAGCGGCCACCTTCACGAGCTGCTCGGTCAGCCAGTAGTAATCCTGATCGGTCCACAACAGATGACTCATGTCATCTTCACGATGGGCATCAAACCCCGCCGACACCAGGATCAACTCGGGATTAAATTTTTCTAGCGCCGGAATCCACTGGCCCGAGACCGCCTCGCGCATCGCGCTGCCATCGGTGTAGGCCTCCAGCGGCACATTCAGCATATTGGGTCCCATCGGAATGTCTCCAGTAAACGGATAGATCGCCCGTTCAAAGGTGGACACCATCAACACCCGCCCATCGCTGGCAAAAATTTCTTCAGTCCCGTTGCCATGATGCACATCAAAATCAATGATCGCGATACGCTTCAGCCCATGAACGTCCATGGCATGGGCCGCGGCCACTGCAATATTGTTAAAAAAACAAAATCCCATCACGGCACCGCGTTCGGCATGGTGCCCCGGCGGCCGAACTGCGCAAAATGCGTTCCTGGCCTCTCCCCGCATGACGGCATCGACGGCCTGAGTGACCGCACCACAGGCCAGATAACCGGCATGCAATGTAAATGGATTCATCGATGTATCCGGATCGAGCCCGTGGTACGGGCGATCCTTGGGAACGGAGGCCACCAGATAATCCAAATAGTCCGCCGTGTGGACCCGCAGGATGTCCTGATCCGTGGCCTCGATGGGTTCGCGCACATCCATCAATGCCATCAATCCTTTGCGCGTCAAATGATCGTGAATCGCCCATAAGCGCTCAGGGGACTCCGGGTGGTGGGGTCCCATCTCGTGCTTAAAGAAGACTGGATGCGAATAGAACGCGGTCATGGAGTTAGTTTACGATAGCGCTGCTCCATTTTCTGAATGCCCCACGATCAGAATTGGAGATAGATCAAGCTTTTTCGCCTCCGTAGCTCAGTGGATAGAGCATCTCCCTCCTAAGGAGAGGGTCGCACGTTCGATTCGTGTCGGAGGCGCCATTTCTTCGCGGCCCTACGCTGCCTGCGGCAACTTTCGAGGCCGCCCTCCCTTCGCGCCATTGGCGCGCGCCGCGCGCGCCTTCTCCGGCGAGGTCACCTTTCCCGCCCGCGCCGCGTGGGCCCGCATCCAGGCATCACTCCCTAGAAATCCCGCAAGCAGCCCTTCCACAGACAAGTCCGCGTTCAACAGCGGCCAGTGCAAGCCGGTTCCCAGAGGCGTGATCTCAATACGAGATAGTGCTCTGGAGTCCGCGCGTGAGAGTCCCTGTGCAAGATCAACAGGGAACGCAAAGAAGGTGCCATTTGCCAGCGCGACAATCACCATGCGTTTTTTTTCATCAAAACGCACGCCAACCGCATGATGCCCCTGCGCACGCTGCTTCTTAGACGCACTTTTCAGTTCACTAAATTTAGCGAGCTGCTTGGCAATCCAATTGACGTTCACCTCACTCGCCATGGACACTCTCCCATAAATTCATCAGATCCAGCCGCTTATTAGCCACCGCGACAAGACTTCTCGTCACATCTGCTCTCCTCGCGCGACCGCCAATCGACAAGACCGCCGGGGGATGAGTAATCGCGATCCGAATCTCCCACCCGGCGCCCATGACATGCACATGGGGTGGCGGGTGATCATTTGGATAAACCACAAGCCGGTAACGATCGACATACAGACTGACCATGAGGACAATAACCCATCATGATGGGTTATTCAAGGGGGGAAGGACCCCTACTGTCCCAAAAGCGTCCGAGGCGCGCTATCGGCAAAACGGACTAGCCGGGGAAAACACCCGTGCTCAGGTAACGATCACCGCGGTCGCAGACGATGAACACAATGGTGGCGTTTTGAACCTCCTCGGCGAGTCGTAACGCGATGATGGCGGCACCGGCCGCCGAAATGCCACAAAACAACCCTTCCTCGCGTGCCAGACGTCGGGCCATCTCCTCGGCCTCTGCCTGCGTGATTTCCTCGATCCGATCGATAAACGCCTTCTGCCGAATCGGCGGAATATAGGCCGGCGCCCACTTGCGTATTCCGGGAATCGACGATCCATCGGCCGGCTGCGCGCCCACAATCACGATCTCCGGTTGTTGCTCTTTGAGGTAGCGGGATACGCCCGTGATGGTGCCGGTCGTCCCCATCGCCGATACAAAATGAGTGACGCCGCCCTGCGTGTCCCGCCATATTTCCGGTCCCGTCGACTCGTAGTGGGCCATCCAATTGTCATCATTCGAGAACTGATTCAACACCTTGCCCTTACCGTCACGCTCCATCTGATCGGCAAGATCACGCGCCCCTTCCATACCTTGCGACTGGCCCACCAGTAACAACTCTGCACCAAACGCTTTCATAGTCTGGCGGCGCTCTAATGACAAGTTGTCCGGCATGATCAACACCATGCGATAGCCACGCATCGCAGCGGCCATCGCCAGTGCGATTCCCGTATTCCCACTCGTGGCCTCAATCAGAGTGTCTCCGGGACGAATCTCGCCACGGACCTCCGCGCGCGCGATCATGGCGATTGCCGGGCGGTCCTTGACGGAGCCGGCCGGATTATTGCCCTCTAATTTTCCAAGAATGACGTTACCGCGCTGGCGATTCACTGCCCCCGCAATGCGATCAAGCCGCACCAGCGGTGTGGCGCCTACTGATTGTTCCAGTGTTTTGTACATCACAATTTTGTGCATCCCGGCAGATTCACGGACAAAATGACCTCGCGCAATGCGGCGATCGCACGGTCGCGCGAAAAGGACTTCCGCCAGGCCAGCACCACGCGACGACGTGGGACGGGCGCATCGAATGGGATAAAGGTCAGTAATGGATCGTCTTCGGTGGCCGACATCTTAGGCAACACGGTCACGCCAAGCCCCTCGGCCACCATGTGACGAATGGTTTCGAGCGAGCTCCCCTCGACCGTCTTTTGAATGCCCTCCGAATTGGCCGAGAACCGGGCGGCCTCTGGGCAGACCTCGAGCACCTGATCCCGAAAACAATGCCCCACACCAAGCAATAACATCGTCTCCTGCTTGAGGTCGATCGATGCAATCGACGAGCGCTTCGCCCAAGGGTGCTGAGGCGGCACCGCCACCAGAAAATCCTCGTCATAGAGCGGCTGAACATTCAGGCCCGTGTCATCAAATGGTTCGGCCAACACGGCCACATCCACGTCGCCGGTGCGCATCATGTCCAACAGACGCACCGTAAAACTCTCCTGAAGAATCATGGGCATTTGCGGGTGCCGATCGATCATGGCCTTGATGATCCGAGGAAGAAGATACGGTCCGATTGTGTAGATCACGCCGACGCGCAGGGCTCCGCGTAACGGATCCCGCCCCTGATCCGCAATCTCCTTCATGCGATTGGCCTCATCCAGGACACGTTGAGCCTGTTGCACGATCTCCTCGCCAATCGGCGTGAGCGTGACTTCAGCGCCACCACGCTCAAACAACATGACACCGAGCTCTGACTCCAGCTTTTTGACACTCACCGACAATGTGGGTTGACTGACAAAACAGGCTTCCGCAGCACGGCCAAAATGCTTTTCTCGCGCAACAGCAACGATGTATCGAAGTTCAGTGAGTGTCATGACTATCCGCTTGACAACAGTATTTCCCGGCCCGCCGCCCAACGCGCCACTAATGCCTCTAACGCGTTGGTCGTCACTCCGAGCGCGGCCAACTGTGGGCCCGATGGCTCGGCTGCTGCACATTGTGCACCAAATGCAACGGCCCGTTCGATCCACAGCGCATCGCGCTCGAGATCACAGTAACGCAAGGTCGGGACGCCGGACTGTCGCAACCCGAGAAATTCACCGGGCCCGCGAATCGCCAAATCCCTACGGGCGACCTCAAATCCATCGGAGGTCTCGTATAAGGTTTTCAAACGCTCTTTGGCTGTGTCCGAAAGCGGCTCGTCAAAAAGCAACACGCAGGTGCTCGAACCTCCACCCCGACCAATGCGGCCGCGCAGCTGATGAAGCTGCGCCAACCCAAAACGCTCCGAGTGCTCGATCACCATCAGTGTCGCCTTCGGCACGTCCACCCCGACTTCGATCACCGTGGTGGCCAGCATTAATCGCTTCTCACCCCCCGCAAAGGCCGCCATCGCCGCCCGCTTTTCTTCCGCCGACAGGCGCCCATGGAGCACCACTAATTCGTTCGGAAATTCCGGGGCCAACCAGGCCTGCGCCGTCTCAATCGCCTGCAACTCCCGTTCGCCCTCGGCGCGGTTCTCCTCGATGACCGGGCACACCCAGTAGGCCTGACCACCGCCGGCCAAAAACTGCCGAAGACTTGCCAGCAGCTCCTCCCGTCGGCCGGATGCCATCAGTTTGGTGGTGATGGGCTGACGATTGGGCGGCCGCTCATCCAACACTGATACATCCAGGTCGGCCATGTACGACATGGCCAGACTTCTGGGAATCGGTGTGGCCGACATGGCCAGCAGATGGGTAACGGTGCCGGGGCCCTGAGCCCGCAAGGCCAAACGCTGGCCCACGCCAAACCGATGTTGCTCATCCACCACCACCAGACCCAATCGATCAAAGGCGACATCCTTCTGAATCAAGGCATGGGTACCGACCACGACCGCAATTTCTCCTTGGGCAATTGCACGCAGCCGTTCGGTCCGTTCAGCCCGCCCGAGCCCCCCCTTTAACAACACCAG
Organism: Burkholderiaceae bacterium; assembly: GCA_049421125.1. GTDB lineage: Bacteria > Pseudomonadota > Gammaproteobacteria > Burkholderiales > Burkholderiaceae_A > Lacustribacter. The sequence continues at coordinate 16,899 of JBMSML010000012.1, forward strand.
CGGAATCCTGAGCGCCGCCAAGTACTCGGAGAATTTCTGGAATAACTGCTCGGCAAGGATTTCGGTCGGGGCCATGACCGCCACCTGAGCACCACTGCCTGCCGCCTGCGCAGCGGCCAATGCCGCAATGGCCGTTTTGCCACTGCCCACATCTCCTTGCAGTAAACGATGCATGGGCACATCCCGCTGAAGATCCTCCGAAATCTCCCGCCAGACACGTTGTTGGGCACTGGTCAACGCAAACGGCAGGCCACGGATTAACCGCTGTGCCAACTGTCCGTTGACCAGTGATGCAGCCCGCTCGTGCCGACGGAGTTGCCGGGCACGGCGCAGCAACAACTGTTGCGCTAACAGCTCGTCAAAACGAATACGATTCCATGCGGCGCCCTCGCAGGCGATCAGGGTGGCTAAAAGACCGCCACGTTCCGCATCGGCCGGGGGCGCATGAATTAATCGAATCGCCTCCGGTAGCGGCATGAGACCGTAACTTGTCAGCATCGATGGCGGCAACCATTCGTGGGGAAGCGCACGCGTTAAAGCGGTCTGAACCGCCCGACGCAACGTGAGCTGCGAAATTCCTGCCGCCGTGGGATACACGGGCACCATGGGTTGTTGACCGATCGCCTCCGGCGCCAACCATCCCGTGCGCATGCGTGGATGAATAAATTCCAGACCGGCGAGGGACTTACGGGCCTCCCCCAAGATGCGGCACTTCAACCCGGGCGCATAGGCCATTCGCTGTGCGTCTTTGAAGTAGATGAACCGCAACACGGCAGACCCGGATTCGTCCTCGACTTCCACGAGCAGCATTCGTCGCGGTCGGAACACAATGCGCGACGACACGACCGTGACCTGGACTTGCACAAACTGTCCGGGCTGGACCGATGCGATCGATCGGACCTCGGACTCGTTTTCGTAACGCAGTGGGAAGTGCAGCACCACATCCTCCCACCGGTGCAGACCCAACTTCTTGAGACTCTCCGGCGGCGCGAACGGGGCAGTTCGGGTCATCCTCTAACCGATGACCAACACGGCTTCCGCTTCAAATAGAGCGCCACGCGGAAGACTCGCCACACCCACCGCAGCGCGTGCCGGATAAGGCGGCTGAAAATACTGCGCCATGATCTCGTTCACCGTGGCGAAATGCGCGAGATCCGTAAGAAACAAATTCAGCTTCACCACGTCAGACAGCGAACCACCGGCGGCCTGCGCCACCGCCGAAAGGTTCTTAAACACCTGATGAATCTGCAGTGCAACTCCCTGGGGCGTGGCATCGCCCACCAGTTGCATGGTGCTCGGATCCAACGGAATCTGACCCGACAACCACACTATCTGTCCCACGCCCACGGCCTGGGAGTACGTGCCGATGGCCTGGGGTGCCTGATCCGTAGAAATAATCCTTTTCGATGACGCCACTTAAGCCCCCATGATCAAAGGCCGCACGCCAATCAACCAGGCGTGCCCCTGAAACACAAACCAGACCCACAGCAACGCACCCACCACCACTGTGATCAGGGTCATGAGTAACTGGCCCGGAGCCCGAACCACCCCTTCGCGGCGGTCACGCTGCCGCGCCGCCCGAAAGCTCATGACCGCCCAAACGAATAGCGCCCCAAAAAGTAAAACATCGGCAACCGATCCGTTGGCCAACAGATGCGAGAAGGCCCAGATCTTGACCGCAATCACCATGGGGTGGCCCACGCGCGCCTTGACGCCGTTTCCAGGAATGTAGGCCGCGATCAGAAAAATAAACGCCATCAACATCAGCAGCGACACCAGATGGGACATCCAGAACGGCGGCTGCCAGATCACGATGGGGGCCTGACGCGCCGCTCCGTAGCCCATCACTAACAGCACCAACCCCACCAAGGACACCACCGACACCACGCCCTTCCATGGCTTATCGCCCATGCGAGCGACCATCTGTGAACGCCAACCGTCGGCCACAATTCGCAACGAGTGCGTTGCCACGAATAACACCACACCAAGAATCAATAGAGTCATGCCGGTTTACCTCCCGTGAATGGGGAAATTATCCCTCAGCGGGATCCTTGGATGAGGGCGACTTGTGAGGGGCAATTTGCCAATATTGACAGTGGGCCCCGGTCGCCTCTCGGACCACAATCGATGGGGCCTGTTTCGACTTCACCCCGTAGAGTCTGCATCCCTGCGGAAAGTCCTTTTCCCAGGTGATGTAAAAATGCAGACAGCTTCTGCACTGAGGGGGTTGTGAGGAGTTCAACGTGAGTGGTGCCGCTTGCCGGACTCGAACTGGCGACCTTCTCCTTACGAAGGAGCTGCTCTACCAACTGAGCTAAAGCGGCGCGACCGTGAGTCTATCAAAGATCGACTACGTCAGCCCCTTGGGCATGGGGAAACGCACATTCTCCTCGGCTCCCGGCAGACGATGCACGGCCGATGCGCCCAAGGCCTCCACCGCCGCGAGCAGGCCCTGCACGAGGTCTTCCGGTGCGGACGCGCCCGCCGTAATGCCGACGCGTTTGGCATCTTTGAGCCATTCGGATTTCAACTCCCGGGCACTTCCTAATAGGTAGGCAGGTTTGCCAAAACGCTCCGCCACTTCCTTTAGTCGATTGCTATTGGAGCTGCTGGGACTTCCCACAACCAACACCACATCCACTTCAGTGGTCATTAATTTGACGGCATCCTGTCGGTTCTGTGTGGCATAACAAATATCGCTTTTCTTCGGCCCAACGATGGACGGAAACTTTTTTTCTAACGCCGCCACGATCACTTGAGTGTCATCAACTGACAAGGTGGTTTGACTGACATAGGCCAGTCGATCGGGAGTGGCGACATGAAGCGCCTCAACGCCGGCGACATCCTCCACCAGATACATGCCACCGTTCACCTGGCCCATGGTGCCTTCCACTTCCGGGTGACCGGCATGCCCGATCATGACAACTTCATACCCATCCGCACGAAGCTTACGCACCTCGACATGCACTTTGGTGACCAGGGGGCAGGTGGCATCAAACACTTCCAACTGACGCTGCTCGGCATGCTCACGCACTTTCACGGAGACGCCATGCGCGCTCATGATCACCCGCGATCCCACTGGAACCTGCTCTAAGTCCTCGACAAAGATTGCACCCTTGTTGCGTAACTCGGTCACCACATGATCGTTGTGCACAATCTCATGCCGCACATAGATAGGCGCCCCAAACTTCGCCAGCGCACGTTCGACAATCTCAATGGCGCGCTCAACCCCCGCACAGAATCCGCGCGGCTCGGCCAGCACCACATCCTGAAGTTTTTCAAATCGCACCGGTTGCATACATCAGACCTTGTCAGAGCAATCCAATGATACGCACATCAAACGTTAATGGCTGACCGGCCAGTGGGTGATTGAAGTCAAAAATGGCAGCCTCGCCATCCCATCCCTTGAACACTCCGGCCACACGACCGCCATTGGCATCGGGCGTTGGGAACTCGACCACATCTCCCGGAGCGATCGGGTCGGAGTGATCGGAATATTTGTCCATCAATGCCTTACTGATTTTCTGCACAAGCTCAGGATTGCGCGGGCCAAATCCATCGTCCGCAGCCAGGGTATAGGAGCGTTCATCCCCTTCCTGAAGCGCGATCAGACAACGCTCCAACGCCGAGGCGATATGGCCCTCGCCCACCTGAATGGTGGCCGGCTTATCCGAAAACGTATCGAAGACCACCTGGCCATCCGACAACGTGAGCCGAAAGTGCAAGGTCACATGGGACCCATTTTGAATTCCTGGCGATGCAGACGAGGTAAAGGACATAGGCAAATCGGGCGATAGACCGCCCACCGGAAGTCATGAATAGTCCGTCATTTTAGGCGCGCATTTATGAATCCGATGGGGCCACGGGAAAAGCTCTTTGCCTTCGGGGTGGAAAGTCTCAACGATGCAGAACTCTTTGCGGTTCTGCTTGGCACCGGGCAGCCGGGTAAACCGGTGTTGCAACTGGCCGAGGACCTTCTCGGACGCTTCGGCAGTATCGCGGCCATACTGGCCGCGCCGTGGGAACAACTGCAGGCCACCCACGGGATTGGTGCCGCCCGGTCCGCCTGTTTCAAGCCTCTCGGGAAATGGCCCGGCGCGCCTCCGCCCAAACACTGAAGGACCAACCGGTCATCCATCGGCCCGACGATCTCTCCCGCTTTCTGGTGGATCAATTAGGAGGATTAGGCGCCGAGGTCTTTGGCGCGCTGTTTCTGGACACGCGGTATCGACTGATTCGGTTTGAAAAACTCTTTTACGGCACGTTGACCCAGACCAGCGTCTATCCACGGGAGGTCGCCAGGCGCGCCCTGCAACTGAATGCGGCCAGCGTCATCGCCGTGCATAACCACCCTTCGGGCGTCACCGAGCCCAGCCACGCTGATCAATTATTAACCACCTGTTTAAAACGTAGCCTGGCGACCCTGGACATTGCGCTGCTCGACCATCTGATCGTGGCCGGCGACCACACCCGGTCGGTCCGGGCGATCTGACACCCATCGAGGGCCAATCCACGGCCGGCCGCGGCAAGCCAATCCGGCACGAACCCACCCCTGAGTTGACCTAAGTCCTTGTTTTCTCATAGAATCTCGGTCTTTGCCGAAATTCGGCAACCCCCTCGTGACCAAGTCAATACCGAAGGATTAAGCCATGGCGCGCGTATGCCAAGTGACGGGCAAAAAGCCCATCGTCGGAAACAATGTTTCCCACGCCAACAACAAGACCAAACGCCGGTTTCTGCCCAACGTGCAGTACAAACGTTTCTGGGTCGAGAGCGAGAATCGCTGGGTGCGCCTGCGCGTCACTCCGGCGGCCGTGCGCACGATCACCAAAAATGGCATTGATGCCGTGCTGGCCGACCTTCGCGAGAAGAACGCCCTCTAAGCCCCATTAACGACTTTCGTCCCCATTAGGAACCATCATGGCAAAAAGCGGCCGCGAAAAAATAAAATTGGAGTCCAGTGCCGGCACTGGTCACTTCTACACCACCACCAAGAACAAGAAAACCATGCCCGAGAAAATGGAGATTAAGAAGTTCGATCCCAAGGCCCGCAAGCATGTCATGTATAAGGAAGCGAAGATCAAGTAAGGGGTCTTCCCGGGCAGAACCTGCCCGTGTCCATCAGACCCGCCCAAGGCAACTTCGGCGGGTTTTTCTTTTACGGAGAAGCCGACTGCTGGCGATCGCGAAGCACCATGACCGACCGTCGCGCGTTCGACTGCATCTGAATCACCGCAGATGCCTCCACGGGCCAGCGCGGCTGCCAGTTTCCATGGATATCCCGCGCGGCAAGCGCCCGACATTCCAACGAGTTCGAGATCAACGAGGCATCCGCTCCAACACCGAAGGAAATCAATCCGAGTTGATCGGATCGGGGCGATAGTGACCAGCCGCAACCCGACCACCACGATAACGACCGTGCCAACAATCGGCCCGCCACTGGAAGCTGTAACGGAACACCGACCCGTAGATTTATTTTTAAGTTGTTCGCCTCGACCAAGGTCTGACCGGACACGACACCCACCGGCAACCCGCCCACCCGCTCGCGAACGCCTGACGACGGCAATCGACGCCGGGTCAACCCCATCAGTCCCACCGCGGGAATCTCCACTTCCTGTGGCGTGCTGCCAGGACTTAACAAGGGATCGGCTGCGCTCCCCCAATCGACGAAGCTCTGACGCGTAGGAGATAACACTTCCCAACGAATCCATCCCATCGCCTGACCCAATGCGAGTTCCGAGGCCGACCGAAATAATGCACTGGGCAACTCTGACACATCATCCGCCTTGCTGACGAATGGCATCAGACCCTGAATCACTCCGTCACGAATCGCATGATCACTCCCGTGATGAACACTGGCATGGCGGGCCGCCACATGGACCGCATGAATGACGGCGTATTTCGCGTGCCAGAGCAACCCGATCTGAATAACCACAAAACCGATGAACAAAAGAATCGGAAGTGTCATCAGTGCCTCGACAAATGCCGCACCTCGTGGGGCACCATGATCGGACTCTGGTAAGACTTCACCGTTCAGGACAACTTCCCGGCGGTGACACTCCAGCAGCGGAATTACCTCTCCACAGCGGATGGGCAACGATGATGGTGACTCCAGAACATGGGCGGCTCCCGAAACAAACGCGATGCGCCAAGGGCGAAGAACCGGCTGCACGGATATCACCCGGAACTCGCAATCGAAAAATACGACCTGGAGAGACCGGCGCAGTCCGAATGAATGCACCGAGCGACAGTTCAGAAGGAGTACCGGCTCGCGTCCACGACTCGCCCAGACGCCGAGAAACCGGGAGATGAATGTATCGGCTATCCGAACCGGAATAAGCCGCCCTCCCACCCGCATGGCGGGCATCAGAACAATCCCGAGTGCAGCAATCGAGTGCCAATGGGAAACGCAAGTACTAAAAACGTACATGGGAAAATACATATCGCAAGCGGTGCGAGTAATTTCACGGGGAGTTTCATTGCGTGCCGCTCAGCGGCAAGAGCCCGACTCATGCGCAATTGTTCCGACTGGCGCCGCAACAGCGCCGACACACTCACCCCCTGGCG
>JBMSML010000013.1:0-23284 GCA_049421125.1 Burkholderiaceae bacterium
GTCTTTCTTCTGCTGAGAGATAACGATTGCGGGAGGACATGGCCAGGCCATCCGTTTCACGCACTGTCTCCGCGGGAACAATCTGAGTCGGAATGGAAAACTGCTGGCACATCCGTCGAATGATCATGAGCTGCTGGTAGTCTTTTTTTCCGAACACCGACACCTGCGGCTGCACGCATTGAAAAAGTTTCATGACCACCGTGGCCACGCCCACGAAAAATCCGGGGCGAAACTCGCCTTCCAGAATGTCTCCCAGGTCATGCGGAGGGCTCACTCGATATTCCTGCGGCTCGGGATACATCTCCGACTCGTCAGGCGCAAACAGCACATACACGCCCTCCCGCTCGAGCTTGGCGATGTCCTCTTGCAGGGTGCGCGGGTACCGGTCGAAATCCTCGTGCGGGCCAAACTGCAGACGGTTCACGAAAATCGAGGCAACGACCGGATCCCCATGATGAGCCGCCAGACGCATCAAGGACAGATGGCCCTCGTGCAGGTTGCCCATGGTGGGTACAAACGCCGTGCGCAACTGCCCTCGCAGCTGCGCCCGTAACTCGCCAATCGTGTGCACCACTTTCATGCGGTACTCAGCGCGTTGAAATAGCAACGCCGCCCCTTGAACTGGGCGATCTGGGCCACCAAGGCATCGAAATCCTCGTCCCGATCGATGGGATTGAGCTGGTCGGTGTTCACGATCAGAATCGGCGACGCGTCGTAGTGATGAAAATAATGGGTATAGGCCTCGGAGAGTTCGCGCAGGTACTGCTCCGACATGTTCTGCTCCATTGGGACGCCCCGCTGACGTATACGATCCACCAGGGCATCGGCCGACGCCTGCAGAACAATCACCAGATCCGCGGCGGGGGCCTGAGGACGTTGAACATCATAGATTTTGCGATAGAGGGCCAGTTCCTCATCCGACAATGTCAGGCCCGCAAACAACGGGTCCTTTTCAATCATGAAGTCACTGACCACCAGCTCGGAAAATAAATCCCGCTGGGTGAGTTCACGCAACTGATCAATGCGCTGAAACAAAAAGAAGAGCTGCGTGGGGAGCGCGTAGCGCGCACTGTCGCGATAAAACTTGGCCAAGAACGGGTTCTCCGTGGGCGCTTCCAGTAAGGGGGCGTATCCGAACCGTTCGGCAAACCGCATGGCCAGGCTGCTCTTGCCCACCCCGATCGGACCCTCAATCACTAGTGATCGAAAGCGCTGAGTCCATGCGGGTCGCTGGGCAGAGGAAGCAACGTTCATGCAGACTATTGTCGCATCACCAGGGCAAGACCTCGGCGCGGTCGGCCGGCGTCAGACGGGCGTGCCAATCACGTGCGGACACAAGACCCTCGGCCTCCGGGGGGCCCAGCAGCACCGTATCGTCCAATTCGCATAGCGGAATGAGCACAAAGGCGCGGGCGTGGGCACGGGGATGTGGCACGGTCAATTGAGAGCTGACTATTCGGGTCGCCCCATGGGAGATCAAATCCAGATCCAGGGTTCTCGGGGCATGCCATCCCGTGCGCTCGCGACCGAATTGCATTTCGATCGATAGCAGAAGTTCGAGCAACTGCAATGCGGATCGTGACGTAGTGATCTCGGCAATCGCGTTGCAAAAATTGGGGCCGGTGGCCTCCACGGGCAGCGTGCGATAAAACCGTGACACGCGACAGGCGGTGATGGCGGGCACCTCGCGCAATACAGCAAGCGCCTGGGAGAGCGTCCGGCTCGGATCGCCCAGATTTCCTCCCAGTCCGATCATGGCCTGTGTTGTCGACGGCATCAGGAGGTAGCGTCGGACGATAGCGATGCGCCGGGTTTACGACGGCGACGACGGGGCCGCGCGGCCGATGCCGACTTGCCACGGGCGGCCGACGCCTGAGCGAGCAGCTCGGTGCGGGCCGACGCATCGCCATCGATGTAATCGGTCCACCACTGGGCCAACAGGGCATCGCACTGCCCCGACTCGGCCCGCAGCAGCATGAAGTCGTATCCGGCACGAAAACGCATGTGTTCCATTAAACGGGCCACCGTGCCGGCCTGACGCTTTTCAAATCGGGGCTGCATCAGCCAGATCTCGCGCATATCCGACACGTACCGGCGCTGAATGGCCAAGGCATCCAGCTGCGCATCTACCACATCGTCAATAGCCGCGTTCAAGGCCGGAATAGTGTGCTCGCCCTGAGCGTGACGCTGCTGCCAGCGCTCATTGACCAGGTTCCAGAGCAAAGCTGCAAATAGAAATCCTGGCGAGACCGGTTTGCGCTCGTGGATGCGCGCATCCGTGGCCTTCAAGGCCCGCGTGACAAACTCCAAGGCGTTTGGATCCTTCGCGTCAAACACCAGGTCCAACAGCGGCAGGCACCCATGGTGCAAGCCGCACTCCCGCAACTGACGAAGCCCCTCATAGGCATTACCGGAGTGCAAGAGCTTGAGCATCTCATCAAACAATCGCGCATTCGGCACATGGCGGACCAGATCCGCCAACGCCGCAATCGGCTGGCGGGTCGCGGGTTCGATTCCAAAACCAAGCTTGGCAGACAGTCGGACCGCCCGCAGCATGCGGACCGGATCCTCGCGATACCGGTGCTCCGGATGGCCGATCATGCGCAAGACCTTGGCTTTTAAATCTTTGACCCCATGGTGATAGTCCAGAACCTTATCAGCGATCGGATCGTAGTACAGCGCATTGACGGTGAAGTCCCGACGGGTCGCATCCTCGTGCTGCTCACCGAACACATTGTCACGCAGCACACGGCCATGTTCGTCAATGTCCACATCATCGGCCTGCAGCGCCCGAAAGGTTGAGACCTCGATGGTCTCAGGCCCAAACATCACGTGGACCAGACGAAATCGTCGGCCAATGATGCGCGCCCTGCGAAACACACGTTGCACCTGCTCCGGTTCAGCATCCGTGGCCACATCAAAATCCTTGGGCCGAATGCCGAGTAAGAGATCCCGCACCGCACCGCCCACGATAAACGCCCGATAGCCCGCCTTCTGTAGGTCCTGAACGGAACGGGTGGCGGCGTTCGACACGAGCCGATGATCGATCCCGATCTTGGACGCCTTATACACCTCCGGTTCATGCACCGTTTTGGTCGAGGCCCGTCGCGCCGCCCGCGTGGACAAACGTCCTGGCGCAAGCCGTGCAATGGTGGTGATCAGTTTTTTGATCATGCGGTCTTAATCATCCGTCGTCGACGTGCGCTCAAACAGGTCTAACCGATCCCAGCCCTGGGCATTCGCGTGCTCCGTAAGCCGTGCATCCGCGTTGACGGCCACCGGATGGGTGACCCGGGCCAGCAACGGTAGATCGTTAAACGAGTCGCTGTAGAAATACGACCGATCAAAATCCTCGAGTCCAAGTCCCTGCAATGCCAGCCATTGGGCCACACGCGTGATCTTGCCCTCTCGAAAGCTCGGAACGCCCGCGGGCTTGCCCGTAAAGTTCCCATCGACGCCCACTTCAATCTCCGTGGCAATCAGATGGTCCACCCCGAAGGCTTTCGCAATGGGACCGGTAATAAAGGAATTGGTGGCCGTGACGATGGCGCAGAGATCCCCGGCGGCCTGATGGCGGGCCACCAGGCCCTGGGCGGCCGGATGCAGATGTGGCCGAATCACCTCGCGCACAAATTGTTCGCGCCAGGCCAGAAGCTGTGCCCTGGGGAAGCGGGCCAGTGGGGCCAGCTGAAACTCCAAGAATTCATAAATGTCGAGCGTGCCCTTGCAATACTCCACGTAAAAATGATCATTGCGCTTGGCGTACCAGTCGGCATTCACCACCTTGAGCTGAATAAGAAAGTTTGCCCATGAGACATCGCTGTCAATCGGCAGCAGCGTGTTATCCAGATCAAACAGTGCGAGTGTTCGCATTCGACGTGTCCAAGAACTCTTTCAGCAAGGGGATGGTGACGGCCCGTTGCCGGGACAGTGCGTAATCATTGAGTGCCTGCAGCACGCCCATTAACCGGCCGAGATCGCGTGGCAGGCGTGTCATCAGATACTGCAAGAGGTCCTCGGGCAGCGGACAGGCGAGTTGCTCAGCGCGCTCGCGAAGCGCATTCTTTTTTTCTTCATCGTCTAATTCGTGCAGCTCAAAAATCAGGCTCTGCCCTAACCGGGTGCGCAGGTCATCGCGCAACGTCATGCGCAAGGGCGGTGCACCGGCGGTGGCCACGCAACACCATCCCGCCTCCCGGGCGACATTGTAGAGTTGAAAGAGTCGGTTCCCGGTGTCGGCATCCGCCTGATCCACGTTGTCCAAGCACCAGACCACGGGATCGGCCAGGCCCCGTTCGCCCAACACCCGATCCCAGAGCGTGTGGCCGGCATCCAAGGTCTCGGTATCGGCCGCGATAACCCGCCCGCAATCGACGTAGATCGCCCGCGGACCGGCCTGCGCCACCCAGGCCTTCAGCCAAAAGGTCTTGCCTGCCCCGGGATTGCCCCACAACAACAGCGAGGCGAAGCCCCGGCGGGAGGGGTCGATCACCTGGGCCAATGCGGCGAGGGCTTGGGCATTTCGCCCGGGCACCCCGTCAGTGAGACGGGGTTCGGGCACGGCAATAAGGTCAAGCGGTAACTGCATTGGAGGAGTGGTGCCCTAACTTCAATAAAATGGCGATTTTAGGAAGATTTCGGCCATGAGTTCAGATTCGACCAGACGCCCTGCGTCCACGCCCATGACCTACCGTGATGCTGGCGTGGATATCGATGCCGGTGACGCCTTGGTGGATCGTATCAAGCCTTTGGCCAAACGCACCTTGCGGCCCGAAGTACTGGGCGGCATCGGTGGTTTTGGTGCGCTGTTCGAAGTGCCCAAAAAATATAAGGATCCCGTGCTCGTGTCCGGCACCGATGGCGTGGGCACGAAATTGAAACTGGCGTTCGCGCTGAATCGCCACGACACCGTCGGCATCGATCTGGTCGCCATGAGCGTCAACGATATTCTGGTGCAAGGAGCAGAGTCCTTATTTTTTCTGGACTACTTCGCCTGTGGCCGTCTCTCGGTGGACACGGCCGCCGCCGTCGTGGGCGGTATCGCGACCGGCTGTGAACAGGCCGGATGTGCTCTGATCGGCGGTGAGACCGCCGAGATGCCCGGCATGTACCCCGATGGCGAGTACGATCTCGCCGGGTTCGCCGTGGGGGCCATTGAGCGGGCCGACATTCTTGATGGTTCAAAGGTTGCCGCGGGCGATGTGCTGCTCGGCTTGGCATCGAGCGGATTTCACAGCAATGGGTACTCACTCGTTCGCAAAGTATTAGAGCGGGCCTGTGGTGCCATCACTCCATCGGCACTGGATAAGATTGCCGTTCCCGGAGCGTCTCGCACGCTGTCGGATCTCGTGATGGCACCGACGCGGATCTATGTAAAGCCCATGTTGTCCACCCTCGCGGCGCATCGGCATGCGGTCCACGCCATGGCCCACATCACGGGCGGTGGACTGGTGGGTAATGTCCCGCGGGTGCTGCCCGAACACCTCACCGCCGTGCTCGATCAACGCCGCTGGACCCGCCCACCCCTAATGCAATGGGTGCAGGAACAAGGCGCCATTCCCGAAGAGGAAATGCATCGCGTGTTTAACTGCGGCCTAGGAATGGTCGTGGTGGTGAGTGCGGAACACGCGGAAGGCGTGGCGGCCCACCTGACGGCCCAAGGGGAGATGGTGTATCGAGTCGGAGAGGTCCGCGCCCGTGCCCCCCACGAAGCGCAGACCCAGGTGATTTAATCCGCGATCAATAGTGCCAGCAATGCGGTAAGCCCTGCGGGCAACCCAAATCGGAGCCAGCTCGGGGCCTGGCCCAAGGCGATCACCTCGACCGGGACTCGTGCGTGCTGAATGACTCCCGCCGACACCGAGCTCGTGAATAGCTTCAGTAACGCAGACTCGCGTCGCGTTCCGATCACAATTCGCCCGCACTGAAGCTCTTCCGCAAGACGGCTGATGCGTTTGCCGGCCGATACACCCGACAAACGATGCTCGATTACCTGAATGTTGGCCGCAGCAAAAAGAGGTCGAATCTTGGCGAAGACCCGTGCGATACGATCTTCCGTAAACGAACGGCGCATGCCGGGCGACAGAAACTTGCCTGCATGACGCGAGAGCACCGGCGCGACGTACACCAAGTGCACCTCACGTGGTGCCGAGGCCAGTGACAGGCCGGCAATGTGTCGTGCAGCGCAAACCGCCTGCTCCGAGTCGTTTACCGCAAGCAACACACGCCCATCGTCACCCGAGCGAGATGCATTCGATTCACCTTCCATGGCAGCCTCCTGTGTCCGTTGTTTAAGCCACTGACCCAATACGACAACAAACGCAACACTTGCGATCACGAACGACCAATACAGAACGGGGGACACCCCTCCGGTCCACTCCTTGACCAGAGGTTCGTTCAGGATCATCTTCCCCGCCGTAAATCCGAGCACCCCGCCACCCAAGAGGATCACCCAGGGAAAGCGCTCAATAAGCTTTAAAACGAAACGGCTACCCCAGACCACGATGGGAATCGAGATCAGTAGTCCCAGCACGACAAGGAGAAAACTACCGTGGGAGGCGCCGGCAACGGCCAGCACGTTATCCACGCCCATTACGGCATCAGCGATGACAATGGTTTTCATCGCCCCCCAAAACGTGCTCGCCGCCGGACCGTGCTCATCGCCATCGTTTCCTGGAGCAATCAACTTCACCGCAATCCAAAACAGCAGCAGACCACCGACCAGCATCAAGCCGGGAATTTTCAATAACCAAACGACGCCTAGGGTCATCAGGGAGCGAACGACGATTGCACCGATCGTGCCAAAGACAATGGCGCGATGCTGCTCTTGGGGGGGGAGATTTCGCGCGGCGAGCGCGATCACGATTGCGTTATCGCCCGCGAGCACCAGATCGATCAATATGATCGCCAGAAGTGCAGAAAAAAATTCAGTGGAGAAGAGTTCCATGAGGAGTACCTTTCGTAGTGGCTTGTGTAGGGTCTACACAAGGTCTTGCGAAAGCGCCTTTTTCATGACGCTGCAGAGGTCCGGGTGGACACCACCGTATTGACGAACTCTCCGAGCAGGACACGCCTGCCACGCTACTCCCCTTGCGACCCGAACTGTATCCCACGCCCGGATTGGTCGTCTAGAGCGCCATGCCGGGGTTAGTACTAAAAACCACTTTCTTAGTGTGGGTTTTGGCCTAGCGAATGATCAGGGCCACGATGAGGGCCACCACACCCACCACCGCCATGGTCTTCAATATTGTCAATGGTTTAGAACCGGGGGTATGCATGCCTTGATCTCCTTAGTCCTTACACCGACGGCGAGTGCCGTCTCTCGCTTCGCACCACGAGCCATTTGCCCACCGACAACACCAGCACAACTCCAATATAGGGCAGATAGTGCTCGGGAAATCCTAAAGAGTCGTGCAGAAACGGGCCCACGCCCGTGTCGGTGTCGATCATTTCACCGGCAAGATACCCCAGAAGGCCGCCGCCGACCATGATCGTCCAGGCAAACCGTTCAATCATCATCATGACCACTTTACTGCCCCAGACCACCAGCGGAATGCTCATTGCAAGACCAATGACTAAGAGCACCACATCGCCTTTTGCGGCCCCCGCCACGGCGATCACGTTATCCAAGGACATGGCCAGATCGGCAATCAAGATGGTCTTGATAGCATCGAACAACTTGCCCTTGCCTTCGACCTCGTGACCGTCTTCATCCTGTGGCCCGATCAACTGAATACCAATGTAAATCAGTAACAGACCCCCGACGAATTTTAAGTAGGGGAGCTCGAGCAATTTCACGGCAAAGATCGTCAATACAATTCGTAACACGACCGCCGCTAACACACCCCAAAACACACCCAACCGGCGCTGTTTATCCGGGAGATTTCGACACGCGAGGGCAATCACGATGGCATTGTCACCGGACAGCAAAATGTTGACCCAAATGATTTGAAGCAGAGCCAACCAGAAATCGGTCGTGCCTAGGGCGTCCATCGTTTCACCACTTTCAGCATTGCGTTGATACGTCGCATTAAATTATGTTCGCGCTCTGTCGACCTACAGCACCGATTTCAGCAGTTTCCCCATCTCGGAGGGATTCTTGGTGGTCTTGATTCCGCACGCCTCCATGATGTCCAGCTTGGCCTGTGCCGTATCTGCGCCGCCCGAGATCAGGGCGCCGGCGTGGCCCATCCGCTTGCCCGGAGGCGCCGTGACCCCCGCAATGAATCCGACAATCGGTTTTTTCATATTGTCTTTGGCCCACTGTGCCGCATTGGCCTCATCGGGACCGCCGATTTCACCAATCATGATCACCGCATCCGTATCGGGATCATCATTAAAGAGTTTGAGCACATCAATATGCTTTAGGCCATTGATCGGATCGCCGCCAATGCCCACCGCCGAGGACTGTCCCAGACCCATCTCGGTGACCTGACCCACGGCCTCATAGGTGAGCGTGCCCGAACGCGACACGATGCCGATGCGGCCCTTGCGATGAATATGGCCCGGCATGATGCCGATTTTGATTTCATCGGGAGTAATCAGTCCGGGGCAGTTCGGCCCCAGCAATAAGGTGCGTTTATTGTGCGCCTTCATTTTATTTCGCACGACCATCATGTCACGCACGGGGATGCCCTCGGTAATGCAGATGACCAGATCGAGATCGGCCTCGACGGCCTCCCAAATGGCATCGGCCGCACCCGCAGGTGGCACGTAGACCACCGAGACCGTGGCGCCCGTGGCCTGCTTGGCATCTTTGACCGATGCATAGATGGGAATGCCCTCAAAGTCTTCGCCAGCTTTCTTGGGATTCACACCTGCGACAAAACAATTTTTTCCGTTGGCATAGTCGCGGCACATGCGGGTATGAAACTGGCCCGTCTTGCCGGTGATGCCCTGGGTGATCACTTTGGTGTTTTTATTAATCAGAATGGACATGCGAAGTTCTCCCTGGGCTTAGGCTTTTTTAGTGGCATCCACGACACGCTGGGCCGCTTCGGCCATGGTGTCGGCGGTGATGATGGGCAGACCGGATTCGGCCAGGATCTTCTTGCCCAGGTCTTCGTTGGTGCCCTTCATGCGCACCACCAGCGGCACCTTCAGCCCGACGGCGCGCGATGCGGCCACCACCCCCTCTGCAATCACATCACAGCGCATGATCCCGCCAAAGATATTGACCAGAATCGCCTTCACTTTGGGATTGCCGAGCATGATCTTGAAGGCCTCGGTGACCTTTTCGGTGGTGGCCCCACCGCCCACGTCCAGGAAGTTAGCCGGCTCGGCACCGTAGAGCTTGATGGTGTCCATGGTGGCCATGGCCAGACCCGCCCCGTTCACCAGGCAGCCGATGTTGCCATCCAACTGAATGTAGGCCAGATCGTATTTCGAGGCCTCGATTTCGGCGGGATCTTCTTCGTCGAGGTCGCGCATCTGCACGATCTCAGAATGACGATAGAGGGCGTTGGAATCAAAGTTCCATTTCGCATCCAGCGCAATGACCTTGCCATCGCCGGTAAGGATCAGGGGATTAATTTCGGCCAAGGATGCATCGGTCTCCCAGAAGGCCTGATACAGACCCTTCAATACGGCGCGGGCCTGCGCAATGGAGGCGGACGGCACGCCAATTTTCGCAGCGAGTTCATCGGCTTCACTGTCCTTAAAGCCCGTCAGGGGATCGACGAATACCTTGTGGATTTTTTCCGGATGGGTGGCCGCCACTTCCTCGATGTCCATACCGCCTTCGCTCGAGCCCATGACACACACCCGCTGGCTCACGCGATCCGTGACCACGGCCACGTAGAGTTCTTTTTTAATGTCGGCGCCCTCTTCGATCAGCAAGCGGCGCACTCTCTGCCCGGCCGGGCCGGTCTGATGCGTAACCAGTTGCATGCCCAGAATGCTCGCGGCGTAGGTCTTAACATCGTCCATCGACTTGGCCACCTTCACGCCGCCGCCCTTGCCCCGGCCACCTGCATGAATCTGCGCCTTGACCACCCAGACCGGACCACCGAGATCCTTGGCGGCCTTCAAGGCCTCGTCAACGGAAAAACACGGAATGCCACGCGGGACGGCCACGCCGTATTTGCGCAGGATTTCCTTACCCTGATATTCATGGATTTTCATGGTGCAGCCCCCTGGGTTTTGAGTGTTATTTGGGCCGCAGTTTAACCGATCGGCCGTCTAGAAGCCGTCTTCCAGACCCCGAAACAGCCGCCCGATCGCCTCCGAAGAAAATCCGCGTTGGGTAAGAAAACGTTGCTGCCGCGCGCGCTCGGTGGCACTGGCCGGCGGCGCGCCAAACTTCTTTTGCCATACCTGTTGCAGCCGCTCGGACTCGGAGTCGCGCAGTGCCTCTACGGCCTGTGCCAGCGCACGGCCATCCACACCCTTTTGCTGAAGTTCAAACTTGATTCGGGCGCCACCAAAACGCGCACCGCGAGTGCGCACAATGGACTCGGCATAACGCTCATCGGAGAGTAAGCCCTCGCGCTGAAGCTGCGCCAGCACGCTGTCAAGTTGTGGCGCACTCTCTGCGAGCGGCGCCAATTTTTTTTCTAGCTCCTGACGGGAGTGCTCCCTTCGGGTAAGCGCCGCAATGGCCTTTACCCGAAGGGAGGCTGAAGAAAGCACACCTGCCAACGCAGGAATTAATCCTGTTCCGCCGCCACCTGGGCCTCGCCCGCAGGCCGGGCGATGACGCCGAACTTCTCGCGCAGTTTGTTTTCGATCTCCAAGGCGATGTCCGAGTTTTGACGTAAAAACTCACGGGCATTGTCTTTACCCTGACCGATACGCTCTCCGTTATAGCTGTACCAGGCCCCGGATTTCTCGACAATATCGGCCTCGGAACCGAGATCCAGGATCTCTCCTTCTCGCGAAATGCCCTCGCCATAAAGAATGTCGAAAGTGGCAGCTCTAAACGGGGGCGCCACCTTGTTTTTCACCACCTTGACTTTGGTCTCAGAGCCGGTGACTTCCTCCCCTTTTTTGATGGACCCCACCCGACGAATGTCGAGTCGCACCGATGAGTAGAACTTCAGTGCATTCCCCCCCGTGGTGGTCTCGGGGTTGCCGAACATGACACCAATTTTCATACGGATCTGGTTAATGAAAATCACCAAAGTATTCGTACGATTAATGGTGCCGGTGAGCTTGCGCAGGGCCTGTGACATTAAACGGGCCTGCAATCCGGGCAAGGAATCGCCCATTTCGCCCTCGATCTCAGCTTTCGGTGTGAGCGCGGCGACGGAATCGACCACGATCAGATCCACCGAACCGGAGCGGACCAAGGCATCGACAATCTCCAGTGCCTGCTCGCCCGTGTCCGGCTGTGAAATCAACAATTCCGATAGGGCGACCCCCAGCTTCTGGGCGTATTGTGTGTCGAGCGCATGCTCGGCATCGACAAACGCACAAGTGCCCCCGATCTTCTGCATCTCGGCAATGACCTGCAGGGTGAGGGTGGTTTTACCCGAGGATTCCGGGCCATAAATTTCGACCACACGCCCCCGCGGCAGTCCGCCCACCCCGAGTGCCAAATCCAGACCGAGGGAGCCGGTGGAGACGACCTGAATGTCCGGCGCGACGTCGTTCTCCCCCATGCGCATGATGGAACCTTTACCGAACTGTTTCTCGATTTGAGAAAGTGCGGCCTGCAGGGCCTTGGCCTTTTCGGCGCGATTTTTGTTCTCGTGTTTGTCGGTCATGATGGGTTCCTTAAGGGGTTGCCGCGATGGACGGAATAATACTGTACAAAAAAACAGGTTTCAAGCCTTCCCACGATTTTACGAAGAGGCCGCCCAGCTGCCTATCGGCAAATGGTCTTATCCCGTCGATCTACACAGCCTGCCAAACAGCCCGATCAGGGCGAAGGCCGCGGTATGGGCCTGGATTTGAGAGCGATCACCCACAAACTGACGGGCAGTGGACTCCACGCCGGAGGGGCCGGCCCAGGCCACATGCACCCAGCCCACCGGCTTACCGGGGCTCGCCCCCTGCGGCCCCGCAATCCCGGTGATGGCGATCGCGAACAGGGCATCGGGCACATGGGCAGAGGGTTCGGCCAGTGCCGATCGATGGCGTCGGCGCATGCCAGCGGCCATCTCCGTCGCCGTCTGCGCACTCACGGCGCCGTAAAGATGCAGGGTGGCGGATCGCACACCCAAGAGGCTCATTTTGACCGCATTGGAATAGGTGATCACACCCCCATCAAACCAGTGACTGGATCCAGCAATCGAGGTGAGCCAGTGGTTCACCAATCCCCCGGTGCAGGACTCGGCCACCATGAGCCGGGCGTTTCGCTTGGTGAGCGCGAACCCGACGGCCAGGGCGAGAAGAAGCTCACTGCGGGCGAGGGCCACGGCAATCCCTTAATTCCACCACGGCAACAGATGCACGGCACGCAGGATCACCGCGCAGGCCAGTAGGGTGTACGCCGCGGCCACCAGATCGTCCAGCATCACGCCCCAACCGTCACGGCTCATGCGGTCGATCCGATGAATCGGTGGCGGTTTCACAATGTCGAAGTATCGAAACAACACAAATCCCATTAGCTGAATCGTCCACTCCGGTACGCTGCCCATGGCGTGATACCCGGCCGGATCGCTGGCCTTCGGAAGGATCCACAACACGCACCAGAATGCGAGGATTTCATCCCAAACAATGGCCGAGGCATCCACACGGCCCAAGGCGTTTCCGGTCACCGTGCAGGCCCGCACGCCGAGCGCAAATCCCCCCAGAAGCACCAGTGCCCAGGCCAGATCCGTGAGCAGGGGATCGATCATCAGAAACACCACCCATGCCCAGAGCGTGGCCACCGTGCCCGGCGCGACCGGCGCCAGGCCACTGCCGACACCGAGCGCGAGGATGTGCCAGGGATGGCGCATCAAAATGGCCGACGGCGTGGGCATTACTGCATCAGAAATGTGTGAATCCGCCATGACCAATTGCCTCCACGACGCCGGCGTCCACGCCACGTCCATCATGATGATGCCAATGAATCGATGGGGCCGCTGCGGATCGGACCTCGCCAATACGGGTGAGCGCGACGCCCTGCTGCATGGCGAGATCTCGGATCTCGGTGCGGCACTCGGGAGGCGCTGAAAACAGCAGCTCGTATTCGTCGCCGCCCGTCACCGCGATCACCGTGGCTTGGGTTGCGGACAGCACACCCTCCCGAACGGCCTGCTGTACACGCGGGCCCAATGGGATACTGTCCCAGTCTAACTGGGCCGCCACACCGCCCGATGCACGCAGCAGATGCATAATTTCCGCCTGCAACCCATCGGAAATGTCGATCGCCGCATGGGCCAGAGACCGCAGCCGCAGCCCCAACGCAATGCGCGGGCTGGGCCACAATAACTTTGGATCATCACGACGAAGTTGAACCGCGAAAGCGGCATCGCCCAGCGACCCCGACACCCAGAGATCATCGCCATCGCACAGTCCATCGCGACGCAAGGCTTGACCTATCGGCACGGTCCCCATCACTGTGACGCAAAACACCTGCGCACCGTTGGCCGGCATGCCCGTGGTATCTCCACCAATCAGTGCGCACTGGGCATCGCGGGCGAGTGCCAGCATGCCCGATAAAAACGCCTCCAGCCACGTGGGGTCGAGACCGCGCAGGGCGGCCGCCAAGGTAAAGGCCAGTGGGCGTGCCCCCATGGCCGCGAGATCGGAAAGGTTCACGGCCAGCACCTTATGGCCCAAGGCCTTCGGATCCACGTCGGAAAAGTAATGCCGGCCCTCCACCAGCATGTCCGTGGCCACCGCAAGTTGTTCGCCGGCCTCCAATGGGGGCATCAGCGCGCAGTCATCGCCGATGCCCAAGGCATCGCCCCGTCGATACATGGGCTGACCCAGCGCCGCCTGTGCCTTTATAAACCGATCAATGAAATCAAACTCGCCGAGTGGCTTAGCCATGAGGGCGCAACTGGGTTGCTAATTTATCCAACACACCATTGATGTACTTATGGCCATCGGTACCCCCGAAGGACTTGCCCAGTTCGATGGCCTCATTGATCACAACGCGGTACGGCACCTCTGGGCAGTGCTGCAATTCGAAGGTGGCGATCAGCAATATCGCGTGCTCGACCGGCGAAAGCTCGTGGATGGGCCGATCACACTGAACGGCAAAGGCCTCTCGGAGGGCGGCACCATGTCGTATCACGCCGTGCAAAAGACGATCGAAATACTCCTGATCACATCGACCGTAGATCTCCTGCTCCTGTAAATAGGCATCGATCGCACCCGGCTCCTGCTCTGCAATGAGCCACTGATAAATGCCCTGCACACATAGGCTGCGTGACGCACGACGCGATCCGCGCGAAGACCGGTCCGACACCACAGGAGTCGACGTCGGCTTAATCATCCTCGCCGCTTAACTGGTCATCGATGGCAAAGAGCAGGTTCGCCATCTCGACGGCACAACGTGCACAGTCCTTCCCCTTTTCGGACGCGCGGGCCATCGCCTGGGCATCGGTATCGACGGTCAATACGCCGTTGGCCACAGGGATGTGAAACTCGAGTGCAACCCGGGATATACCGGCGGCAGATTCATTGGACACCACTTCAAAGTGATAGGTCTCGCCACGAATCACGGCCCCCAGTGCAATCAGCGCATCGAAACGGCCCGTCTCGGCCAACTGGTAGAGAGTCAACGGAATCTCCAAAGCGCCCGGGACCGTGGCGAGGTAGATGTCCGAGAGGTCCACGCCGAGTGCCGCGAGCTCGGCCACGCAGGCCTCGCGCTGCGCCTCCCCGACCGGTTCATTGAAGCGGGCCTGCACAATGGCAATGCGCAGCCCTTCCCCTTCCAAATCCACATTCAACTTATTCACGCTGTGCCCCCCCTCGATAGCCGGTGACCTCCAGGCCGAACCCCATCATGCTGGGCATTTTTCTTGGCGGTGACAAGAGCAACATTTTGCCCACGCCGAGATCACGCAGAATCGCAGCGCCAATGCCATAGTGCCGCAACTGACTGCTGGCGACACCATCCCCGTGGACCGGCCCCGGAGGCACAATGCGATCACCCGGCAACAACTTGGAGAACAACACCTCGGCCGACGGCGCGCAATTCAACAACACCACCACGCCCTCGCCATGATCCGCTACCGCTCGCAATGCGCCGTCCAGACTCCAACTGTGCACGCCACTCTTGGTGTCAATCGCATCGATCACCGTAAACGGCTCGTGCACGCGCACCAGGCATTCACGATCCGCAGACGGTGCGCCCTTGATCAAGGCCAGATGTGGTTGATGGGCCGCACGATCTTCGAATACGACGAGCTGAAAGACTCCATGGGTCGTGGTGACAGCACGGGAGGAACGCCGTGTCACCAGACTCTCATGAGCGCTACGATGTTTGATGAGATCGGCGATCGTGCCGATTTTTAACCCGTGGGTCTGCGCGAATGTGACGAGATCCGGCAGCCGCGCCATGGACCCATCGTCTCTCAGAATTTCACAAATCACCGCTGCCGGTTCAAGCCCGGCCAATTGGGCGAGATCACATCCGGCCTCGGTATGACCCGCACGCGCGAGCACGCCCCCGGGTTGCGCCTTCAAGGGAAAGATGTGCCCCGGTTGCACCAGATCCTGGGGGCCTGCCGAGGGTGCAACCGCCGCGGCGATCGTAGTCGCCCGGTCGGCTGCGCTGATGCCGGTGGTCACCCCTTGGGCCGCCTCAATGGATACCGTAAACGCCGTGCCATGTGAGGACCGATTGTCACTCACCATCAACTGCAAATTCAGTTGACGGCACCGGGCCTCGGTGAGCGTTAAACAGATCAGCCCGCGGGCATGCTTGGCCATGAAGTTGATGGCATCGGCAGTCACACAGGCGGCGGCCATCACCAGATCGCCCTCGTTTTCACGATCCTCATCGTCGATCAGGACCACCATGCGGCCGGCGCGCATGTCCTCAATGAGTGCAGTAGTGTCCGACAAACAACGGGTGGGCATCTCGAGTTCCTTATGAACGGCGCGCCATGCGGCTCACAATCCGCTCTACCTGCTTGGCCAGCTGATCCAACTCGACATTGATGCGATCGCCGGGCTGCCGCAGGTGCAAGGTGGTCGCCTGCCACGTGTGCGGAATAATGTTCACGGTGATCTCCGTGCCTTTCGCGGTATCGCTGACCGTGTTCACAGTGAGGCTAACACCATCCAGCGCGATAGAACCTTTCTCAGTAACCAAGGCGGAGAAGGTGGCCGGCACACGGGCCCGGATGCACCAGGACTCCCCAACGGCGGTCAGTCCGATCACCTCGGCGGTGCCATCCACATGCCCACTGACCATATGACCTCCCCATCGGTCGCTGGCCCGCATGGCTTTTTCCAGATTGACCGGGCCGCATCGATCCAAGCCCACCGTGCAACGCAGACTCTCGGCGGACACATCCACCTGAATGCGTCCATCGTGGATGGCGATCACGGTCATGCAGGCGCCACTGATGGCGATCGAGTCGCCGATCACCACATCTTCATGATCCAAATTCCCTAAAGCAATGGTGAGTCGACGGCCTTGGCTGTCTGTCTCAGCGCCCACCTCCTGGCGGCTACTCCCACTTACCACCACAGGATCCACTGCAATAATCTGGCCGATCGCCTCAACAATTCCCGTAAACATAGCGGCAGTCTAGCGCTCGGTCTGATTTTTAACTAAACGCAAACGCAGGCAGTCGCCCACACGGGCCGGTTCGCTCCAGCGCCAACGAGGCACCTCATCGAGGGTGGCCCACGGACCGATGCCCGCCGCCATCGGACGGCCCTCTCCCATCATCATGGGCGCCATGTACACCAACCATTCATCGATCAATCCCTGACGCATCATGGCCCCCGTGAGCTGGGCACCGCCCTCTAAGTGAATTTCATTGCAACCCCGCTCACCCAAATGTTGCATCAAGGCATTCAGATCCACCTTTCCATTGGTCGCGTCACGCCCGATACGTACCACCTCCACGCCGCGCGCTTTCAGCAGCGCTGCTTTGTCCTGGGCCACCGGGGTCTCCAGGTCCACCGTCACCGCCACGAGGGCATGCCCCCCCTGCACGATGGCCGCCTGGAGATCGATTTCAAATCGGGTGTCGACCACCACGCGCAACGGTGGTCGCGGTGTCGCGATGGCCCGCACCGTCATCTGCGGGTTGTCCTTGCGCACGGTGCCAATGCCCGTGAGGACTGCGCAGGCCCGCGCGCGCCAGACATGCCCATCGTCGCGGGCGGCCGCTCCCGTGATCCACTGACTCGACCCATCGGGAAGTGCAGTGCGTCCATCGGCAGACACGGCGGTTTTCGCGCGCACCCACGGCAATCCCGTGGTCATGCGTTTAACAAATCCCACGTTAAGTTCCTGCGCCTCGTCGGCCAACAGACCACAACGGACTTCAATGCCGGCCTCCCGCAGGCGTTGTAACCCCTGCCCCGAGACACGCGGATTCGGATCAGTCATCGCGGCGAACACGCGTGCAACGCCCGCCTCTCGAAGGGCATCGGCGCACGGTGGCGTACGTCCAAAATGGCTGCAGGGCTCGAGCGTGATGTAGGCCGTTGCGCCCATGGCACGGTGCCGACCCGCCGCCGCAATCGCCACGATTTCTGCGTGGGGTGCACCCGCACGCTCATGCCACCCTTCCCCAACGATGACATCGTCTTTGGTCAGCACGCAGCCCACGCGGGGGTTCGGCGTGGTCGTGTTCATGCCGCGTGACGCTAGGGTCAAGGCATGACGCATAAAGGCAAGGTCCTCGGCGGTGTACATTTAGGCGCCCCGCGTTTTAGCGCTCGATCGTTTGCGCGCCGCTGCGGAGCCGGGCGACGAGGCCCCGCCAGACCGAGGGCTCACCTCCGCCACCAGCTCCTGAAACTCGGCCACATCTTGAAAACTCCGATACACCGACGCAAATCGGATGTAGGCGACCTTATCGAGCTTTTTCAGCTCTGACATCACCAGCTCTCCAATGCGCTGAGTGGACACTTCGCGCTCGCCGCTGGCGGCTAATTTCTCTTCGACCTTGCGCACAGACGCATCGACGATCTCGGCGGGCACCGGCCGTTTGCGCAAGGCCAACAGAACACTTGCGCGCAATTTCTTTTCATCGAACTCCAAACGCGCGCCATTTTTCTTCACGACATACGGCAGCGATAGTTCGATGCGCTCGACCGTCTTGAACCGTCGATCGCAGGCCAGGCAGCGCCGACGACGACGAATCTCAACGCCGTCCTCCGAGACGCGGGTCTCGGTCACATGGGTGTCTTCCGATCCGCAGGCAGGACAACGCATCGCTCAGGCCGTGCGCGTGATCAGGTGTAGACTGGAAAACGTCGGGTCAAGGCCTCGACCTGACCGCGGACTCGGGCGATCACGGTGGCATCCTCGGGCGCATCCAGTACATCCGCGATCAAGTGGCCGACCACCGTCATTTCCGGCGGACCAAAACCACGGGTCGTGCAGGCCGGCGTGCCCAGTCGAATGCCACTCGTCACCATGGGCTTTTCCGGATCATTCGGTATCGCATTCTTATTCACGGTGATGTGGGCCTGACCAAGGGCGGCCTCCGCGGTTTTGCCGGTGATGGACTTGGCCCGCAGATCCACCAACATGACATGGCTCTCGGTGCGGCCGGACACAATGCGCAAGCCTCGCGCCACCAGGGCTTTGGCGAGCGCCTGGGCATTATCCAAAATGGCCTGGGAGTAGGCCTTGAACTCCGGCTTTAACGCCTCTCCAAAGGCAACGGCCTTCGCCGCAATGACGTGCATGAGCGGCCCGCCTTGCAACCCCGGAAATACCGCGCTGTTGATCGCTTTCTCATGCTCGGCCTTCATCAGAATAATGCCGCCCCGCGGCCCGCGCAGACTCTTGTGAGTGGTCGACGTGACCACATCGGCATGCGGCACGGGATTGGGATACACCCCGCCGGCGATCAGTCCGGAATAGTGGGCCATGTCCACCATGAAAATAGCGCCGATCTCTTTAGCCACGCGTGCGAAACGAGCCCAATCGGTTTTCAGTGCATACGCCGACGCGCCGGCAATCAGTAATTTCGGCTTGTGCTCGCGGGCCAGTGCCTCCATGCGATCGTAATCAATCGCTTCTTGCGCATTCAGACCATAGGCTACGACATTGAACCACTTGCCGGACATGTTCAACGGCATGCCATGGGTGAGGTGCCCGCCCTCGGCCAAGGACAGTCCCATGATGGTATCGCCCGGTTTTAAAAACGCGAGAAAGACCGCTTGATTCGCCTGGGCACCGGAATGCGGTTGTACATTGGCGCAGTCCGCGCCATAGAGGCGCTTAAGGCGATCGATGGCAAGCTGCTCGACCACATCCACGTGCTCGCAGCCGCCGTAATACCGCTTCCCGGGATAGCCTTCGGCATATTTGTTGGTGAGTTGGGATCCCTGTGCAACCATGACCGCAGGACTCGCGTAGTTCTCCGATGCAATCAGTTCGATATGGGCTTCCTGCCGCGCGTTTTCGGCGGCAATGGCGGCGGCCACATCGGGATCGAGCGAAGCGAAGGGAGTCTGGCGATCAAACATACGAGTTCCTGTTGTGTGAGGATGGATGGGAAGGAGGTACGGGCGTGGGTCCTGTGCTGGCGGGACGGCTCACCGACAACAGGCACCACTGAAACCATAAGACACCATAGATCAGGTGTGCGGTCAGCAGGTGCACCGGCTGGGCGATGGCCGGAAAACCAAGATGGTTTAACGCGCCGCCCAACAGCATCTCGAAGACCACCAGAGCCACTAAGGCCCATGACGCCTTGCCCACGGCGGTGACACGCAATGGGCTCTTCAGGACTTTGACGGTCAGAAACGCGGCCAACGCAAGAATCACCCAAGAGAATGAACGATGCACATAGAAAATCTGTGGCACCCGTTCAATCCATTCATGACGCTCCACCTCCGAGACACTGCGACTGATCAGATCCACGCTCTCTCGAATCTGCAGTCCTAAAACGATCTGCAACACGAGCGCGGCCAACGCGCCCAAGAGGAGTGGTCGAAACCAGGCCGGCAATACGGGCGTGGCCGCAGACCGCAATTGCTCGGCAAGACGATCACGGGCAGCGCGCGTCGTGGCATAGATCAGCGCCATTTGCACCAGAAAAGCGCCGGCCATGTGCAACGAGATCATCACCGGTTTGAGATTCGACGACACCACCTTTGAGCCGAGCCAGCCATTGAACGCCACGGCGATCAGTCCAAGCAGTGCCACCCAGAACACCGGCGGGTCGGTGCGTCGAAAACGTGCGGTAACGATCACAAATCCGATGATCAATGCACCGATCGTGACGCCGACCAGGCGATTGATGTATTCGATCCAGGTCTTAGTGGCATCAAAGGGCGCGGTGTCGTACCCGCGATCCGCGTAAGTCATGCGCCAGTTCGGGGGAAGCTCACTTTCGTGGGTCGGAGGAATCAGTTTGCCGAAACACAAGGGCCAGTCCGGGCAGCCCATGCCCGCCCCCGTGGCCCGCACCGTGCCGCCCACCAGAATGAGCACGTAGACCGCCACGATCGCGATCAGGCCTACCCAGAGCACCCGGGTCGCAACGCGTGTATCCATGCGCGGATGCACCATCACGCGATCGACACGCGCGCGAATTTGCGCTTGCCGATTTGAATGACGTAGGTGCCGGCCTCGAGCTGGAGCGAGCGGTCTGAAATTTTTCCGCCGTCCACCCGCACCCCACCTTGCTCAATATTACGAATGGCCTCCGCCGACGACGGTGCAAGACCGGACTGCTTGAGTACGGTCACGATGCCCATGGGCGCGCCCGGCAACGACACCTCGGCGATATCATCGGGAATGGCGCCCTGCTTGAAGCGCGCCTCGAACTCCGCCAGGGCATCTCGGGCGGCCTCGGCACTGTGGAATCGCTCCACCATCTCCATGGCGAAATCCACTTTGACATCCCGCGGATTGCGGCCCGCCTGGACCTCGGCCCGAAGGGCCTGAATATGGGACATAGGACGACACGAGAGTAACTCCAGGTACTGCCACATGAGATCGTCGGAGATCGACATCAGCTTTCCAAAAATCTCAAAGGGTTTCTCTGAAATGCCGACGGTATTGCCTTTGCTCTTGCTCATTTTCTCGACGCCATCCAGACCCACCAGCAACGGCATGGTCAGAATGCATTGCGGCTCCTGGCCGTACTCGCGCTGCAGCTCTCGGCCCACCAGCAGATTGAATTTCTGATCGGTCCCACCGAGCTCGAGATCCGCCTTCAGGGCCACCGAGTCATAGCCCTGCACCAGCGGATAGAGAAACTCATGCACCGAGATCGGGGTGCCGGACTTGTACCGTTTGGTGAAGTCATCCCGCTCGATCATGCGGGCCACGGTATAACGCGCGGCCAACTGAATCATGCCGCGGGCACCCAGGGCATCGCACCACTCCGAATTACGTCGGATTTCCGTTTTTGATGGATCGAGCACCATCGCGGCCTGATCGAAATAGGTCTTGGCGTTGATCGAGATTTCCTCGGCCGACAATGGCGGGCGGGTCGCGTTTCGGCCGGTGGGGTCGCCGATCAGGGCCGTGAAATCACCCACCAGAAAAATCACCGTGTGCCCCAGATCTTGCAGTTGACGCAATTTGTTGAGCACCACGGTGTGGCCCAGGTGCAGGTCGGGTGCGGTGGGATCAAGTCCCAGCTTGATGCGCAAGGGGGTGCCCGAGGCCGCACTGCGCGTCAACTTGTCCGCAAACTCGGACGCCACCAGAAGCTCTTCGCAGCCGCGTGTCACGACCGCCATCGCCTGGGCGACAGCATCGGACATCTTCGGGAGGCCGTTCGTCAGCGGCGCGGCAGGAGCGTTGGGAACCATAAGAGGCTAGAATTTTAGCCCTTATGCTGCGCTTCACTGTCCAACAACCCGAACGCCTCTGGACGATCGCTCCGGCGGCCTTCGGGCTCGTGATGGCGATCATGACCGCACTGGGTCTGGCCGGGGTATCCGAGGCCGAATCGAAAATTCTTGGGCAACGTGTTGCCCTGGAACTAAAACCCCAGGAACTGGAGGGGCAGGTCAAGGCCTTATTGGCCCACGGCCTCGAGCTCACCCGAGAGGACGAGGTCCGCAAAGGTGACGCGATCGACGGGCTCCTGGAGCGACTCGGCGTAGCGGACACGGCCGCTCGCACCTACCTGCGCAAAGACGGCCGAACCCAAATCGTACTGCGCAGTAATGTGGGGCAAACGGCACTCGTGCGCACCGATCTTGATGGCAAGCTGCTACGACTGCAGCTTCTGAATAAACTCGATGCATGGATTGTGGAGCGCACCGGTGAGGGCCAGTTCATCACCCGAACCGCGCGCCTGGGCAGTGAGACACGTATCGAGCACCGCTCGGTACAAGTGGGCCGATCGTTCTTCGGTGCGATGGACGAGGCCGGCGTGCCCGAGGCTATTACGGATCAGGTGGTCACACTGTTTGAATCGGATCTGGACTTTCGTCGCCAGGTGAATGCAGGCGACATCGTGCGCGTCATTTATGAAAACCAGCTGGTCGGTGGGCGCGACATCGGCGCCTATCGGCTGATTGCAGTCCGGTTTGAGGCCAAGGGTAAAACCCACGAGGCCCTCTATTTTGAGAACCCCGAGACAGGCAAAGGTAACTTCTACGATGCGCAAGGCAAATCGGTAAGGCGGGGTTTTCTGGCGGCGCCGCTTCGCTACACACGTATCTCTTCGGGATTTACCACCTACCGACTGCATCCACTGTTTGGCGATCCGAGGGCCCACCGCGGTGTGGACTATGCAGCCCCAGCCGGCACACCTGTGCGCTCCGTGGCCGACGGCGTAGTGGTCTCGCGGGGCTGGAGCCAAGGCTACGGCAACACGATCGAAATCAAGCACAACGAACGTTACTCAACGCTCTACGCTCACCTGAGCGGATTCGCACCCGAGATCGCGCGAGGCAAGACTGTCCAGATGGGCCAAGTGATCGGATTTGTGGGCTCCACCGGCTGGGCCACGGGCCCGCACCTGCACTACGAATTTCTGGTCAATGGCCGGCACCTCGATCCGAGCCGCATCATCGCGGAAAACCCTCAGGTGCCCTCGCTCACAGGCGAGACACTGAAAAAGTTTGAAGTGGTGGCCGTCGATCTGCGGACGCGGCTCTCACTGCTCGATAACGTCAACACTGCCAGGGTGCAGTAACGGCCCATGGGCGACGCGCGGCCTCATCCAGAGTCATCCGTGCGGCGTTTTGTCGGCGTCATGACGGGCACGAGCCTAGATCGGAAGAGCGTCGT
>JBMSML010000014.1:0-23082 GCA_049421125.1 Burkholderiaceae bacterium
GGGGGCTCGCCTTGGCCGCGGCCAAAGAATCGGCCGTGACCACATAGATTTTCTCTTGGCCATCCTTCATGCGACCCAGGTAGTCCTTTAGCGAGACGGTGGGCTCGTCGGATTCCGACGCAGTGGACGCAAAGCGCATCAGACCAGCAAGTTTGTCGCGATTGGAAAAGTCCTCGCCAAATCCCTCTTTCAGACATTGACCGAATTCCTTCCAGAAGCTGGCGTAGTCCTCGGGCTTCTCGCTGGCCACATCCTCCAGGAGCGACAAAATCCGTTTGGTGCAGCCTTCTCGAATGGCTTTTATATCCCGGCTCTCCTGCAAGATCTCCCGCGACACGTTCAACGGGAGATCCGAGGAATCCACCACGCCGCGGACAAAGCGCAAATAGGCGGGCAGCAGCTGCTCCGCATCGTCCATGATGAACACCCGCTTGACGTAGAGCTTTAACCCATGACGCTGCTGACGATCCCATAGGTCAAACGGCGCCTTGGTCGGGATGTACAGCAACTGGGTGTATTCGGTGCGGCCCTCCACTCGGTTGTGGGTCCAGGCCAAGGGATCGCCGGTGCCAACGCTCAGGCCCTGAAAGAACTGCTTGTACTCGTCTTCGGTGATGTCGGACTTGGATCGTGACCACAGGGCCGATGCCTTGTTCACGGTCTCCCATTCGTCTTTCTCCACGTACTCGTTTTTCTTGTCATCCCAATCCCGCTTTTTCATCTCGATGGGAATCCCGATGTGGTCCGAGTAACGCTTCAGAATCTCTTTGATGGTCCAATGTTCGAGCAGGTCATCGTGGCCCTTGGCCTCCTCGCCCTCGCCTTGCGTGGCCCGCAGGTGCAGGATCACATCGGTGCCACGACCCGCTTTCTCCACCTCCTGCACACTAAATTCACCCGTGCCCTCCGACTCCCAGCGCACCGCATCGGTGGCGGGCAGTCCGGCCCGACGCGATACCACGGTCACATGATCGGCCACGATGAAGGCCGAATAAAAACCGACACCGAACTGGCCGATCAGATTGCTGTCTTTACCGGAATCTCCGGTGAGGTGGCTCATGAATTCCTTGGTGCCCGACTTGGCGATGGTGCCGAGGTGGGCAATCGCCTCATCTCGGCTCATACCAATGCCGTTATCGGAAATGGTGATTGTGCGCGCGTCCTTATCGAGGCTGACACGAATCTTGAGCTCCCCATCGCCTTCATAAAGCTCGGATTGGGTGAGGGCTTCGACCCGCAATTTATCGCAGGCATCGGACGCATTGGAGACCAGCTCACGCAGGAAAATATCCCGATTGCTGTACAGCGAATGGATCATGAGGTGCAGCAGCTGCTTGACCTCGGTCTGAAAGGCGAGTGTTTCTTTGGACATGAGAATTCCTCTGGTGCGCAAAAACAGAATATGGAAACCTTCAGGACATGGGGGTGCCTCCCCCGGGTTTCAAGGGGCCGCCTGCAGGCGATGTGGCTTAAATTTCAGGTCGAGCAGCTTGCCGCGTCGCCCGCGGTTGCCCAGATAGGGCTTCCAGGACTTCGCCTCCAGCACCTCCTGCACGGCTTTCCCGGCGCGGCCCACACCGGATACGCATAACCCGGCCTTCGCCGGCAGGCCCGCTGCATCCACCACGGCATCGCCCTTGGGTTCCGGATCGAGCAGCAGCACGCCGCGGCCGCCCGTGGGGAGCATCTTCACATCGGCGATATCGACCACTAACAATCGCCCCTTGGCCGAGAGCAAGGCCAGATGCGCCGGCCGCTCCGGCAGCGCGCGAATAAAAGCCGGCCCATCGCCTTTTTCGATGGTCATGAACTGCTTGCCTGCCCGCTGACGTGTGGTCATGGCGTCCATCGTAGTGATAAAGCCCAGGCCCAGACGCGTGCCAATCACGAGTGAAGTCGCGGGCACACCGGCGTAAAACTGGGTCAGCACCCCACCAGGATCGACCTCGACCATCGAGGTGACGGGAGCACCATCACCCCGTGCGCCAGGAAGACCGGATACCGCTATCGCGTAACTGCGACCGCTGGACGACAGGGCTACCAGGGTATCGATGGTGCGGCACTCAAACGTACCGTAGAGCGCATCGCCGGTTTTAAAGGTGAACTGCACGGGGTCGTGGCCATGCCCCTGCCGTACGCGCACCCATCCATTGACCG
This sequence comes from Burkholderiaceae bacterium, assembly GCA_049421125.1. GTDB lineage: Bacteria > Pseudomonadota > Gammaproteobacteria > Burkholderiales > Burkholderiaceae_A > Lacustribacter. The sequence goes on from JBMSML010000014.1 coordinate 2,158, forward strand.
ATACGATCACGGTGACCGGTTCATCGACCACGGGCACCTCCACCGTGGTGCGTTCAGCCTCTTTGATCAGAGTGCGGCGCTTATCCCCGAAGGTCTTCGCGTCCTCGGCAATCTGTGCCGCCACCGCCTTGCGTAAGGCGGAGTCCTTCTCCAGAAGATGCATCAGGCGGCCTGCGTCCTCGCGCAGACCGTTCAATTCTTTTTCAATCTTGATCGCCTCCAGGCGGGCCAACTGACGCAGCCGGATCTCCAGAATGTCCTCGGCCTGAATCTCGGTGAGGTCAAATTTCTTAATCAGGGCCGGCTTTGGCTCATCGCTTTCACGAATCACCTTGATCACCTTATCGATGTTCAGCAGTGCAATGGCCCGGCCTTCCAGAATATGGATGCGTCGCTGTGCCTGCTCGAGTCGGTGCTGGGTGCGTCGGCGCACGGTGTCCACGCGATAATCCACCCACTGGGCAAGAATCTCGCGCAAGGACAATGAGCGTGGTCGCCCGTCCCGATCCACGGCGACCAGATTCATCGGTACCGAACTCTCCAGCGGGGTATGGGCGAGCAGCACCTTCATGAACTCATCGCGATCCTGACGGGAACTCTTGGGCTCGAACACCAGACGGACATCGGCATCCTTGCCCGACTCATCGCGCACGGTATCCAACACACTGAGCATCAACGACTTGAGCTGTTGCTGATCGGCAGACAATGATTTCTTGCCGGCCTTGATCTTGGGATTGGTGATCTCTTCGATCTCCTCCAATACCTTTTGAGCCGACACCCCATGAGGCAGTTCGTGGACCACAATCTGCCACTGACCGCGCGCCATTTCCTCGATCGTCCATCGGGCACGGGTCTTGATCGAGCCGCGACCCGTGGTGTAGGCGGCCGCGATCTCCTGGGCGCTCGAAATGATCTGGCCGCCGCCCGGAAAATCCGGCCCCGGAATCAAGGCGTAGACCTCGTGATCCGTGATCGCGGGCCTCTCGATCATGGCGATGGCGGCCTTGGCCACTTCCTGAAGATTGTGCGATGGCATCTCCGTGGCCATGCCCACTGCAATGCCCGATGCGCCATTGAGCAAGACCACCGGCAGTCGGGCCGGCAGACGCAAGGGCTCGGTGAACGATCCATCGTAGTTAGGACCGAAGTCCACCGTGCCTTCATCAATCTCATCGAGCAACAACGATGCAAATGCGGTCAGACGTGCCTCGGTGTAGCGCATGGCTGCAGCACCATCACCATCGCGTGAACCAAAGTTGCCCTGCCCGTCGATCAAGGGATAGCGGACCGAAAAGCCCTGGGCCAATCGCACCAGCGCATCGTAGGCGGATTGATCGCCATGCGGATGATATTTACCGAGCACATCGCCCACCACGCGGGCCGACTTGACCGGCTTGGCCGTCACCGCCAAGGACATGCGATGCATGGCGTACAGGATGCGCCGCTGCACCGGTTTCATGCCATCGCACAGATCGGGCAACGCCCGACCCTTGACCACCGAGACCGCGTAGTCCAGGTAGGCCCGCTCGGCGAAATCCGCCAGCGTGAGTTGTTCGCCATCAAAGCTTAAGCCGAGGGCGGATGTGGGGGCCTGCGCCCGCTCGGTGGTCATCGCGCCCGCATCCCGACGTCGATCATCGGATGTGGCCAAGCCATCGGCAGCCTCAAACAGATCACGGGTGGCGCCAGGCGGATTCTTTTTGCGTGACATCAGACATCCACCTCCACTTCATGGCCCTTTTCTTCTAACCAGGCGCGACGCGAGGACGCCTCGGTGCGACCCATCAATAAATGAAAGCGTTTGGTCGTGTCCATGGCATCCACCTCGCCGTACCCAACGATGGAGAGACGCCGGGTATCCGGATTCAAGGTGGTCTCCCAGAGCTGTTCAGCACTCATCTCACCTAAGCCTTTAAACCGGGAGATGCTCCAGGCCGATTCCCGCAGACCCTCCTGCTTTAACTTATCCAAGACGTGGATCAGCTCCCCCTCATCCAGGGCGTAGATCTTGCGGGCCGGCCGCTTGCCGCTGGGGCTCACGTCCACGCGAAACAACGGGGGCCGGGCGACACAGACATGGCCGCGTTCCACGAGCTGAGGAAAGTGTTTGAAAAACAAGGTGAGCAGCAGCACCTGGATGTGGGCACCATCGACATCGGCATCACTGAGAATACAGACCTTGCCGTAGCGCAGATTGCTCCAGTCCACCTCATCGCTCACGCCATGTGGATCGATGCCAAGGGCCACTGCGATATCGTGGACCTCGGCGTTGGCAAAGAGCCGCTCTTTTTCGGTCTCCCAAGTGTTCAGCACTTTGCCGCGCAAGGGAAGAATCGCCTGAAACTCCTTGTCGCGGCCCATTTTGGCCGATCCGCCGGCCGAATCTCCTTCGACCAGAAATAGCTCATTGCGCGCGATATCGGTGGATTCGCAATCGGTGAGCTTGCCGGGCAGCACGGCCACGCCAGAGCCTTTCCTCTTTTCCACCTTCTGTGCCGAGCGGGCCCGGGTCTGGGCGGCACGAATCGCCAGGTCGGCAATGCGTCGGGCAGAATCAACATCGCGGTTCAGCCACAACTCCAAGGGCGCCTTCACCTGCGTGGCGACCAGCCGCAGCGCATCACGACTGGTTAATTTCTCTTTGGTCTGGCCTTGAAACTGCGGATCCAGTACCTTGGCCGACAGCACAAAACTCACGCGCGAAAACACATCCTCGGGCAGCACCTTCACGCCCTTGGGCGTGAGGTTGTGCTGCTCGATGAACCCCTTGACCGCCGCAAACAGGCCCTCGCGAAGCCCCGCCTCGTGCGTGCCACCGGCCGTGGTGGGAATCAGGTTCACAAAGGACTCTCGGGGCGTCGTGCCCTCCGCCGTCCAGGCCACGGCCCACTGGGCGCCCTCGCCAACTGCAAACGTGTCATCCGCCGCACCGACCACTCCCTCGCCCAGCCAGGGATCGACCACCAAGGACTCACCATCCATCAATTCCAATAAGTAATCCTTCAGCCCGCCCTGATAGCGCCAGGATTCCTTCTTGGCGGTCTTCTCCACCGTGAGGTGCGTGGACACACCCGGCAGCAACACCGCCCGGGCTTTCAGACTGCGGGCCAACTCCGCCGACGGTATCGCGGCGTCATCAAAATACTTCACATCTGGCCAGACCCGCACCTGTGTGCCGCGACGCCCACTGGCGGCACCGATTTTTTTTAACGGCTCCACCACATCGCCGCCCGCAAATACAATGCGATGCTCACCATTGTCGCGCCATACGGTGACTTCCAGACGCTTGGACAGGGCATTGGTCACCGAGACCCCGACCCCATGCAGCCCGCCACTGAAGGCATAGGCGCCCCCGGCGCTTTTGTCGAACTTGCCGCCGGCATGCAGGCGTGTGAACACGATTTCGACTACCGACACCTTCTCGTCGGGATGTTTGCCCACCGGAATGCCACGGCCATCATCGACCACACTCACGCTGCCATCGGTGTGCACGGTGACAGAAATATTTTTCGCGAATCCGGCCAACGCCTCATCGGCGGCGTTGTCAATCACTTCTTGCAGAATGTGCAACGCATTCTCCGTGCGCGTGTACATTCCCGGACGCTGCTTGACCGGCTCCAGTCCCTTTAACACACGAATCGATGATTCGTCATAGCCCGTATTTTTTATTCCTGCCATTGAAAAAATTTTTCTTAATTGTCAAATTGAAAGTGCAAACTCACCCACTCTCACCAAATCACACTCAAAAGTTGTCCACAGGTTTTGTGGAAAAGTCCGTCATAAAAACGTCATCCATTTGACCTAGCAAGGAGGACGTCGGGGTGGGCAATTTTTAACCAGTTAGGTCAGCTTGCTGTCACTCACCAGGATCCCATCGGCATCGGCGTAACACCAGTTGCCCGGGGAAACCCGAACCCCGGCCATATCCAGGACGACATCGGCCTGGCCCACGCCCTGCCGATCACTGCGACGGGGGTGGCTGGCCATGGCCCAGATGCCCACCGCGCAGTCGGAGAGCTCGATGGTGTCCCGCACGCAACCGTTCACGATCACCCCTGCCCAGCCGTTTTTGACCGCCAGCAGGCCCAGATTTCCGCCCACCAAGGCGCAGCGATCGCTGCCCCCGCCATCGACCACCAAGACCCGCCCCTGGCCCGGGGACTCCAGCGCCGTGCGCACCATGGAGTTGTCCTCAAAGCACTTTAACGTGGCCACGGGGCCTGCCATCTCGGACTCGCCGCCATAGTTCTGAAAAATCGGCGGCAGCACCCTTAGGCTGCCCGACTTCAGGGCCGCCTCGTGGGCATCGCACAGATCGGCGGTCGGTGCAGGTAATGCGGCCGCCACCGGCTTCTGGACGCTGTGGCCGGCGTGTCTGGGTTTATTCATGTGGGGGGACTCCGCTGATTAATGCGGATCGGCGCTCACCGTGTGATGACTGAGCAACCGATCGATGTAGGCAATCGCGATGGCCGACAAGATGAAGGTGACGTGAATGATGGTCTGCCAAAGCAGGGCCTTGTCGGACATAGAGTCCGCCGAAATGAAGGTCTTGAGCAGGTGAATGGAGGAAATGCCGATGATGGCCGTGGCCAGCTTCACTTTTAGGATGTTGGCGTTTACGTGGGAGAGCCACTCTGGCTGATCGGGGTGGCCTTCCAGGTCCAGTCGGGACACAAAGGTTTCGTACCCGCCGATGATCACCATGATCAACAGATTGGAAATCATCACCACGTCGATGAGCGAGAGCACCATCAACATAACCACGATTTCCTTGCTCACCGCTTTCACCCCCAGGGTGGCGGCGGTTGCATTCAAGGCGTTCGGATCCCACAAGATGGGCACCAGGTGCATCAATTCTTGAATGAACAGGACCACGTAGACCGCCTGGGCCACGATCAGGCCAAGGTAAAGGGGCAACTGAAGCCAGCGGCTAGCAAAAATCAAGGCCGGCATGGGGCGCAGGGGACGAAATGCCGCCTGCTGAAGTGCGTCGTTTTTATCGGATGGGCTCATGGGGCGCCAGTTTAACGCGACTTTCGCCGGCCCCTTGGGCCTTGCGCCAGCGCCCAAGAGACCTCAGGCGCGTATGACCGACCAGGCGCCGCCGTAGGTCCTCACGGCCGATTCATCGAACTCAAAACCCAGTCCTGGCCCCTGACGCAACATCACGTGTCCGTTTTTAAATTCGAGCTGATTGTTGATCAAGCGACGGAAATTCAACACCTGATCATCCAGAAAGAACTCCACAAACCGGGCATTCGATGTCGCCGCCACTAATGGTGCGTGCAGATCATGGAACCAGTGCGGGCTCACCGTCACGCCTTTCGCATCGGCATAGGCCGCAATCTTGCGCCACTCCGAAATACCGCCACACACGGCGGCATCGGCCTGGAGAATCTCGGCGCCACCCGCATCGATCAGTTCACGAAAACGCCACCGCCCGACCTCAATCTCACCGGTGGCCACGGTGACCGACGTGCGCGCGGCCAACCGGGCATGAAGATCAATGGCATCGGGAGAAAACGGCTCCTCAATCCAATACGGATCGTAGGGCTCAAAACGCCGCATGTACTCCATGGCCGTGGGCAGATCCGCCCAGGCATTGTTTGCATCTAACATTAACAGCACGTCGGGACCAATGGCATCGCGTGCCGCCGCAATGCGCGCCTCCTCCTCGCTTGGCGAGAGCCGACCCGTTTTAATTTTGACGGCGCGAAATCCCTTGGCCGCATACCCGGCCACCTCCTCGCCAAGCGTGGCCGGGGTCTTGCCGTCCAGGTAGTAGCCGCCGCTGGCGTAGGCGATGACGGATTCCCGATGCACACTGCCCAGATAATCGTGCAGCGGCAGACCCACCGACCGAGCGTTTAAGTCCCATAGCGCGGTATCGAGAATCGAAATGCCGCGCATCACCGAACCGGCACGGCCCTGAAGGATCCCCTCTTGGTTCATCAGGTTCCACAATCCTTCGCTTTGCCGACTCTCTTTGCCGATTAATAATGGGGCGAGCAGTTGTTCCACCGCCGTTTTCACGATCCCGCCGGCGCGGCTGCCCACATAACAAAATCCGATTCCCTCGTGACCATCGGTGCCACGGACTTTGACCAACCCGTAGTGACGTGCACTCACCGTGCGCGTGGAAAACGAGGTCACACGATCCAGCGGGACCTCACAGGCGGCCACGGACACGGACTCAATCACCGGCATGTCAGATTCCTTGAAAAATTTGGGGCATTACCGCGCACTCGAACGATTACTGCGGTACTCCATCTTGTAGACAAAACGACTTTCGGGATGATGGGATATCGTCACCTCGAAGAGCTGGCCCTGGTTGTCAAAGTAGCGGCGCAGAATCACCAGGCACGGCGTGTTTTTGGGCACCTGCAACGAGCGGGCTAGCTTGGCACTGGCGCCTGCCGCATAAATGTCCACCTCGGCCCGATCAATGACCACACCAAAGCGCTGCTCGATGCGTTCATAGATCACGGAATGCGTATGACTGGGTTCATGCACCAACTCTGCAAACTTCGGCAGCATGTAGATGTCACTGTACGACACGATCAGGTTCGATCCCTGCTCGCGACGCACCGCACCGATGTGGTACCACGACGATCCGATCTCGGACTGCAATAGGGGCAGCAGTTCCTCGTCGCACTGAACGTACTCCTCCACTTCGTGGACGCGGTACGTGGTTTCCGGGTAGCGCAACAGTTCTTCTGGGGAACTGAAGCTCTGCATGAATCGGCGCGGTGACTGACGCGAGATCACGCGCGTGGGGGCTCCCTGACGACGCAGGATCAGGCCCGATTGCTCCAGGGTGGCCAAGGCATGCCGCAGGGTATGACGGCTCACCCCATAGGCTCTGCAAAAGGCGTGTTCAGACGGCAGGATCGCGCCCACGGCCCACTCCCCGCTGCTGATGCGCTCCGAAATCGCGTTGGCCACGTACTCGTGAAGGGTCTGCCCGCCGGGCATCCGTTCGGTCTTAGGTTCAGTCGACACCTGCTGTTTCCTTCCCGTCGATCATCGTTGCTGTCCGTACAGGTACTGTACCATAGGCCGCACGGCTCGACACGGGCTAAACAGAAGGGATCGGATCGCCGTACACTCGATCAGCACAGGAGTGCGGACGTTTATGTACTTTGAATCCATCAAAATCTCCGGGAACGAACGGCGCTACGCGGTATTTAACGCGCGTGGGCAGATGATGTTCTACACCACCAGTGTGCTCGCCGCCCGCATGTTCATCGCGGGCAAGAGCACGAATATGTGGAGCGGCGGCTAGCCTTACATCGACTGGATCTGCGGCATCTGGGACTTCAGATCGCGCGAGAAGACCGCGCACGATGTCCGCACCGTATACCACTCCGAATTCTGAACCAGACGGCGGGCCGATTCACAGGCCTGAAGCGTATCGTACGGAACCCCAAAATGATGAATCAGCTGATTGTTCGAATTCAGGTTAATGAATACGACGAGCAGGAATTTCATGACCAACCCTTTCCAAAAAAGTAGCGCGTGATGCGGTCCAGACCGCACCCCTCGGACGACCCGAACACGCTGGAATTCCAGGAACGGGAACGGTTCGATATGGATTACGGCACAAACACCACCACCCCTTTAGCCAAGTCCGGTTTTGCCGAGGTGCCCAACCTGGACCACGGCAAGCCCTATATGGCCTCCTGGACCAGCGAGATCGAGAAAAGCTTCGATTTTCTCCAGACGCGCCTTGGTCGACGGTTGGGACTCTACACCTTCGTGGATATTGGCTGTGGCAAGGGGAAGGTGCCCATCGTCTGGCGTTTGAAATGCCGTCAGGCCGGCATCGATCCGCGGATCGTGGGCATGGACTATTACCCGCCGTTCATTACGATCGCCCGTGACAATCACCGCAAGGTCTTCGGTCACCCCGGCGAATTTCTTCTTGCCGACGCCGCCGCGATGGACTACGCCCAGCTTGGCCCCGGAGTGATTGCCTACCTGTACAACCCGTTTGATGCGGTGATCTTAAACGCGGTCCTGACCCGACTGCGCACGATCCCCACCATCGTGATCTACAACATCCCCACCCACTCCGATGTGATCGGCGGCCACGGATTCATCCCGATTCACGCCCGTCGCGGAATCAACCAGAACCAAGAGACCCACATCTTCTCAAACCACCTCGGGCCGCAAGCGTCCGCCGGCAGCCCGGAGTTGAGAAAAGCCTAAACCCCAGCGGCCAGAAACCCAATCACCATACCGCCCATCGCGATGATACCGAGGGTGATCGCACCGCCTTTATTAGTCATGAGCGTTTCACGAATTTCGACGAGTCGACGACGTGCACCTTCCCCTTTTTGTCCGGGATGACGAAAGGCGCCGAGTCCAAGCATAAATAACACCACACCCAGTAACACCGGCACGGCCGTACCGCCGCTCGACCCCATTACCACCAAGGTCAACCCTAATACGATGACCGCAAAAAATAACAGCTGAATAATAAGAAAAAAACCTTTTTGCATACGCCAGCTCCTTGAGGGATTACCGCCCTGTCGCGGGACAGCGGTGCCAATCTAACGCCCCCTTGTGCGGCTTGCAAGAGGGGGAAACCGTGCGCCGTCACCGCCGCGACTTGCACAGACCGATCTGGCTGAGCATATTGTCGGCTTGACCCCAAAAAGGATCCCTCCATGACGCCCAAAACCTCCCATGTCACCCGCATCCTCATTGCGGGCGTGTTGGCCGCCTTCCCCTTGATCGCGACCATCGCGCTGCTGATGTTCGTGGCGGGGTTTGTGGTGAATCTTTTTGGCCCCAGCAGCACCATCGGCCATCTCTTCTCGGCTCTCGGCCTAGGCATTGCCAATCAGGAGTGGGTGGGCTACGTGCTCGGACTTGCGCTCATGGTGCTGGGTATTTTCGTGCTGGGACTATTGGTGGAAAAGGGGCTTCAGACCGGATTCACGGCGCTGATCAATGCCATCGTGCGACGGATTCCGATCGTCAGCACCATTTACGAGACGATTCATCGGTTCGTGGATCTCGTCTCCAAAAAAGATGAAAGCGACATGAAGTCGATGCAGCCCGTGTGGTGCCATTTCGGCGGCAAAGGCGGTGCGGCCGCCCTGGCCTTGCTCTCCTCACCCGAGGCGGTCTTGGTGGACGGTGTGCCCAGTCTGGCGGTCATCATTCCCACCGCACCGGTTCCGATTGGTGGCGGCCTGCTCTACGTTCCCACGGACTGGGTGAGCCCTGCCGACGTGGGCATGGACGCGTTGACAAGTCTCTACGTGTCGATGGGAGTGACGTCTCCCCAATACCTGAAGAAGGCCGAACACCCCACCCGCGTCGCGCGTTAAAACGACGGCGTGCGTGCCAGGGAGCGCAGCGCCGCCTGTACCATCGCCTGAGCACTCACACCAAAATAATCCCGTAACGCGGCGCGCGTGTCGCTTCGCCCAAACCCATCGGTGCCCAACGTGGTGAAAGGCGCCGACACATAGGCCCGCACCATTTCCGGCAGGGCACGCACGTAGTCCGACACGGCGATCACTGGCGCCACCGATCCACCGAGTTTTTGCGCAAGCCACCCGTCGTGTGGCTGCCCGTCCGAAAGTGACGACGCCAGCGCCCGTTCGCCATCACGCGCCAACTCAGAATAGCTGGTCACACTCCAGACCTCGGCGGACACGCCATACGCGCTGCGCAACTGCTCGGCGGCCCGGATGGCCTCGACCACTATGGCGCCGGCGGCCATCAGTCGCACATCGGCCGATTCGGGCCGCACGATGCAATGCATGCCGCGCAGAATGCCCTCGCGATCCACCGTGGGACCAGTGAGTTGCGGCGTGTTTTCATTGGTGACCGTGAGGTAATAGAACACGTCCTCCTGATTCTGGAGCATGCGTCGCATCCCCTCTTCCATGATCACCGCCAGCTCAATTCCAAACGCCGGATCGTAGGAGATGCAGTTCGGAATCGTGGCCGCGGTGAGCAGACTGCTGCCATCCTGGTGCTGCAGACCCTCGCCGGCCAGGGTCGTACGCCCCGAGGTGGCGCCAATCAGAAATCCGCGCGCCCGCTGATCAGCGGCGGCCCAGATCAGATCACCCACACGCTGGAATCCGAACATCGAGTAATAGATGTAGACCGGCAACATGGCCCGCCCGTGCACCGAATAACTTGTCGCTGCGGCCGTCCAGGAGGCCATGGCGCCGGCTTCGGAGATGCCTTCTTCCAGAATCTGACCATCCTTAGCTTCGCGGTAACACAGAATCGAGCCGATGTCCTCGGGCTGATAGCGTTGGCCTTGCGCGGAATAAATGCCCACCTGACGAAACAGCGCTGCCATTCCGAAGGTGCGGGCCTCATCGGCCACGATCGGCACCACGCGCTCGCCCACCACCGGATCCTTCAACAGATTGGTCAGCATGCGCACGGTCGCCATAGTGGAGGACATCGTCTGCGCCTGATCGCGCAGCAGAAATCCCCCAAAGGATTCCAGTGACGGTGTGGCGAGCGATTCGGGCGCGGTGCGTCGACGGACAGGAACAAACCCGCCAAGTGCGGCACGACGAGCCATCATGTGGCGCATCTCCGCGCTGTCTTGTGGTGGACGATAAAACTCCAAAGCTTCCACCTGTGCATCCGTGAGTGGCAGTTCAAAGCGATCACGAAACTCCAACAGATCCTCGGTCTCAAACTTCTTTTGCTGATGCGTGGTCATGCGGCCCTGGCCAACACGCCCCATGCCGAAGCCCTTTTTTGTCTGCGCCAGAATCACCGTGGGTTGGCCGCGGTGATGAGTGGCCGCGTGGTAAGCCGCATGGATCTTGATGTAGTCATGCCCCCCACGACGCAGTCCATCGATCTGCGCATCCGTCAGGGCACTGGCCATGCGCTGCAACTCTGGCGTTTGTCCAAAGAAGTGCTCGCGGTTAAAGGCGCCATTATTCGCGGCAAACGTCTGTAACTGGCCATCGGGGGTGTCGCCCAGGATGCGGGCCAAGTCTGCGCTGTGATCCATCGCAAATAGCGGATCCCAATCAGAGCCCCAGAGCACTTTGATCACGTTCCATCCGGCCCCAGTGAATAGGCCCTCGAGTTCATCGACGATGTGTCCATTGCCGCGCACGGGCCCGTCGAGCCGCTGCAGATTGCAATTGATGACAAAGGTCAGGTTGTCCAATCCTTCCCGGCCGGCCAACGACAACGAGGCCAAGGATTCCGGCTCGTCCATCTCACCATCGCCAAATATTCCCCAGACCCGTTGGCCTTGCGGCGCGATCTGGCCGCGATTCTCCAGATAGCGGATGAATCGGGCCTGATAAGTGGCCGAAATCGGACCCAAGCCCATGGATCCCGTGGGAAATTGCCAGAAGTCCGGCATCAACCATGGGTGTGGGTAGGACGACAGCCCTTGAACGCCGTGACGCTGCGCTTCGATCTCCCGGCGGTAGTAGCCCAACTGCTCCGACGAGAGCCGCCCTTCTAAATAGGCACGGGCATACACACCCGGTGCCGAGTGCGGTTGAAAAAACACCAGATCGCCCAAGAAGTCGCCCTGCGCGGCACGGAAGAAATGATTGAACCCGACCTCGAACAAATCGGCCGCCGACGCGTAGCTGGCGATGTGTCCGCCAAGTTCGCTACTGAGTCGATTGGCCCGTACCACCATGGCCAACGCATTCCATCGGGTGATGGCCCCGATGCGCTGCTCCAGGGCCAAGGCCTGTGGCCCGCCCGGGTAATTCGGCTCGTCCCGCACGGCGATGGTGTTGACATAAGGCGAGACTCGCCGCGGGCGCCAACCCACATTACGCCCGCCGGCGACCTGCTCAAGGCGGTCCAGCAGGAAGGCGGCGCGAGCGGCACCACCGCTGGCGAGCACCGAGTCCAGGGCATCGATCCACTCCTGGGTTTCAACGGGATCCGGATCGTGACCGGCGCAGTGAAGATGGGAAAGTGACATGTCCATGTACAGCACGATATCGGGAAGTCCGCGGCAGATGGCATCAAAAAACGCTCGTCGAACCCATATAAACGGCATAATATGCTGCTTTAATAGCATTCAAAAACATTAAATATGGACATTGAACTTGATGCCGTCGACCTGAAAATTCTGCGTCTGCTGCAAACCGATGCCGCCATCAGCAATGTCGATCTGGCATCGGCGGTTCATCTCTCGCCATCCCCGACCCTGGCGCGCGTGAAACGGCTGCAGTCCCTGGGCGTCATTGCGCGGACCGTCGCCCTGCTGCGGCCGGAGCATCTCGGGTTAAAACTGAATGTCTTTGTGCGCGTGGCACTGGAAAAACAGGAAGCCGCTGCACTCGAGCGTTTCGAGCGGGCTATCCGTGACCTGGACGAGGTGATGGAGGTCTACCTGATGACCGGCGACGAAGACTATCTCTTACGCCTGGTGGTGCCCGACATCCAGGCCCTAGAACTCTTCATCCTGAATTACCTGACCAAGATCCCGGGCATCAAAAACATCAAGTCGAGTTTTGCACTCAAGCAGGTCAAATATAAAACCGCCCTGCCGCTGGCACCGCCGGCAAAACGGCAACGGCCGTAACGATCACGCTGGAGCGGGCATCCGCCTCAGCCCGTGACTACCGATTCGCGGGACGTGACTCCTTGATGAGCCTGGCATTCGTGGGCTGGATCGGCCGGGCGTTATTCGGATAGATCTTGCTGAACACCGCGATCTGTTCCTCCGAGACATTCACCGGCTTTTGCAGAACAAACCACAAGACATTCTCGGAGCATGGCGGTGTGGTGAGCGATCCCATGTAGTTGAAGTAACCGCGCTCGGCGGGCAGCAGCTGATTCAGATCGATCATCGGCGATTCGGGCGCTACCGGTTCGTTGACCAACAAAGGCAGATGATTCCAGACCTGCTGAATAAAGGGATTCTCCGGCCCCGGATCCATCAGGGCAGCCACCACGGCGAGATTACCGCTGGCGTCCTTGTGCACCAGATGCGCCACCATGGCAAAGGACTTGCCATTGATGCGCTCTTCCGAGGGGCGATGGAAGTGCAGTTGAACCAATTGATAGGCCTTGCCCAGGTGCGTAAGCGTTCCCCCGGCAGAATACGCGACCTGAATGGTGTGCCCGTTATTGACCACGGTGAACTTTGACGGGCGGTAATCGAACTTCAAATCCGGTAGGTCAAGCCCCACCCCATCCCGAATATCGATTGGCGACTGCGTAGTTCCCTTGCTGCACAGCCCATAGGCTGCGGCAAGTTTTCCCCATTCGCTCGGCCCATGGGCGCCGTCATAGGCCCAATGTGGGTGAGCCCCCCCGGCCGCCTGGGCGTTCAACGCGACCGACAACAGCATGGCCGCACCAAGGGCTGCGCTTCGGATCTGTTTCATCGACAATCTCCCACCAAATAAATGGAATACGGCTGCCGGGAGCCACCCCATTAGGTGGCCGTCCTGGCCGCGCTCTCTGTGCGAGCATTATGCAATGGCCGGACGCATCAAACGCCGTTTAACCGCTCAGCTCCTGGCGCAAGCCCGGTCCGTAGAGGAGCGCGTGGTGATCTGCCCGCTGTGCGATCGCGATGTTCCGGATTCAGAGCAGGAGTCCCACCACCTGGTGCCCAAGTCCAAGGGCGGCAAAGATACCCTGGTCATTCACCGCATCTGCCATCGTCAGATCCACGCCCTGTTCACGGAATCCGAATTAGCCCGGATCTATAACACCGTGGACGCCCTGCGTGCCCATCCAGAATTCGCCAGCTTTGTGCGATGGGTCGCCAGTAAACCCGCTGATTTTTTTGAGCGGGCGGCAAAAAGCGAACGCATTCGCAAACGCTGAACTTAGAATTTCGGCATGAACGATCATTCCTCTGCCCGCTACATTGTGACCGGCCACCGCCGTGGGCTCGGCGCCGCACTCACGCATGCACTGCTGGCACAAGGGCACGCCGTCTTGGGGATGTCCCGAGGGCTCCTTTATTCGCAGGCCAACATGCGGCCGTCTACCCTTCACGAGGTGGCGATTGATCTGGCGCAATCCGCACAGGTATGCGAATGGATAGAACGCGATGCGTTAACGCACTTTCTGTCCGATGGGCGCCCGGCCGTGCTGATCAACAATGCCGGTGTCGTGGGTCCCGTTGGACAGACCGGACAGCTGTCCACCGCAGAGATCTTCAACAGCATCACCGCCAATATCGGGTCGGTGATTGCGCTTACCAACGCCTTCGTGAGCGCTACCTGTCAGTCCACCGATCGGCGCGTCGTGCACATTTCCAGCGGTGCAGGTCGCAGCCCTTACTCCGGGTGGACGGTGTACTGCGCCGGCAAAGCGGCCCTGGATCACCACGCGCGCAGCGTCGCCGCAGAGCAGCATGCCGGGCTTCGCATCGAGAGCATCGCCCCAGGGATCATCGATACGGACATGCAGGCCGAGGTTCGGCGCACCCCACTTGACCAATTTCCCATGCGCGAAAAATTCGACCGGCTCCAGTCCGAACGGTTGCTGACGCCTCCCGATATCGCCGCGGGCCAATTGCTGGCGCACGTTCAGAGCGACCAATTTGGCGCCAACATCTGCACCGATCTGCGATCGCTCTAGCCCCTTCTTTCCCGACTACACGGCCGATGCACACCCTTTAGCGCATCGACGCGTTTCGGCCGGTCACACCACTTCTTGCGACGGTATAAGCGGATCGATTTCGGGAATATCGTCCGACAAAACGCCGTTCTCCATCACGACCAACCGGTTGGCCAGCCGTTGGGCCTCTTGAAGATCGTGTGTGACCAGTACCACGGGCAACGATAGCTCACGCCGGAGCTCCTGAAGCACCCGGTACAGGGTTTTCCGATTGAGATAGTCCACTGCCGAAAACGGTTCGTCCATCAGCAATACCTTCGGTGAACGCACCAGCGCACGCGCTAACGCCACCCGCTGCTGTTGACCGCCCGAGAGCTGCTGCGGCAATCGCCGCTGTTCGTCCGCCGACAGCGCCATTTTATCGAGCCACCGCGCCGCCTCATCCAAACGAGCGCGCGTCGATAGGTGCAGCAACGATAACGCTACGTTTTCAAGAGCGTTGAGGTGCGGCATCAACGCGTAGTTCTGAAATACAAAACCGACATGACGTTGGGCGACGGGCATGCAAATCCGGCGCCCCGTATCGCACCAGATGTCCTCGCCCACGCACACTATTCCCGATGTCACCGGAATAAGACCGGCCACGGCCCGCAGAAACGATGTCTTACCGGCCCCAGAGGCACCAACAAGCGCCACCAACTCCCCCGGAGCACAGCGCAGCGCCCCTCGCAACGGGATAGAACTGGTCTGACGTATATCGACCACTAGTTCGTTCGCCATCATGACCCTCGCCGTCTGGCCATGCGCGCGGCGGTTAGAAATGAAGCGGCCACCGCGACTAAGGAAAGTGTCAGCAGTAAGAGCGCCATGCGATCCGCCGATGCAAGGTCAAACGCCTGCACACGGTCATAAATCGCGATCGCCACGGTCTTGGTATCGCCTGGGATACTCCCCCCCACCATCAATACGACACCAAACTCCCCCAGGGTGTGCACAAACGTCAACACCACTGCCGTCAGGATCCCGGGCCACGCTAATGGCAGCTGCACACGCACGAACGTTTGCCACGCCGACAGACCGCTGACTGCGGCCGCCTCATTGAGATTCTCGGGAATCGCCTCAAATGCCCGTTGAACGGGCTGCACCATGAATGGGACATTGAAAATTACAGAAGCAATCACCAACCCCAGAAAATTAAACGTGAGCGTGAGACCAAACGTGTCCATAAAAAACCGGCCCAGTGGCGAGGCGCCTCCCAGGGCCACCAGCAGGTAGTAACCCAACACGGTGGGTGGCAACACCAAGGGCAAGACCACCAAGGCCTCGATCAAGGACTTGCCTGGAAAACGACGCAAGGCCAGGACGCGGCCCAACCAGAGCCCTACTGGCAACAACACGAGCAGCGTGACGATCGCCAACTGCAGCGAGAGCACTAGGGCTTGCCAATCCATCATCGTGCCGATCCTGGCATCTCAAACCCAAATCGCATCATGATCCGCTGAGCTGCCGCACTACGAAGATAGTCATAGAACTGCACGGCGGCGGCGGGCGCCTGCCGCAACACCACGACCCGCTGCGCGAGCGGTTGATGCCAAGTCTGCGCAATCAACGCAAAGTCTCCGCGCGCAGAGATCTCGGGGGCACGGGCCAGAGAATAGGCCACGATTCCACCCTGAGCCGATCCCGATAACGCGAACTGTGCCGCCTGAGACACATTTTCACCATAGACAAGAAAGGGGCGAATGCGATCCCATAGTCCGAGATGCTCCAGCGCCTCTTGAGCCCGCATGCCGTAAGGCGCGTGGACAGGGTTCGCGATCGCGAATTTAGAGAGGCGTCCATCTTGAAGTGCTGCCCGGAGATCCCGCAGTTCGGGGTCGGCCGCAACAGGGCCTTGCCTAGGCACCAGAATGCCAATACGCCCATGGGCGTAGAGCCGCCCGTGATCCATGGTCTTTCCGGCCCGAGCAAGCTTGAACACAAAGGCCTCATCGGCCGACATGAACACATGAAACGGGGCACCTTGGAGAATCTGTGAATAAAAATTACCCGACGACCCAAACACCAGACGTGGCCGAACACCGCCAGACCGCACGAACTCTTCGACCACCTCCTCCAGCGCGAACTTTAGGTCGGACGCCGCCGCGATCGTAAACGGATTCGGTGTAATCGCGTGTACCGGACCGGCAGCAAAGAGTCCGGCGCAGGCCAGCAGGCCTCGCCGCCGCAGGTTCACCGTCATGGAACTATTACCAATTTTTGGCCCTCGCGCGCATCCCCGTAGAATACCCTGAGGGCTAAAAACGCCACCGTCCGCCAGAGCCGCCACCCCCGAGAGACTATGCCGTGCAAGCCATGATTGCGTTATCCACCATCGACTCCCAAGACGGCGCGTCATCGCTCGCAACAGGGATCGTGGCAGCACGGCTCGCCGCCTGCGTGAATATTGTGCCCGGAGTCACCAGTGTGTACGAATGGCAGGGCAAGATCGAACAGACGGCCGAGTATCTACTGGTGATCAAAACCACATCTGACCGATTCGAAGAATTAAAAGCGTGGATATCGCGCCATCATCCCTATGACTGCCCGGAACTCGTTGCCATGGAAATCACGGATGGGTTGCCGGACTATCTGGAGTGGGTGATGTCACGCGTAAAGCTGTTCCGGTGAAAGGCGGTACGATAGTGGTTACCGTTGCGCTGGACACAGACGGTAACAAGATTGCACTGAGTGAACCATCGATTTGATCAAGAAAAGAGATGAACCGAACATTGACAACGTTGAGTCTGGACACGATGGCCATTGCGATTGCGGGGCTCGCCCTTGCTCTACTCCCCGTGGTCGTCTTTGCCCATGGCCCCCACGCACATGGCAAAGGCGAGTTGGAGCTGACGATCCAGGGGTCGGCCATTCGCGGGGCATTTCGTACCCCGATGGACAGCCTGCTGGGTTTTGAGCACCTGCCGAGGACCGAGGCTCAGCGAAACTCGGTGGATCAGTTGCGCCAACGGTTGGCGAACCCATCTGCTGTGGTGACGCCCAACCCCGAGGCCAATTGCACCCCTCGAATGTCCGAGGCGACCTCGGCATTGTTTACCGGTGCGGCAAGGGGCGAACACAGTGATCTGGAGGTCCGGTTCTCGTTTGAATGCGCCTCCCCGACTGGGCTCAAAACGTTGGAAGTTACCGCACTAAAAGACTTCAAACGACTGTTAGAGGTACACCTGCAGTTAGTCACAGAGAGGGGGCAGCGGGCCGTCGTGTTGAAGAAAAAGGATCCCCTTGTGGTGATTGCCAGGTAGATGTTTTTGGCGTCCGCTATCAGTTCCGCACATGCCCACCTTGTCAATACGCGATCTACGGTTTTCGTGGCCGAGTCAGCCGACCCTGTTGTCGATCGAGCATGTCGATGTGAGCGCAGGCGAGGTCGTGATGATTCACGGCCCCTCTGGCAGTGGTAAGACAACCCTGCTCAGTCTAATGGCGGGCGTGATCACGCCCCAGGCGGGCCAGATTCAGGTGCTGGGCAACGAGCTAACATCCTTATCCGCGGCAGCGCGAGACCGGTTTCGTGGTGAGCACATAGGATTTGTTTTTCAACAGTTCAACCTCTTGCCGTACCTTTCCGTGCTACAAAACGTGGTGCTTCCTGCGCAACTCTTTTCCAGGCGAGCCGAGCGGGCTACGCAACGGAGTCTGTCGACGATCGAGGAAGCGCGGCGTCTGCTATCCGAATTGGGGCTGGAGTCGGGTGTGTGGCGGCAGCGAGCGCATACCCTTTCGGTGGGACAACAACAGCGTGTGGCGGTCGCGCGCGCACTGATGGGTTCGCCTGAGTTGATCATCGCCGATGAGCCGACGTCCGCGCTGGACGAAGATCGCCAGTGCGACTTCATGCGCATCTTGATGCGGCAGGTCAAGGCCACGAATGCGGCCTGCGTCATGGTGAGCCACCAGCGTTCGTTGGGCCAAGGGGTGGATCGTATGGTGGAGATGGCATCCATCAATCCGCGCATTCGAGAGGTGGCATGAGAGACCGCAGCGTTGGGGTCTGGTGGTCGCTGGCTTGGCAAAGCGCCTGGTCACGCCGTGGGCCATTGGCGCTTCTAGTGCTGGCGATTGCGGTGGCCGTAGCCATGGTGGTGTCCGTGATGCAATTGCGCCAAGACACGCGCGACACCTTTTCAAATGCCATCAGCGGCGTGGATTTGATCGTTGGTGCACGGGCGAGTCCCATGGAGTTGATGCTGTATTCGGTTTTTCATCTTGGCCGGCCGGTCCGAAACATGTCGTATTCGCATTACGAAAAGATCGTCGAGATGCCATCGGTCGGCTGGGCCGTACCGTTGCAACTTGGAGACAGCTTTCAAAACTTTCCAGTCGTGGGAACGACCGCGATGTTTTTCTCGAAGGTGGGCGGGCGAGAGGGGCTTGCGTTTGCCCAGGGGCAGGCGTTTACTCAGCTGTTCGATGTGGTCTTGGGAGCCGAGGTGGCCAAGGCCAGCGGCCTTCGGGTTGGAGACGCCATCGTCGTAGCGCATGGGCGTGGCGATCGTCTGGCACAAGACCACAGCGACACGCCGTTTCGAGTGTCCGGGGTGTTAAAGCGAACCGGCACGCCGGTCGATCGCTCTGTTTTGTTGTCATTGGCTGGATTTGAGGCCATGCACGTCGGCTGGGAGTTTGGCTCCAAGCCGCGTGAGGCTCCCTCTCTGTCAACCATGAACCTGACCCGACTCGAGCCCTCGCAACTTACCGCCGTGTTGGTTGGTTTGGAGTCGCGCACGCAGGTGTTTGCGGCCAAACGCACCATCGAGTCCATGGGCACGGGGGTCTTGATGGCTATCTTGCCAGGCGTCACGCTCGATGAACTCTGGAGTGTGTTGGCCGTTGCTGAGGCGACGCTTTCGGCCATGGTATGGCTGGTGCTGGTTAGCGCGTTGTTGGGTGTCGTGGCCACGCTGCTCATCTCCATGGCAGCGCGTCGTCGAGAGTTCTCGGTGTTGCGGGCACTGGGTGCGAGTCCTCTGCACATCACGCGGTTCATTCTGCTCGAGGCCCTGTTGGTCGGAGGCGTGGGCATGGCGCTCGGCTGGCTCTTCATGATAGTGGCCATTGCCGTGGGTGGCGACTGGCTTACCGACCTCGTCGGGGTGCGGATGCAATTGCGTGCGCCCGATGCCCAGGGTTGGGCTGCGTTGGGGTCTGTCGTCGCGTTGATGGTCGTAGCCAGTCTTGTTCCCGCCTGGCGGGCCTTTCGATTGTCCTTGCATGATGGCCTGTATCCGCCTACGGTGTAACCCATGAGAACACGTCTTCTGTTGGCACTGCGCTGCTGCACGGCTGCTGCGCTTCTAACGCTCATCTTCGCACCACCGGTAGGGGCCCAGTCCAGTGAGGCATCGTTCAAAGAGATCATCTGGGATGACCTGCTGCCCTCCAAGTGGGTCAGTGAAATCAAGCTGCAGATGGCTGCTGTCGGTAAACTGGGGTTTCTGGTCGACGGCTCCGAGGAGGCCAACCAGGCCATGCAGCGGCTGCGCAAGAAGTGGGATAACGCGCCTATTGAGCCTACCTTCCTGAATCAGAACATTCGCATTGCGGGGTACGTGGTCACACTGGACGCCAACAAGAAGCAGATTTCTGAGTTTTTGTTGGTGCCGTATTTCGGAGCCTGCATCCATTTGCCGCCGCCGCCGGCCAACCAGATCATTCTGGTAAGGCTGCGAAAACCGGTGAGCAAGCTGGCCGCGATGGACACCGTGTGGGTACAGGGCGTACTCCGTGAAGCGCGAGTTGACACGGGCGTGGCGGTCACGGGTTATGCGCTAGAGACTGCCATGACCGAGCCCTATGTCGAGAAAAACCGCTCCGACCGTTCCCAAAAAGCGAAATAAGCGAGGGCGAGCAAACTTTAGCCCTCCCCCAGCCAAGCCTCACAATCTAAGGCGCTCTAAGGACGAACATGATTACTTTCGTAGATTTGCTTGGCTACATTGGCGCAACTTTGACTACTGTCGCCTTTCTTCCGCAAGTAATACTTACCTGGCGCTCGAATGATCTATCAGGTGTCTCGCTGCCTATGTACCTGATCTTCGTTGTTGGTGTCGTCTTTTGGCTCGCTTTTGGGATTCTTGCGGACATCATGCCCACTATCGTCGCTAATGCAGTGACACTTCTGCTGGCAGGCTCGGTGTTGGTACTCAAACTTCGCGACCTGCGACGCCGTACTCAGAAATCAAGGGGCTACCCCACGGGCGGGGGGGGTCTAAACAGAGAACCCTCGGCAAATGATTAGCCTTCGTCTACCTCCGGATGTCATCGAACGCTGGAAGGCAACTGGACCTGGCTGGCAGACGCGTATGG
>JBMSML010000015.1:0-22629 GCA_049421125.1 Burkholderiaceae bacterium
TAAACGACGACTTCACCCCGATGGAATTTGTGGTTGTTGTGCTGCAAAAATTCTTTTTGATGGATCTGGAGAAGGCTACTCAGGTCATGCTCCGAGTGCATCGGGAAGGCCGTGGCGTGTGCGGGGTGTACACCCGCGATATCGCGGCCACGAAAGTCGAGTTGGTGAGCAGTTTTGCCCGGATGCATCAGCATCCTTTGCAGTGCGTGATGGAGGAAGCATGATCTCTCAGGAATTGGAAGTCAGTCTGCACATGGCGTTTGTCGAGGCCCGACAGCAGCGCCACGAGTTCATCACCGTAGAGCATCTCTTGTTGGCGCTGCTGGACAATCCATCGGCCTCCGAGATACTCAAGGCCTGCGCCGCGAACGTGGATGATCTGCGTAAGGTGCTCACCCAGTTCATTGCGGATAACACGCCGATCATTCAGGGTCCCGATGATGTCGACACCCAACCCACGCTTGGATTTCAGCGGGTCATTCAGCGGGCGATCATGCACGTGCAGTCCACGTCCAACGGCAAAAAGGAAGTGACCGGAGCGAACGTCCTGGTGGCGATTTTTGGCGAGAAGGATTCCCACGCGGTGTATTTCCTGCATCAGCAGGGCATCACGCGACTCGATGTGGTGAATTTCATCGCCCACGGCATCACCAAGGCACCCCCGCAGCCATCGCCGTCGGGTGGCGACGAGTCGGCGGCCGCCGAGAGTGCCGATG
Organism: Burkholderiaceae bacterium; assembly: GCA_049421125.1. Taxonomy (GTDB): domain Bacteria; phylum Pseudomonadota; class Gammaproteobacteria; order Burkholderiales; family Burkholderiaceae_A; genus Lacustribacter. The sequence continues at coordinate 717 of JBMSML010000015.1, forward strand.
GTTCAGGCACCAACGCCGCACAGCCGGCCCAGCCCACGGCGCTTGACCAGTACACCACCAACATCAATGAACTGGCCAAGAAAGGAAAGATCGACCCCTTAATTGGTCGCGAGTCCGAGGTCGAGCGTGTGATCCAGGTGCTGTGCCGTCGGCGCAAAAACAACCCCTTATTGGTCGGGGAAGCCGGTGTGGGCAAAACGGCCATCGCCGAAGGCCTCGCCCGACGCATTATCGAAAAAGAGGTCCCCGAAATTCTGGAGCAGGCCACGGTGTACGCCTTGGACATGGGGGCGCTGCTGGCCGGCACCAAGTATCGCGGTGATTTTGAGCAGCGCTTGAAGGCGGTGCTCAAACAGCTGAAGGCGGATCCGCATGCAGTGCTGTTCATCGATGAGATCCACACCCTGATTGGGGCCGGATCGGCCTCGGGCGGGACCCTGGATGCCTCCAATCTTCTAAAGCCGGCGCTCTCATCCGGCGCACTGCGGTGCATTGGGGCCACGACCTACAACGAGTACCGCGGCATTTTCGAAAAAGACCATGCCTTATCCCGTCGTTTCCAGAAGATCGATGTGGTCGAGCCCAGCGTGGAGCAGACCGTGCAGATTCTCAAGGGCCTGAAATCCCGTTTCGAGGAGCATCACGGCGTGAAATATTCGGCCGCTGCGCTGTCGAGTGCGGCAGAGCTCTCGGCGAAATACATCAACGATCGGCATCTGCCCGACAAGGCCATTGACGTGATCGACGAGGCCGGCGCGGCCCAGCGCATCCTGCCGAAGAGCAAGCAAAAGCGGACCATCGGCAAGACCGAGATTGAGGAGATCGTCTCTAAGATCGCCCGCATTCCGCCGGCCACGGTGAACACCGATGATCGTCAGGTGCTCGCCCGCCTGGACTTGAATCTGAAGAGTGTGGTGTTCGGTCAGGACCCGGCCATCGAGGCCCTGTCGGCTGCCATCAAGATGTCCCGCTCCGGCCTGGGCAAGATCGATAAACCGATCGGATCATTTTTGTTCTCGGGCCCCACGGGCGTAGGCAAGACCGAGGTGGCCAAGCAGTTGGCCTACGTGCTGGGCATCGAACTGATTCGTTTCGATATGTCGGAATACATGGAACGGCATGCCGTATCGCGCCTGATCGGGGCCCCGCCGGGATATGTCGGGTTTGACCAAGGCGGTCTGCTCACCGAGGCGATCACGAAAAAACCCCATTCGGTGCTGCTGCTTGATGAGATTGAGAAGGCCCACCCGGATATTTTCAATGTGCTCTTGCAGGTCATGGATCACGGCACGCTGACGGATAACAACGGACGCAAGGCCGATTTCCGCAACGTGATCATCATCATGACCACGAATGCGGGTGCGGAGACCCTGAACAAGCGGATGATTGGATTCTCGAATGCCCGTGAAGCGGGCGACGAAATGGTCGACATTAAGCGGATGTTCACGCCGGAGTTCCGCAATCGCCTGGACGCCATCGTGTCGTTCAAGTCTCTGGACACCGACGTGATCATGCGTGTGGTCGACAAATTCCTGATTGGGTTGGAGCAGCAACTGCAGGAAAAGAAAGTGGAGATCTCATTTTCAGAAGACCTGCGTCAGTTTTTGGCCAAGAAGGGGTTTGATCCGCAAATGGGCGCGCGTCCCATGCAGCGTCTGATTCAGGACACCATTCGCAAGGCCCTGGCCGATGAGCTGCTCTTTGGGCGGCTCGTCAATGGGGGTCGAGTGCACATTGCCATGGACACGGCGGATTCCGACAAGGTGGTGTTGGAATTTCCGACCGATGACGGTCCAGCGAAACCAGCGTCCACCAGTCGACGCAACGACAGCGCCGAACTCGTGTCCTAGTGAATCGCTAAGGTATCGGCGGCCCCGGATCCCCGTGATCCGGGTGTTGCGTCGCAAGAAATGCATTACTGAAAACCTGCATAGGAAGGGCGCGGCTTTTCTGCGAGAATCCGCATGCAGTTATAAACATCCTAGAGGAGGGAGAGTTATGCGCAAGCATCTCGCAATCGCTGCAGCAGTGGGGGTGGCGACCATATCGTTGAACGCGCCGGTTCAGGCACAGGACTTCACCAAGATTCGTTATCTCGCCGCCAACTGTGCCAACTGTCATGGCACCGACGGACGCAGCGTGGGCGTGATGGAATCCTTGGCCGGGTATGACAAGGACAAGTTCATCACCAACATGAAAGAGTTTCGCAGCGGCGATAAGCCGGCCACGCTGATGCATCAGCTGGTCAAGGGCTATTCCGATCAGCAGATTGCCGATCTGGCGGCCTATTTCGCCGCCCAGAAGAAGAAGTGATGCCGCGCACCCTAAAGGAGAACAAGATGACAACAGCATTTGATAATCGCCGCGGCCTGCTCAAGGCAGGTGCCGCCACGGCCGCCGTCGCTGCCGCCGGTGGCCTGGCCGGCTGTGCCACCACGGACAGTGCCGCTCCCGCCAAAAAAATCGGCCGCGTGATCGTGATCGGTGGCGGCTACGGGGGAGCCACGGCCGCAAAATACATTAATCAGTGGTCCAACGGCGCGATCGAGGTGTACTTGATCGATCGTGAACGCAACTTCGTGTCCTGCCCCATTTCCAATCTGGTGCTCGGGGGCTCGCAGTCCATGGAGACCATCACCCATTCCTACGCGAAGCTGCGTGAGAAAGGCATCATCGTGCTCAACGATGAGGTCACCGCCATCGACCCGGTCAAGAAAAAGATATCGCTCAAAAAGATTGCCGATCTGACCTACGACCGGCTCGTGGTCTCCCCGGGCATTGATTTCAACTTCAATGCGATCCAGGGTTTAAACGATGAGGCCCAGAAAACCATCCTGCATTCCTGGAAGGCTGGCCCGCAGACCGTGGCCCTCAAGGCTCAATTGGATGCGATTCCCAACGGGGGTGTTTATGTGCTCTCCATTCCCAAGGCGCCCTACCGTTGCCCCCCTGGCCCCTACGAGCGGGCCTGTCAGGTGGCCCATCTGTTCAAGGCGAAGGGCAATACCAAGAGCAAGGTCATCATCATGGATGCCAATCCCGATGTGCAGTCTAAAAAAGGCTTGTTCATGAAGGCCTGGGCGGATCTTTATCCCGGCATGATTGAGTACAACCCCAACATGGTGGTCAATGAGCTCGACCTCAAGGGCAAACGCCTGATCACAGAGACCGGAGACAAGGTCCGTGGCGATGTGCTGAACGTGGTGCCACCGCACCGTGCCGGCGACATCGCCCAGGCCTCCGGATTGGTCAACGTGAACAACCTGTGGTGTGGCGTGGACTGGGTCACGATGGAGTCCTTGGTGCACAAGAACATTCACGTGCTGGGCGATGCCACGTTTGCGGCGCCCGCGATGCCCAAGTCGGGCCACATGGCCAACCAGCATGGCAAGGCGGCCGCCGCAGCGATCGTGGAACTCATGAACGGCCGCTCGCCGCTAGCACCCATGATGGCCAACACCTGCTACAGCTTTGTAGACGATAAGAACGTGGTCCACGTGGCGAGCGTGCATGCCTATGACGAGAAAGACAAGACCATGAAGACCGTTGCCGGTTCGGGCGGAGTCAGTGGCCGTCCCACCGAGATGGAAGGCCGTTTTGCCATGGGCTGGGCCCGCAACATCTGGGCCGATATGCTCACCTGATCGGGAACGCTGCCGTGCACGGGCTCCGCGGGGGTCCGATGCACGAGACCGATCTAAAAATCGGGCATGATTCGGGTTTCTCGGGTCTTGCCCGATTTTTTTATGGCCGATGCCGGATCCGGACGGCAATTTCCTGGTTCACGACCCATGAGCACATCCCAACCTGAGTTTTCCAATGCCCTCGAGGCCTTAAAGCAGTTCACCACGGTGGTGGCCGACACCGGCAGTTTCGAGTCGATGCGGGCCTACCAACCGCGGGATGCCACGACCAACCCCACGTTGATCATTCGCGCACTCGATCAGCCGCCGTACGCGGGAATTGTGGATCGCGTGAAGGCGTCGGCGAGTTCACGCAAATTAGCGGATCGCACCCGCGAGGTGCTGGTCACCTTTGGGTGTGAAATTCTGAAGATTATTCCGGGCCGAGTGTCTACCGAGGTCGATGCCCGGCTGTCGTTTGATACCGAGGCCACGGTCGCTGAGGCCAAAGCCATCATCGAGGCGTATCAACGTCATGGCATTGATCGATCCCGCGTGCTGATCAAGGTGGCCGCCACGTGGGAGGGCATACGGGCGGTTCGGGAACTGGAAAAACAGGGCATTGCCTGCAACGTGACGCTGATCTTCTCATTGGTGCAGGCGGCGGCGTCGGCCGATGCCGGTGCGACCTTGATTTCACCATTTGTCGGCCGCATCAGTGACTGGCACAAGAAGGCGGGCGCCACGTGGGCCACGGCGGCCGAGGATCCTGGCGTGCTGTCCGTGAAACGCATCTACGCCTATCTCAAGCACCATCGGTTTCATACCGAGGTGATGGGCGCGAGCTTTCGCAGTAAGGAGCAGGTACTGGCATTGGCCGGTTGCGATCTGCTCACCGTCAGCCCCGATATTCTAGAACAGCTCTGTGCCATGGATTCCGAAGCCTCGCTGGAGCGCGCGCTGGATCCCACGGCACCGGCATCGAACCAAGCGACCGCCGCACTGAACACCTCGGAGCCTTTGTTTCGCTTTGCATTAAACGAGGATGCCATGGCCAGTGAGAAATTGTCGGAGGGCATTCGACTGTTCGTGGCCGATGGTCGCAAGCTCGATGCAAGGTTAGTCTGATGCTGGTCTACGCACTCACGATCTTCGTCTCCAGTTTTCTGCTGTTTCTGGTGCAACCGATCATCGCCAAACAGATCGTGCCGTGGTTCGGTGGGTCGGCCGCGGTGTGGACAACCTGCCTCACCTTTTTTCAACTGGTGCTGCTCGCAGGCTATGCCTACTCGGATCTGGTGCAGAAACTCAGCGCTAAACGTCAATCGTGGCTGCACATCATCTTGTTGGGGGTCAGTATTCTGGCCATGCCGATTCTGGCGGCAGAGCACTGGAAGCCGCTGGGCGAGGAGGATCCTCTGTGGCGGATTCTGGGCTTGTTGGCAGCGACCATCGGGATGCCGTATTTCATGCTCTCCACGACAGGCCCCTTGATCCAGTCCTGGTTTGCGCGCGAGCAACGCGACCCCGCGATGGCGCAAAAGGCCTATCGACTGTTTGCGCTATCGAACTTTGGGTCACTGTTGGGCCTATTGGCTTACCCGTTTGTGATCGAACCCTGGGTCACCACCCAGACCCAGGCCTATGTCTGGAGTGCAGGGTACGGCGCCTTTGTGCTGATCACCGCGGTGGTGGCGGTGCGCGCCATGCGGGTGGCGTCGCTGACGGCGCCGGACACGGTGCGGGAATCGGCGTCCCATAACGGCGCTGAGGGCTCATCGAAGACGGCTGCGTCGGTGTCCACCACGCCACCGGGATGGTTGGACATCATCTTGTGGTTCTCCTTGGCGGCGGTGGCCACCATGTTGCTTCTGGCGGTGTCGAGCCACATCACGCAAAACATCGCCTCCATCCCGTTTCTGTGGGTGCTGCCGCTCTCCTTGTACCTGCTGACATTTGTCATTGCCTTTGAGGGCCGTCGTGGTCGTGGCTGGTACCTGCGCGAAACCATGATGCTGCCGGCCATGGTGCTGGCCGCGTTTATGGCCTGGGGTCTGATGACCGATGACGGCATTCTGGATATTGACTATGCCGTTCCGCTGTATCTGGCCGGCATGTTTTTAGTGTGTTTGTTTTGCCACGGTGAGCTGGCCCGTGCGAAGCCGGCGGCCCGATTTCTGACGCGCTTTTATTTCATGATCGCCCTGGGCGGCGCGGCCGGTGGATTGTTCGTGTCGATCGTGGCGCCACGCGTGTTCCCCTTTTATTGGGAACTGCCCCTGGCGCTCGTTCTGACGGGCCTGTTGGGCGCGTGGATTGCCGCACGCTCCGCCACCGGCCCGCTAAAAATTGTATTTGTGGGTGGAAGTCTGATCAGTGCCGCGGTCTGCGTGCATTACACGCGGGCCTATGTGTCGGACACCGGCTTTGACAGCATTTACGCTTCACGAAATTTCTACGGCACGCTGCGCATTAAAGAGCGGACATCGGCGGGGGCCGACGCGCCGGTGCGCCGACTGGTGCACGGCGTGATTTTGCATGGATTGCAGGACACCAGCACCGCGGCGCGACAGATGCCCACCACCTATTACGGTCCGGACTCGGGCGTGGGGCTCGTCTTAACCGAAATGGGGCGGCGTGTGCCCACGGGCATGCGGGTGGGAGTGATCGGCTTGGGCGTGGGCACCCTGGCGGCGTATGGCCGTAAGGGCGATGTCTATCGCATGTACGAGATCAATCCCCACGTCATCGACATTGCAAAGCGCGAGTTCACCTATATCTCGGACTCCCCTGCGCGGGTAGAGTTTGCGCTCGGAGACGCCCGCCTGGTGTTGGAGCGGGAGGCGCCGCAGAATTTTGATGTTCTGGTGATCGATGCGTTTTCAAGCGACTCCATCCCCATTCATCTGATGACCCGTGAGGCCATAGCGGTGTATGCCAAACACATGGCACCCGATGGGGTTATCGCGTTTCATGTCACGAACCGCTACCTGCGGTTATCACCGGTGGTTCAGCAGATCGCGCAAGAGGCCGGCTTTGCCGCGGTGCTGATCGAGGATGAACCGGTGAGTGATCCGCGTGGACTGATGGCCCTGTCCGACTGGGTGCTGGTGACCAGGAGCCCTAGCCTGCCGCGCGTGCCAGCGATCGCGGGAAAGACGGTGACCATTGAACCGATTGCCGGATTGACCCCCTGGTCGGACGATTTCAACAACCTGTTTCGGGTCTTGAAGTAATCCGTTCGGAGATGCCCGCCGGGGATGGCGGGTAACGGCGCGCGCGACGAGTCCTAGTGCTGACCGGTGCTGCCAAATCCGCCGGCGCCACGATCCGTGCTCGTGAACGCATCGACCACCGAGAAGGCCACCTGTTGAATGGGCACAATCACCAACTGGGCCAGACGCTCCATGGGGTTCAAGGTGAACGCGGTGGCGCTGCGATTCCAGGCCGACACCATCAGTGGCCCCTGGTAATCCGCGTCGATCAGACCGACGAGATTGCCCAACACGATGCCATGTTTATGCCCCAAGCCAGAGCGGGGCAGGATCATGCCCGCATAAGCGGGATCGGCAATGTAGATCGCTAAGCCGGTGGGGATCAATTCGGTTTGGCCCGGCGCGAGCGCGATGGGCGCATCGATGCAGGCGCGCAGATCCAATCCGGCAGAGGCCGCCGTGGCGTACTGCGGCAATTGATCTTTCATTCGGGCGTCAAGAATTTTTACGGCGATCTTCATGGTGAGCGTGGGAGGATGTGAGGGTGGATGGTCAGGGTGTGCCGCGACGGGATGCCCTCAGGAATCCGCGTGGCGGTCAAGCAAGGGCACCGTGCGGGCCACGATATGCTCGGCGATGACGTCTTTTGGTGCCGATGGCAGTGCCTCGATGCCGTGCTCGGTGCAGATCATGACGGCATTGTGATCGGCACCAAAGGTATCGGCTCCGATGTTGCCGATCAGCATGGGCACGCCTTTGCGCTGTCGTTTGACCGGCAGCAGGGCCGGCAAGTCGGATGAGGTGCCGCTCTCGGCCGCAAACCCCACGCACACGGGCGGATCGGCGCGCTGCGCAACCGCCATGAGAATGTCGGGGTTCTCCACCCAGTGGAGTTGCGCGAGACTGCGGCCCTGGTCTTTTTTCAGTTTCTCGGTGGCGGTGTGATCCACACGCCAATCGGCCACGGCGGCCACACCGATGAAAAGATCCGTGGGGTGGGCTTGCAGCTGCGCCATGACCGTATCGTGCATCTCTTGTGCGGTGGTGACGTCGACCCGGTGGACGTGCACGGGCGTGGTCAGGTGCACGGGGCCGGCAATCAGGGTCACGTGCGCCCCCGCGTGTGCCGCGGCACGGGCCAGCGCGAACCCCATCTTCCCAGAGGATCGGTTCGTGATGCCACGAACGGGATCAATCGGTTCAAACGTGGGACCGGCGGTGATCACCACCCGCTTATCTTGGAGCACGCCGCGAATGTTCGGGGCATCGCGTACGCGCAGTGGCCCGCGATCATCGCCTAACTGTTCCACCAGGGCCGACAGGATTGCATCGGGTTCACTCATTCGGCCGTCACCGGTCTCGCCGCAGGCCTGCGACCCGCTGGCCGGGCCCACGATCATCACGCCATCGTGGCGCAGTTGGGCCAGATTGCGTTGTGTGGCCGGGTGCTGCCACATCTGACGGTTCATGGCCGGTGCCACCCACAAGGGAATGGCCCGGGCCAGGCACAGGGTGGCCAGCAGGCTGGAGGTCTGCCCCTGGGCAAGCTGTGCCATGAAATCCGCGCTGGCTGGCGCCACCACGATGGCATCGGCCTCGCGCGAGAGGTCAATGTGGGGCATGGCATTAGCGGGTCCGCTTCGGGGCGGACTGGACCACTCATCGGTGTACACGGGACGACCGGAGAGCGCGGCAAAGGTGAGTGCGGAGACAAACTGCGTGCCGGCCTCGGTCATGACCACTTGCACCGTGGCACCGGCATCCTGCAGACGGCGCACCAGGTCACAGGTTTTATAGGCGGCAATGCCACCGGTCACTCCCACCACGATATGACGATGACGCAACGGTGTCGACATGATCAGGATCCTCGCCGCACCCGACTCAGCTCGTCAAGAATAAAGAGTGCCGCCCCCACCGTGATGTAACTGTCCGCCAGATTAAAGGCCGGCCAGTGCCAACCTCCGGCATGCAGGTCGATGAAGTCGATCACTACGCCCCAGGTGAGGCGATCGATTGTATTGCCGATGGCGCCGGACAGAATCAGCGTGGCGGCCACGGCGAACCCCGTTTGATGGGCGTGCCGCGTCATCAGGAATCCCAGATAGGCCACGGCCACGACGCCGAGCCCGACAAAAAACCAGCGTTGCCAACCGCCGGCATCCGCCAGGAAGCTGAACGCGGCACCGCTGTTATGGACACGCACGATATTGAACCAGCCGGTCACGATGGTCTGCTGACCGAGGGCATAGAGATTCACGATCATCAATTTCGTGAGTTGATCCAATCCCACGGCGAGCACGGCCAGCATAGCCCAGCGACCGGCCGTCATGCGTCGCCGAGTGGCCTTAGGCGATGTCACGGGATTCGCCTTGACCAAAAAGATTGCTCACACATCGGCCACACAGCTCCGGGTGGTCAGGATCGGAGCCGACATCGGCGCGCAAGTGCCAGCATCGGGTGCATTTGGGATGCGCCACGGGGGCAACGTTGACTTCCGCGGTATCGGGTTCCATGCCGGGATGAATGATCACATCGGCCTCCGAGGTGATCATCACGAACTTCAGGCCATCGCCGAGGCTGCGCAGTATCTCGCCGGTGGTGGCGGGCACGGTAATGCCCACATCGGCCTGCAGTGAGGAGCCGATCAGCCCCGCTTCGCGCTCCACCTCAATGGCCTTCAGCACATCGGCGCGCACCGCACGGATCACCGCCCATTTGCCCAGGAGTGCCTCGTGACCCGGTATGACGGGCAGGGTATGGGCAGTGAGTTCGAACACGGTGGGCGCATCATCGTTTGCGGCAGTGGCGCGCAGACTCTGCCAGGCCTCATTGGCGGTGAAGGATAAAAACGGAGCCATGAGACGGGTCATCGATTCGGTGATGTGATGAAGCGCCGTCTGCGCCGAGCGTCGCGAACGCGAGTTCGCCCGAGTGGTGTAGAGCCGATCCTTGAGAATGTCCAGATAAAAGGCGCCAAGGTCCTCGGAGCAAAATCCGACCAATCGGGCCACGGCCGGATGGAAGGAGAACTTCTCATAGTCCGCGAGGACGTCCCGCTGCACGCGCTCCATTAATGCGAGGGCATAGCGATCAATCTCCAGGAGTTGATCGATGGCGACGGCATCGCGGTCAGGATCAAAATCCGACACGTTACCGAGCAGGAAGGTGAGGGTGTTGCGGAGTCGGCGATAGGACTCGACCACGCGTTTGAGAATCGTGTCGGAGATGGAGAGCTCACCGGAATAATCCGTGCTCGCCACCCAGAGACGAAGGATGTCGGCGCCCATGGTGTCCGAGACCTGTTGGGGTGCGATCACATTGCCCATGGACTTGCTCATCTTGCGGCCTTCTCCATCGACCACGAAACCGTGCGTGAGCAGGGCCTTATAAGGGGGCACGCCATTGATCATGCAGCTGGTGAGCAGCGATGAATGAAACCATCCGCGGTGCTGATCACTGCCTTCCAGATAAAGATCCGCTGGGAAGGCCGACTGCGTGGCGTGAGAGCCGCGTAACACGGTTTCATGGGTGGTGCCCGAGTCGAACCAGACATCCAGAGTGTCATGGTTTTTGACGTAGTCCACGGCCTCGTCGCCGAGGAGTTCCTGCGCGGTGATGCGCTGCCAGGCCTCAATGCCATCACGGGCCACACGCTCGGCGATGATGTCGAGCAGTTCGGGTGTGCGGGGGTGCAGTTCGCCCGTTTCCCTGTGGACAAAAAACGCCATGGGCACACCCCATTGCCGTTGACGGGACAGGGTCCAGTCGGGGCGGTTCGCGATCATGGCGTGCAGACGTGCCTTGCCCCAAACCGGATAAAAGGCAGTCGCCTCCACCCCGGCCAGCGCGCGTTCGCGCAGCGTGCCACCGCCCTCACGCGGGGCAATGTCCATGCCGGCAAACCATTGATTGGTAGCGCGATAAATGATCGGGGTTTTGTGCCGCCAGCAGTGCATATAACTGTGGGTGTAGCGCTCGGAGTGGATCAGGCCCTGATGGGCGGCCAGGGCCTGCACGATCTTCGGGTTGGCGTCCCAGATGCTCATGCCACCAAATAGGGGCAGGGCGGCACTGTAGACCCCGTCGCCCATCACGGGGGTCAGGATATCTTTATCCCGCATGCCCTGACCTTTGCAGGAGCTGAAATCCTCTACACCGTAGGCCGGCGCGCAGTGCACGATGCCCGTGCCGGATTCGAGATTCACATAGTCTGCGGCAATCAGAGGTGCAGTGCGCGCAAATCCATCATGGGCCTGCGTCAGGGGATGTCGAAAGGCGATGCCCACCAGATCCGCTCCGGCGCAGGTGGCCATCGTCACGCCGGTGAGCCCCCAACGCTCGAGGCAGGCCTCCACGCGCTCTTGCGCCAGCACCAGAAAAGCGTGGTGCTGATTGGGTGCAAATTTTCGCGAAGCCGCAGCGGTGGTGTTTCCGGTGATCTGCACGAGTGCATAACGAAACTCCGGATGAATGTTCAAGGCCTGATTGGCCGGCAGTGTCCAGGGCGTGGTGGTCCAGATCACTGCGGCAATAGACCCTGCGAGTGACGATCCATCCACGCCGAAGGCCTGGGCGAGCGCCGCGGTAGCACGGGCATCCGCAGTGAAGGCAACGTCCACGGCGGGATCGGTTTTGTCAGCGTATTCCACTTCGGCCTCGGCCAATGCGGAGCCGCAGTCAAAACACCAGTTCACGGGTTTGAGTCCGCGATAGACGAACCCTTTTTCAATGATTTTTTTTAACGCCCGAAGTTCGAGAGCCTCGTTCTGCGGCGCCATCGTCGTGTAGGGCGCGTCCCATTCACCGAGCACCCCCAAGCGAATGAAATCGTTTTTCTGTCGGGCGATTTGTTCCTGGGCGTACGCCCGGGATTTCTGTTGCACCTCGTGCGTGGGGAGGCCTTTGCCGAACTGTTTTTCAATCTGAATTTCGATGGGCATGCCGTGGCAGTCCCAGCCCGGCACATAGCGGGCATCGAATCCGGCCAGGGTTTTGGACTTGACGATCATGTCTTTCAGAATCTTGTTGACGGCATGCCCGATGTGAATATCGCCGTTGGCATAGGGTGGCCCATCGTGCAGGACAAATAGCGGCCGGCCTTGCGTGACGGCACGAATGCGGCGATACACCCCGTGCTCCTGCCATTGACGCACCCAGTGCGGCTCCCGTTTGGCCAGATCACCGCGCATCGGAAAACTGGTTTTTGGAAGATTCAGCGTGGCATCGGCCGTGGGCGATGCGCCAGAGGTGGCGGATCCGTGGGCGGGGCGTGAGGTGGTCGGTTTAGTGGACATGATGAGAGAAGTAATGGCGCGCGGAATCGGCGTCGCGTTGTATTTGCCGGGTCATGAGGACCATATCGGGGAAGTGTTGTTCATCACGGAGTCTTTCGTGGAAGACCACCTGAACCCGCTGACCGTAGACCTCTCCTGACCAGTCCAAGACATGGACTTCTAGGAGCAAGTGTCCGGCGTCTTCGGTGGTGGGACGACGTCCCAGGCTCGCCACGGCCGGCATGGGTGCAGGACCAATGCCCTCCACGCTCACAACGAACACACCGTTGATCAGGAGATCTCGATGCACTGGAATGTTCAAGGTCGGAAATCCGATACCACGACCGATCTTACGCCCGTGGATGACGTGGCCGGCGAGCGAATAGGGCCGGCCCATCAATTGGGTCGCGGTGGCCAGATCGCCCTGGCGAAGTGCCTGGCGCAGTCGCGAACTCGATACGCGCTCGCCCTGCACCTGGACCTCTTGCACGGTGTGCACCGTCCATCCGTGCGTGGATGACGCCTGACGCAGCAGGCTGACATCGCCGCCGCGTTTTGATCCAAATCGGAAATCGTCGCCAATCACGATCGCGCGGGTCTGCAAATGATCCTGCAGCACGACGCGCATAAAGTCGTCGGCGGTCATCGAGGCCAGGGCACGGCGAAACTTAAGAATGCGCAACTCCTCGACGCCATGCTCGGCCAAGGCAAGGACCTTGCCGCGCAACCCCTGGATTTTGTTCGGCGCCGCCTGAGGATTAAACAGTGCCTTCGGGTGGGGTTCGAACGTCACCACGGTGCTCAGCAGACCCGCGGGCTTGGCCAGGGCGATGACCCGGTCGATCAGGGCCTGATGCCCCACGTGCACCCCATCGAAATTCCCAATGGTGATCGCACGATCCCGACGTGGGGCTCGGCTAGGGGAAATTCCTTGAAAAATCAGCATGTTGGCGTGATATCCGGAGGGTCGAACCAAACGGTCAATTATAGGGTGCCGGTACACTACGACCCCATGACGGCGCCCCTGACACCCTCTGCATCGGATCGCATCGGTCGGATCGTCGTGCTGTTGTCGGGGCGTGGTTCGAACTTTCTGGCGCTGCTGCAGGCGATCGAGGCCCATCGGTGGCCGATGCGGGTGGTCGGCGTGCTCTCGAACCGAGGACAGGCCGAGGGGTTGGCCCATGCGCGAACCCGTGGCATTCCCGTGCAGGTGATCTCGCATCATGACTATCCCACGCGCGAGGCCTTCGATGCGGCGATGGCCGAGGTGGTGGGGCCCTGGCAACCCGATGTCGTGGTCTTGGCCGGATTCATGCGGATCTTGTCGGCGAATTTCTGCCAACGCTTTGGTCACCAAATGCTCAATATCCATCCGTCCTTGCTGCCGTCGTTCAAGGGGCTGCACACCCATCAACAGGCCCTGGAGGCGGGCGTCACCCTCCACGGTTGCACGGTGCACGCGGTGACGGCGGAGCTCGACCATGGCCCAATCCTGGCCCAGGCCGTGGTGCCGGTGCTGCCCGATGACCATGCGGATCGGCTGGCGGCGAGGGTGTTGACCATGGAGCATCGGCTTTATCCGATGGCCGTAGCGGCCGTTGTATCGGGGCGCTGCCGATTGGACAACGGCCGTTGGCACGATGTCGGACGCGGGTATTTCGATCACGATTTCCACGCATGGCTGGTCGCGGAAAACCCGTAAGCGTTGCCGCGCTCGCGCAGCAGCTGATGGCCGAGGTGCTGCGTTTTGAGTGGCCCGCGGATCAGGTGATCGCCGGATTTTTCAAACGTCACCCGCAGCTCGGTGCCCGTGATCGTGCGTCCATCGCCGATGGCATCTGGGCCAAGCTTCGGGCGGAATCGCCGCCGCCGTGGATCGTCGCGGCGTGGGAATCGGCCTTGGGCACGAGTGAGGCCGCACAGTGTGCCGAGGTGATGCGCACGGCGGCACCGTTCGATTTGCGCGTGAACACCATGCGGTGTCGACCTGAACAGGCCATCGCCGAACTTGCCCACGATGACATTCGCGCCCATGCCTCGAGCGTGTTGACCGATGCGTTGCGCGTGGAGGGCAAACCCGGCTTGGGGAAGGCGCGCGCCTTCCTGAACGGGTCGATCGAGGTGCAAGATCTTGGCAGTCAGCTGCTTGCAAAATGCATGGCCCCAAAGCGTGGCCAGTTCTTGGTGGATTTCTGTGCCGGTGCCGGGGGCAAGACGCTCGCCTTGGGGGCGGCACTGAAAAACACCGGCCGCATTTATGCGTTGGATGTCACGGCGGCGCGACTGGCACGGCTTAAGCCCCGTATGACGCGCAGTGGGTTGTCCAATGTCTGGCCCACGGTGATTCGCGGTGTGAGCGACGAACGCGTAAAACGTCTCGCTCAGAAGGCCGATGGTGTGTTGGTGGACGCACCGTGCAGCGGGTTGGGAACATTACGACGCAATCCGGATCTGAAGTGGCGCATGACGCCGGAGCGTATTGCGATGCTGACGCGGCAGCAGGGCGAGATCCTGGTGGCGGCGGCCCGGTGCGTGAAACCGGGTGGACGATTGGTCTATGCCACCTGCAGTCCGCTTGCGGCGGAGACGGTGGACATCGTGGATGGGTTTCTCAACGCCCATCCCGAGTTTCGGCGCGTATCGACGGCCGATGTGTTGGAGCAGCAGCGCATTGCGTTACCGCCGGACTGGGGGGCCTATACCGCGCAGGGGGATTTACTGCTGTGGCCGCACCGCACGGGGACAGATGGGTTTTATGCGGCGGTCATGGCGCGTGGCCTCCTCTAGCCATTCCACGTCGGGGGTGGGATAATCCCTAGGATCACAACAATTAAGGGAGTGGTGGGTTGAATACAGGATTCGAAAGCCTCGGTTTGGCGCTCTGGGATGTTGTCCGATTTGGCGTGACGGGCTGGGAATGGCCCGCGATTGTGGTGTTCACTCTGGTCACCACGCACCTCACGATCATCGGCGTCACGGTCTACCTGCATCGCTGTCAGGCGCATCGCGCCCTTGAGCTCCATCCTTTGGTGTCCCATCCTCTGCGGTTCTGGCTCTGGATGTCCACCGGGATGGTCACCAAAGAGTGGGCAGCGATTCACCGCAAACATCACGCCAAGTGCGAGACGCAAGACGATCCCCACAGCCCGCAGACCAGGGGCATCGCCAAGGTCTTGTGGGAGGGTGCGGAACTCTATCGCGAGGCCGCCAAGGATCGGGAGTTAGTGGAGCGTTACGGTCACGGCACGCCGGATGACTGGGTGGAGCGCCACGTCTACACCCGACACAGTGCGCTGGGTGTGTCCTTGCTCTTGATCCTGGAGGTCATGCTCTTTGGGGTGGTGGGGGCCACGGTCTGGGCAGTGCAGATGGCCTGGATTCCGATGCTGGCGGCCGGCGTGATCAATGGCATTGGCCACTTCTGGGGGTATCGGAATTTCAAGAGCCCGGACACCAGCACGAACATTCTGCCGTGGGGCATTCTGATTGGCGGCGAGGAGCTGCACAACAATCACCACACCTTTGCCACATCACCAAAGCTGTCCTCTAAGTGGTATGAGTTCGATATTGGCTGGTTCTACATTCGGGTGTTGTCCGCGGTGGGCCTGGCCAAACCCCGGGCGCTTCCCGCGGAAATGACGATTGATCCGGCACGTGACCGCATTGATGCGGACACCGTCGAGGCGATGATCTCGTATAAGTATGAGTTGATGGCGTCGTTGGCCAAAGCGTTTAAGAAAGACGCCCGTCGCAACCCGTCGGCTGCCGTCGAGAAGTGGGCCGAGCTCCGTAAAGAGTTCGAGGCCATGTGGAGTCGTCGTAATGTCTCGGTGGAGCAGGCGGTGAATGGGTTGCAGGCTTGGTGTGCCAAGGCAGAGGCCTCGGGCATTGCGGCGCTTGCCGAGTTCTCACGTCGCATTCGCATGGCGATACCGCCACGTGCGATCGCTTAAGGCAACCGTTAAAGCCCGCTAATCGTTTTTCGAATTGGATTGTGGGGCCGCTTTCTTGGGAGCGGCCTTTGTTTTTGTGGGTGCCTTTTTCGCGACCGGAGCGGACTCCTCGTCGTTGACCGACGCCAAGACCGTCTTCCTGCCTTTTTCGTCGGTCACCACGGTCTGGGTGCGGGCCGTCCGGATCAGTAGCCGTTGACCCGGAGCGATCGCGGCATCGGCCGCCATGTTGTTCAGTGAGCGAATCTGGGTGGCGCTCACGCCATAGCGTTTGGCGATACCCGCCAGGGTGTCCTTCTTGGTGACCTTGTGATAAACCGCGCTCAGGCGTTCTTTTTCAATTACTTTGGATCCCGTGAATCGCGCAAGTGTGGTTTCGATATGCGGCTCATCGTCTTGCGCGGCGACGGGCGCCAACAGGGTGGTACCGGGCAAGGGCTGGGCGTTGCGTTTCAGGCTGTTCGCCTTGATCAGATCGTTGGAGGTCACGCCCGAACGTCGCGCCAGGGCGGCCAGGCTCTCGTTGGGCTTTAACGTGTAGGGTTTCCAGGTCACCAGGGGGGCGCCGCGGGCGAGGTGCTCCTGCAGCTGCTGTTGGAAACTGGCTGCCCGATCGGCCGGCAAAATAATCCGATCGGTGCGGCTCGCACTGATGACTGGACGGTGGTGGGACGGATTGAGCTCGACGAACTCGTCGACGCTCATATCGGCGCATTTCGCAGCCAGGGCGCGGTCGATGGACTGTTCTTTGTCGATGACGACAAAAAATGGCGTGTTGGGAATGACCGGTAAGGTGATCCCGAAGTGGGCGGGGCGTGATAACACATTGCGCAGTGCGATGAGCTTGGGCACGTAGTTGCGGGTCTCCTTGGGCATTTTCAGGTCCAGATAACCCGTGGGCTTCTTACGCTTGGCATTCTGCTTGCGCGCCCGCATGACGGCACCTTCGCCCCAGTTGTAACTCGCAAGGGCTAAGAACCAGTCGTTGTCCTGAAGGTCATAGAGCTTTTGTAAATAATCGAGGGCGGCCCGCGTGGATTCGATCACATCGCGCCGCTGATCGGTCCACCAGTTTTGCTCCAGATCGAATATCCGACCGGTTGATGGAATGAACTGCCAAAGCCCGGCGGCCTTGGCCCGGGATAAGGCCTGGGGATTAAACGCGCTCTCGACGATGGGCAGCAGGGCCAGTTCGGTGGGCATGCCGCGCGCTTCCAGTTCTTCGACAATATGAAACAGGTACTTACCCCCGCGATCGAATAAGCGGTTCAGGTATTCCGGGTTGCGGACGATCCATCGTTCATGCTGCGTCACCAGGGGGGAATCCAGCTCCGGCATGGCAAAGCCCGATTGAATCCGATCGATCAGATTGGTGAAACGCGGTGTCTGCAATACCGGTTCGGGTGCAGTGTGCGTGTCGGTGGTGATGGCTGCACCCGTGGTCTTGGGCGCGCTAGGCAGTGGGGTCACGGTCCCGGCACGCGACGTGACGGCGCCGGTGGCGGGCGCACTCGTGGTGGGCGCCGCCCCGCGGTCCGCGCCGCCGGACGATGTCGGCGACGGCAGACCGGCACAGCCACTGACCAACAAAAGGAGTGCGCACAGGGCCAGTGGGGATCGCAGATGTATGCGCATGGCCGGCATTATGCGCGAAACTGGTCTTTGCGTTCCCGCATGGCAGCAAACGCGCGAACATCGCGGCACAGCAAGAACGGATTGGTGCGTCGCTCCTCTTGCATCGTGGTGGGGACCGTCATGCGGCCCTCGGCACGAAGACGCCGCACGCGTTCGAGCCGATCCGCAATCGCGGCATGCCCGGGCAGTGCATGGTGGGCGAACATGAGGTTCGATAGCGTGTACTCGTGCGCACAATAGACCTGGGTGCTCTCTGGGAGTGTGGCGAGTTTTTGAAGCGATGCCCACATCTGTTCGGGCGTGCCCTCAAACAGTCGTCCGCAGCCGGCAGCGAACAGCGTGTCACCACAGAACAACGAGGGCTGGCCGGTTCCGTTGAGATCATCCTCTGAATAAAACGCGATGTGGTCGCGCGTATGACCCGGCACGTCGAGCACGCTCAACGTGATGCCTAATGCGTCGACAGGAACGCGATCCCCCTCGTGCACTTCGTTCGTGATCTCGGGGATGCGTGCGCGTGCGGGGCCGATGATCGAGAGAGGACGTTCCGGATGGTGTTCCATGGCGTGGGCGATCAGGTCGGTGATGCCTCCCGTGTGATCGGCGTGGTGATGGGTCACCAGAATACCGGCCAGTGCGCAACCGTGCCGATCAAGCCACGCGATCACGCCGGACGCCTCTCCGGGATCCACCACAACGGCGGCGGAACGGGCGT
Source organism: Burkholderiaceae bacterium (assembly GCA_049421125.1). GTDB lineage: Bacteria > Pseudomonadota > Gammaproteobacteria > Burkholderiales > Burkholderiaceae_A > Lacustribacter. The sequence goes on from JBMSML010000015.1 coordinate 19,134, forward strand.
TTTGGCGGATGATCCAGATATAGTTGTCCTGAAATGCAGGAACTACCGACACCATTACTTAATCCCTTTCATGATTGGGAGGCGTGGGGCCAGACGCCCTTGGGGGCGGCGCTGCTCCACGAGGAACAGTCCTGGCTCGACGCCACGCTGCAGGACGTGTTTGGCGTGCATGCCGTGCAGATTACCCCGTCGCCGATTGATGCACTTCGCAACAATCGCATGCAGTGCCGTGCGCGGCTGGTATGGCCCAGTTCCGCGATTGATCGGTCGAGTGGGGTGAGTCCCAAGGATAGCGCCGATCTGAGCCGTCCGAGCGGCCTAGTCAGTAGTATCGCTGATTTGCCGTTTCAGACCGAGAGCTTGGATCTATTGGTGCTCTCGCACGCCTTGGAGGTGGCCCGGGACCCACACCATTTATTACGGGAAGCACAACGCGTATTGCTGCCGGAAGGCCGCATTGTGGTGACGGGGTTTAATCCCTTCAGTTTGTGGCGTTTGCGGCGTTCATCCCGGTGCGTGGCACGCTTTCCGCCCTCGGGCCATGTCTGGATTGCTTTGCCTCGGTTAAAAGATTGGCTGAAATTATTGAATTTCGATCTGGGGGCGGGCGGGGCGAGTGCCTATGGGGCCTATTTTGCGCCCCTGGACTCGGAGCGCTGGCGTCACCGATTGCGTTGGATGGATCCGGCAGGACGTCGGTGGTGGCCCATGGCGGGTGGCGTTTATTTTTTAATGGCGGTCAAGCGTGTGCATCATCTTCAGTTGATCGGTCCGAGGTGGCGTGAGCGACGTGCGGTGGCCGGTCAGCGGACCGCCGCCGCGTCCTCGTCGGTCACGACGGCGGGATTGCCCCGCGCACAGTCCAACCCCAAGGAGTCGTTTCATGGGTCTTAAGTCGTCGGATTCAGTGGTGATCATTCATACCGATGGGGCCTGTAAGGGCAATCCGGGCCCGGGCGGATGGGGCGCGGTGTTGGAATACGGCGGTGCCGAACGTGAACTCTTCGGGGGTGCCCCCAGTACCACGAACAATCGGATGGAATTGACCGCCGTGATCGAGGCCTTGCGGGCCTTGAACCGAGCCTGTCATGTGCGCATCGTGACCGACAGTCAATACGTCCAAAAGGGCGTCCAAGACTGGATGGGTGCGTGGAAGCGCAAAAACTGGAAGACCGCGGCGGGCAAGCCCGTGGCCAATCAGGATCTCTGGCAGACCTTGGATCACGAGCTTGTCCGGCATCAGGTGGATTGGGAGTGGGTGCGGGGCCATCAGGGTCATCCCGGTAATGAGCGTGCGGACGCACTGGCGAATCGGGGTGTGGAATCGATTACCCTATCGGGACACGCTACATCGGCCCGTTCATGAGAACTGCATTCACTCCCCGTCGTGTTCTGATTCTGGTGCTGACCTTGGCGGGGTTGGTCATCGCCAGCCTGGCGGCGATCCACCTCAACACCGGTAATCTTCCTGCGCCCACGGCGGCCGGGGGCCCGGTGGTGGTGGACACTGCAGTGTCCCGCGTGGCCACGATTCAGGATGCCGTCACGGCCATTGGCACCTTACGGGCGGCGGAATCGGTCGTGGTCAAGTCCGAGATCTCCGGCCGTGTGGCTCGCATTTCATTTTCCGATGGCGCCCGAGTGATCAAAGGCGATGAGCTGATTGTGTTTGATGCCGGCATTCAGCAGGCGCAAGTGCAGCAGGCCCGTGCCGAGCGTGACCTAGCGTCTGCGAAATTAAAGCGCACTCAGGAATTGTTCGGCAAAAAGTTTTTGTCGGCGGCGGCATTGGACGATGCTCAGGCCTCGGAACAGATCGCCCAGGCCAAACTCGCCTTGGCGCAGGCGACCCTCGAGAAGATGACCCTACGCGCCCCCTTCGGTGGCGTGATCGGTATTCGGCAGATCAGTGTCGGCGATTACATCAAGGAAGGGGCAGACCTCGTCAATATCGAAGACATCAGTTCGATGAAGGCCGACTTTCGTGTTCCCGAACAACTCTCCGGGCGTCTGCGGGTGGACCAGACGGTCCAGCTCGAGTCCGATGCTTTTCCGGGGGTCGTGTTTCCCGCCAGGGTGACGGCCATTGATGCCGCCGTGGATGCATCGGGCCGTTCCTTGCTGCTTCGTGCGGAGCTGCGCGATGGCTCCAAGCGCTTAAAGCCGGGCATGTTTGTCCGCGTGCGTCTGGTGTTAGAGACCCGAACCAATGCCGTGATCATTCCGGAGGAGGCCTTGGTGACCAGTCAGGGCAAGGTCTCGGTGTTCAAGGTCACCGATGGCGTTGCGGTGATCACGCCGGTCCGGGTTGGATTGCGCACCCAGGTCGATCAGAAAGCGGTGGTCGAGATCTTGGAAGGATTGGCCAAAGACGAACGCGTGGTCACGGCCGGTCAGATCAAGATCCGTGGATCGCAGATGCCGGTCAAGTCGGTCGATGCGCGTGCTGGGGCGGCGACCGGTGCGGCGGGAGGCCCGACCGCGGTGCCCGCGTCGGCGGCCGGAGCGCCAACGACGATGAATAAGAAAGCACCCTGATCATCGCGTGGCGATGGCATCACAGCGATGGTGATCTCGGAAATCTGCATTAAACGACCAGTATTTGCCACGGTGCTGTCACTCATCGTGTTGCTGATCGGTGCTGTGTCGTATACCCGATTGTCGGTGCGGGAGTACCCACGGATTGATACTCCCGTGGTCACGGTGACGACGACCTACACGGGTGCGTCGGCCGAAGTGATTGAGACCCAGGTCACCAAGCCACTGGAAGATTCGATCGCGGGCATTGATGCGGTGGATGTCATCACGTCCATTTCCCGCGCCGAGCAATCCCAGATCACGGTGACCTTTCGTCTGGAAAAGGATGCCGACGCGGCCGCGGCCGATGTCCGTGATCGGGTGTCTCGCGTGCGGGCTAAACTGCCGAAAACAGTGGATGAACCGGCTATTGCCAAGGTGGAAGCCGATGCCAATCCAATTATCTGGCTGGCGTTTGCGAGCGCTACCCGCTCGCCGTTGGATGTCAGTGATATTGCCAATCGCATCGTTAAACCCCGTCTTCAGGTGTTGCCGGGTGCGGCCGATGTGCGGATCAACGGCGAGCGTAAGTACGCCATGCGCATCTGGATCGATCGGGATCGATTGGCCGCCTATGGATTGACGCCGGCCGATGTCGAATCGGCCATCGGTCAGCAGAACATTGAACTGCCGGCCGGCCGTGTCGAGAGCCAGCAGCGTGAGTTCACGGTGACCGCGCGCACGGACCTCAATACCGCTCGCGAGTTTGGCGACATCGTGGTGAAGCAGGCCGCCGGGTATCCCGTGCGGATTCGCGACCTGGGTCGGGTAGAGCTCGATGCGGCGAGCGCGCGCAGCAGCGTGCGATTCAATGGTGAAAATGCAGTGGCCTTGGGCGTGATCCGACAGGCCACGGCCAACCCACTCACCCTGGCCCAGGCCGTTCGCACGCTGGTGCCGGTCCTCAATGAGGAGCTGC
>JBMSML010000016.1:0-22162 GCA_049421125.1 Burkholderiaceae bacterium
TGGGCGACATTGGGCAACATCACGGCGACCCGTGCATCGGACGGCAGTTGCCACTCCTGCAACGCATTGCGTACCCGGGCGCTATCACGCCCGAATTGCGCAAACGAGGTGTCCACGCCCATGCAACGATAGGCGGTGCGATCACCAAAACCATTCACCGCCGACTCGATTAAGGCAATAAGGGTGGTGTCGGATCGGGGCATGCCCACAGACTACGTGCGGATGTCCTTCGGCGGTACTCGGGTTAAACCTGCTTACGAGAGGTCTGAGGCCCGCGACCGCAAGCCCCATTTCCAGAGCGCCTCAAAGGGTAATGGGATCACCAGAAACAGATGCTCCACAATCGCCAGGCACAGTAGCGTGCCCACCAGGGCCAAGCCCACGGCGTCCGCACTGCCCGCCGAGGCAGCGGCCACTGACCTCCAAATCGGGACCGCAATCAGGCAGGCCACCAGCACCGAAATGGGCAGGAAGGCATTCATTGCCCGGCGGCGAAAGTAAGTCTGCAGATATTTCAGGTGGTGCGGCAAAAACCCTTCATTGAGGTTGCGAACTCCAAAATAGACATTAAGCTTAGCGCTCTGCCGCATGGCCCACAGCACCAGATAGGTCCAGAACCCCACAGCATTGACGCCGTCTTTGGTCATCAGCCAGACCATCGCCCCCAGCACGATCAGGGCAAGCTCGTGATACAGAATGGTTTCGGCCGCCAGGCCGAATTTGCGCCAGCCGCGCGCATCCCGCGGACAGTCCGTTTTACGGCTGCCCGTGACAAACCCCAATAAAAATCCGATCTCTTGCCATGCCCAGACCAACACCGCACACGTGAACGCGCAGTAAGCCGCCCACACCTCGGCAACATGACTGGTCAATTGCAGGGCATACAGTGCCGCCAACAAGATGACGGTGGCACCCGACATCGTCCATTTAAAAGTATGCCGGGGCATGCCGTTCAAGTACAAGATGATGCCGGTGCTAAACCACCAGACAAAGACCGTGTACAGAAGGGCGATGATCACCGTCATTACCAGGTGGGGGCCAGTCGCACATCCTGCGGCAGTTCGTGTCGCTTCGCAGGCAGGACGTACAGACGGCCAAACACCGCGGCCGCCCTCAGCCCATGCCAGGCCTGTGCCACTCGTCCGATCAGACCCCCCCGCTCCCGGGCATTGGCCACCTGCTCGGCAATCACCGTTAGTTTTTCAAAGCCGGCCAACAGGCGCGGGTCATCCAGGTTCAGGGTGACCGGAAAGACCTGTTTGGAAATTTCTGTGGTGGTGCGAAACACCTGAAAGTCATAGTCGGTCGGATGCATCCCCACAGCCTTGTGAAACTCTGGCCTGGCGTGATCCCGAACGAACATGGTGGCGTAGACGGCCAGTTGAAAGAATCGAATCCATAATAAATTCACGCCAGAGAGCAGCTTCGGATCGGCACGCATCAACATGGCAAACGCCTCACCGTGCCGGAATTCGTCATTGCACCACTCTTTGAACCATCCAAAAATGGGGTGGAATTTCAGCTCCGGATGCCGTTCGATCTGCCGATAGATGGCGATGTAACGGGCGTAACCGATTTTTTCGGAAAGGTACGTCGCGTAATAAATAAACTTTGGGCGAAAATAGGTGTACTTTTTCGCCTTGGCCAGAAACCCAAGATCCACACCAATGCCGAAGTCTTTGAGCCATTGGTTAATGAATCCGGCATGCCGGCTTTCATCGCGCGCCATATACCCAAACAGGTTGCGCATATCTTCATTTTTGATGCGCCGCTTAATCTCGGCATAGAGCACACATCCCGAGAACTCCGAGGTCACGGAACTGATCAGAAAGTCGACAAATTCCTGATACAACCCATCCGGAATATTGGAATAGTCCTGGTGCATGGTCTCCGGAGGGCGCTGAAAATGGTCTTTATTCTTGTCGGCCGCAAACTCTGCCATCAGGGCATCCCACTGTGGCCGAATGTGTTCAATATCAATACGGTCAATGGCATCAAAATCGGTCGTATAAAAACGCGGATTCAGAATGGTGCTCTCGAGGGCGCGCTCCGTGGCCTCGTTGGTACTGATCATCTTGGGCATCTCGTGTGCCAGAGTATTCATTGCTCTCCCCCTTAAACGCCGGTCCTGCGACCGGACGGCATGACCGGCCTGGGATAGCGCCGGGATTTTGAGAAACGCGTGGTGGAAAAACTCACTTCGTATAAGGTGGCCAGTTCAAACCGCGCAATAAACTTCGTCCAGAACCGCGAGAACCAGCCCGCCCTGGAGATGGTGGCCTCGCGCTCCACCTTGATGTGCTGTCCATAATGGATCGAAGTGGGCGGGTTATGCACCAGGACCTGATCGCCAGGCTCCACCGTGTTGTCTTGAAGCTCCACGTGGGCATAGAAATCGTACGAGGTGTGAGCAATCTCTACTGTGCAGGATGTTTTCGATTCCATTAGCGGGCTCCTTGATACAGCGACGGGGACAATAAGCGGCCAAATACCGATGCATTCGTCGCGCCAAACGACTCCAGATCCACGACCCGTTCGGTCATCGGATCCCATAGGGTCAAGCGGCCGTCCGCGCGCCCAATCAGCTGGATCGGATGGTCTGCGCGGACACCGCGTAAACGCCGATCGCGGGCAAATCCACGCAGCGTGCCACGGGCAAAACCCGCCTCGCCCGTGATCGTAGCGATCACACGGGCACTACGATGATCGATCACAGCAATGCTGCCATCGGCGCGATCTTCAAAGCGAAGTTCGCGGATCACGACTGCGGCCGATTCCGGCTCACGAATGGAGACCCCCGTCGCACGAAATGACGCGATGGACACCATCAGCACCACCAGTCCGCTGACCACCAACACCGGCAATGCCCAGCGACGCCCTCCGCGCGCGGAGGAGGCGTCATGAATCAGTGCAGTGGATTCGTTCATGAGGATGCTGTACACGGGTAATTACGCCGCGCGCATGTCTCCGGAAGGTGTCGATGGGGCGGCCCGATGGGCATGGCCTCGCGCCAGCGGCTCAACCGCCGTGACCGCAGCGGCCTCGCCGACGCGTGCGGCCCAAGCCTTCGTCAAGATCTCGGCCACACGACGCGGGTCGCGCACGCCCCGCAGCATGGGCTCCGGCTGTGCATACCGCCAACGACGGACATGCGGCCACAAATGCAGGTACGCAATCCGATCGTTGCCCATTAACGCCAGGGGAATATCGCCCGTGTTGTAGGACTGCAACCGCAGTCCCGCGGAGGCGATCCGTTTAAAGGGAAGATTGAACGTCGTGGTCAACACCATGCCCACCCGCATGACCACCCGTTTCGTGGTGATGGTGTAGACCGTGGTGCGCGCGGACACCGCGGCAATGGCAGCCAACACCGCAATGGCGGTGGCCGCGAGAATGCCCAGCCACAGGGCCGAGATCATGGCGCGCTCCAGGGTCCCGCCATCGGTCAGAATGGTGAACACACGAATGACAATGATCACGGCAAAGTACACCGTCAGCTTATAGACATGAAACGCATGTCGGGCCAGTGAAGTCCAGACCGGTGAGCCCTGCCACAGAATTTTTTCATCATTCGGCAGACTCTCGGGCAGGCCGTATTGCGGCTCCACCTCGTGTTCATGAGGATAGCCGTGCGTGTGACTGAGATCGCGGGTCATACCAGGGGTTCCTGACGCGTAGGCGTGGCGTACAAAATGCCGCTACCAAAGTAACCTGCGATCTCATCTTCTTCGCGCAGGGTCACCTGATCGTGACTCTTTGTGGTCGGCGCACCGGCAAATTGACCGCCTAGAATCGCGGCGACTTTCACGTTTTTCTTGGTGATGCGGCAAAACGGGATCGGCAGCAGAATGGTTTTGCCACCGGTGAGCGCCACTTCAAGGTAGCGGAACAGCATCTCGGTGCGGTCAACCCAGAGATCCTTAACCACACCGGCCGCCACATCATCGGCACCCACCACCGTGAGACCGCGCGGATCCACGTCCTGCATGGCCACGCTGAAATCAGACTCTAGTCGCATGGGACGAATTTTGGCGGAACCATCGCGCATGTGATCGGGATGATCCGCACGCTCAGTCCAGGCGCCCGGCCCTAACCCCGCCCCAATCGGGTTGCCCGTGGGCTCAATGGGTGCACCCGGAAAGTTGCCCGTGCGGCGCGCGGCCAACGCCGGCGCATTACGATCGCGGTCATGCGGCGCCTCCAGAATCGTGCCATCGCCCAGACGAAACTGTTTGGCCTTGGGGATGGCAGGCCACCCCTGGATATCCACGTAATCCCGACGATCGCTTTCCAGCGGATACCCTTCGCGCTTCCCTTCCCGCACCAACCAGACCACCAGCCAGAAGAAGAAGATCCAAAAGACGTACAGCACGATCTGCGCGAGATCGATGTATTGCGTGACTGCTCCTGTTCCCATGGTCGTTCTCCTTAAATGATTTGATCAGCTTGGGAATTCCGCCAGACCAAACTTTGAAACTGATGAATTCGACGACACCGGAGCGTTCGTCCCGACACGCACCAACGGGCCAATGGCCACCAATGTCATTAACAACAAATACAACTCGAGGTGATACACAAAGCTGTACCCGGTGGCCGGATTCACCAAGGCCGATCCAATGTCGCCATTCATGGCCAGGGTGGACACGAGATCACGCAGCGCACCGCCGAGCGCCATGGACACCCCGGTGGCCGTAGCCACGACCGCACCCCAGGCACCGATGATCAATCCGCTGGTTCCGAAATGCCGACTGGGATCGTCCGACTCCAGATTCATGGCCGCCGTCAGCGTACCCACCGAGAACAATCCGCCGCCAAATCCGATCAACACCGCACCGAAACGAAACAGATTCGGTTCGTGAAAAGGTTCCGAAAAAATTACGCATGAAAATGCGACTAGCCCCATGACCGCGCCTAAGGCCGAGACACGGTAGGGATTGGCTCCACGACTTAGCCAACGCGCGGCCAAGGTAAACGCCACTAGGGCGCCCGTGGCCATCAGGGCCGTGAGCACGGTCGTGGCCGACACGGACAGGCCCAGAACCTCGCCCCCGTAGGGCTCCAAAATAATGTCCTGCATCGCGAATGCGGCCGTACCCAGGCCCAGGGCCACCAGATAGCGCAGGGTGTGCGGCCGCCGCGAAAAGGCCCGCCAGGTCTCGCGAAAATGCGGGCGCTCACGTTTGGCCGATGTCCGTTCCGGATTGCGTGCCTCTTGCTTCCAGAGCGCGATCACATTGAGCACCGCGCTCACGGCGGCGGCTCCTTGAATGACCTTGATGAGTTTGAGTGGATAGAAATCGGTCAATAACCATCCAAAGATCAGCCCACTGGCTACCATGCCGACCAGGAACATGGCGTACATCATGGCGACCACCCGCGGACGGGCTTCGGGCGGGGCAATGTCGGTGGCCAGTGCCAGTCCCGCCGTCTGCGTGGTCTGCAGGCCCATGCCCACCAACAGGAACGCGAGGCCCGTGGCCAGCGTGGCGATCCAGGCTGGCCAATGGCTATCGCCCGACAGCAGAATCAAGGCAAAGGGCATGATGGACAGACCGCTGAATTGAAAGAGCGTGCCCAGCCAGATGTACGGCACGCGACGCCAGCCCAATACGGATTTGTGGGTATCGGATTTGAAGCCGAGCAGAGCGCGAAACGGCGCGAACAACAACGGCAGGGCCACCATCACCGCCACCAGCCAGGCACTCACGCCCAACTCGACAATCATTACGCGGTTCAGTGTGCCGATCAGCAAGGCGGTACACATGCCCACGGAGACCTGAAACAAGGACAGTTGAAAGAGCCGCGCCAACGGCAGTTCACGCGTGGCGACATCCGCAAACGGTAAAAAGCGAGGACTCAGACGGGTCCACTTACGCCAGGATCTCATCGTGGCGAGTCGGCTCATGTCGTCCTCACGAGTTCGAGCGCCTGTGAGGTGTAAAATCCGCTGGCAATTCTCTCGGTGCGGCCCACCATAAACGCAGACAGCGCGGCCGAATCCTGGATGCGGGTGCGCAATTTCTCATACGTCACCGGTTGTATGAATGGCGCACGATCTTTACGTGGGAATAACTTTCCAACGGAGATCATGGCCGTTAGAAGCAGATTTTTCGGTGGAAAGGTAAACACGATTGAGGTGCGGGTCCGGGCTGCGAAACCCGACAAAATGTCCACCATATCCACCGGACGATAGTGAATTAACGAGTCCATGCCCACCACATAATCGAACTCGCCCAACGCGGGATCGAACATATCGCCCGACATAAATTCAATATGACCGCCCCCAAAATCGCCGCCAGCACGCTCCCGTGCCAGGGCCACCAGAGTGGGCGATAAATCGATGGCGACCACCTGAGCACCGCGCCGGGCCGCTTCCACCGCCAATGCCCCTGTGCCACAGCCGGCATCCAACATGCGGCGACCGGTCAGATCCCCGGGCAGCCAGGACAGCAATGTGGCGCGCATCCGATCCCGCCCGGCGCGCACCGTCGCACGAACCCCACTGACCGGCGCCGTCGAGGTCAGACGTGCCCAGGTATCGGCCGCCGTGCGATCGAAGTAATGCTCGATCCGAGCACGCTGCTTTAAGTAGGGGGTGGGATGGCTCATCTCTGAGGTCGTATTCACGATACCTGAATCGGATCAATCAAATCCCAGCAAATCAAAAATATCGCGGTCTTTCATCGGCTCCGCATTCAGGGGGTCCACGCCCATCCAGAGCTTCTCGGCTAACCGCAGATATTCCTCTTGGACCCGCAGCAGCTCCGGTGATTCCTCCATTTCAAAGAGTGTCGATTTCTTGAGTCGGCTGCGACGAATCACATCAAGATCCGGGAAATGGGCCATGGTCTTCAGGCCAATCTGTTCGTTGAATTTATCGATCTGATCGGTGGCCGCACTGCGATTGGCGATCACACCGCCTAAGCGCACCCGATAATTTTTAGATTTCGCACCAATGGCCTGCACGATACGGTTCATGGCAAAAATCGAATCAAAATCGTTGGCCGTCACAATCAAGGCCCGCTCGGCATGCTGTAAGGGGGCTGCAAAACCACCGCAGACCACATCGCCAAGCACATCAAAAATCACCACATCAGTGTCGTCTAATAGATGATGCTCTTTAAGTAGTTTGACGGTCTGGCCCACCACATAGCCACCACAGCCGGTGCCGGCAGGCGGCCCGCCGGCCTCCACGCACATCACCCCGTTGTAGCCTTCAAACACAAAATCATCGATGCGCAGCTCTTCGGTGTGGAAGTCCACCGACTCCAAGACATCGATCACTGTGGGCATAAGTTTCTTGGTCAAGGTAAAGGTGGAGTCGTGCTTGGGATCGCAGCCAATCTGCAGCACGCGCTTGCCCAGCTTGGAAAACGCCACCGACAGGTTCGATGATGTGGTGCTCTTGCCAATGCCGCCCTTGCCATACACGGCAAAGACTTTGGCATTGCCAATTTTCATGCCCGGATCGAGCTGCACCTGTACGCTGCCCTCCCCGTCAGGACGGCCCCCGGTGCGCTTGATCTCAGAAAATGGAACGGTGGCGACATTCATGTGGTTGCTCCCTCATAGACGCCTTCAAGGCGATCTTCTAGTTCTTCGCCAGCCTGGCGTAATGCCGCTAGCGTTTTCTCATCCGGGCTCCAGAATTGGCGCTCGGACGCTTCCAACAGCCGATTGGCCACCTTGGCCGATGCGGTGGGATTCAGTTTGGCCAGCCGATCCCGCATCTCCGGATCGAGCATGAACGTCTGGGTCAGTTGTTGATAGACCCAGGGTTGGACCTGGCCCGTGGTCGCGGACCAGCCCATGGTGTTGGTAATATGGACCTCGATCTGACGCACGCCCTCATAGCCGTGCTTGAGCATGCCCTCGTACCACTTGGGATTGAGCATGCGCGTGCGGGTTTCCAGGGCGACCTGTTCCGAAAGCGTGCGCACCGTGCCGCCACCCTTGGTCTGATCCCCAATGTAGACCGGAGGTGCCGCCCCGCCCTTGGCCCGTTTCACGGCACCGGTAATGCCCCCCAAGGTATCGAAGTAGTTGTCCACGGTGGTCACACCGAGTTCTACCGAGTCTAGGTTCTGATAGGTGAGCTGGACATCCTTAAGAACGCTTTGCAGCAGTGCCGGCTGTTTGATCGGTCGGCCGCTTCGGCCATACGCGAATCCTTTGCGACGTGAATAGGTTTCCGCCAGTTCATCTTCCTCGTCCCAGCGGCTGTTTTCCACCAGGCTGTTGACATTGGCGCCGTAGGCTCCCTCGGCATTACCATAGACGCGCAGTGAGGCCTCTTCCAGGGTGCACTGATGCTCGGCCTGATAGGCGAGCGCATGCTTGCGAATAAAATTCTGGTCCGCAGGCTCATCGGCCGATGCACATAGAAAGGCCGCCTCGGCCAGCATCTTGATCTGCAGTGGCATTAGATCCCGGAAAATACCGGACAGCGTGATCACCACATCAATGCGCGGACGGCCGACCTCGGCCAAGGGCAACAATTGCGCACCGGCCACACGCCCATAACTGTCGAATCGCGGTTGTGCCCCCATCAGATAAAGGGCCTGGGCAATCGGACTGCCCTCGGTTTTCAGGTTATCCGTTCCCCAGAGCACCATGGCAATGGATTCGGGTAAGCGATGCCCATCGGCCAGATACCGATCAATCAGCTTTTGTGCCTGAATGGCCCCATCGCGAACCGCGAACGCACTCGGAATTTTGAAGGGATCAAATCCGTGCAGATTACGCCCCGTGGGCAAGACCTCGGGAGTGCGCAATAAATCGCCGCCCGGTGCAGGGCGAATGAACTGTCCATCAAGCGCCTTGAGTACGCCCTCGATTTCGGTTTCTTCCATGAGCATGCGATCGGCGGTCTGCAGTTCGCGCATGATCTGCACGAGGTTATCGGGCTGCTCAAAGTTACGCGCGGCCGCTTCTTCGGCGCTTTCACCGCGCACCAAAGCCCCAACGGCCTTACGATCCAGCACGATGCCCTTGGAGGCCTCCGCCATCGACATCAGCATGTCGGTGCGTTGTTCTTCATCCATCATGCCGCCCACGATATGCAAACCGTGCGGAATCAAGGTGTACTCCAGTTCAAGAATCGCGTCGTGGAGTTGTCGAATCGCCCGCTCCGCCTCGCTGTCGCCCACAGACTCCGATGTCACCGATCCCGTGGTACCGGAGGCAGCAACGGACCAGAGCGGCTCCGTCGGCGCGAGGTGGAGTTCCGCGGCCTGCGACTGCACCAGGGCGGCCGTCTCGGCGCGATCCTTCGCATCCGGTTCAAGACCACGCCAACGATCGATGGAGGATTTCAGGTCCTGCAGTCCGCGATACAACCCCGCCTGTGCCACCGGGGGGGTGATATAACTGATCAACGTGGCCCCCGCACGACGCTTCGCGATAGCCCCTTCGGATGGGTTATTTGAGGCATACAGATAAAAATTCGGTAGATCCGAAATCAATCGGTCCGGCCAGCAGGCCCCCGACATGCCCGATTGCTTGCCGGGCATGAATTCCAGTGCTCCATGGGTGCCGAAGTGCAGCACCGCATGGGCGTTAAAGTCCTCGCGCAGGTAGCGGTAATTGGCCGAGAAGGCGTGGGTTGGCGCAAAGCCATTCTCATACAGCAGACGCATCGGATCGCCTTCATACCCCATGCTGGGTTGAACGGTGACTAAGAGATTTCCGAACTGCCGGCCCAATACAAAAATGGAACTGCCGTTGGTCAAGTGTTTGCCCGGCGCCGGACCCCAGGCGGCCTCGATCTGCTCAAGCCACTTCTCCCGGCGCACGTGATCATCGGCACTGATCATGGTGTGCACATTGGCATCGGCCCCGTACTGGTCTTTGTTTCCGATAATCACTGCATCACGCAGGGCATCGACACTGTCCGGAATCTCCACCGTGTAGCCGCGCTCGCGCATCGCACGCATCACGTTAAACAGTGACTCGAATACCGATAGGTAGGCCGCGGTGCCGGTGTTGCCGGCATTCGGCGGAAAATTAAAGATCACCAGGGCAATACGACGCTCGGCACGCTGACTGCGGCGCAAGGCCACAAGCTTGGCCACACGCGAGGCCAGCATATGGGCACGCTCACTGCAGGTATGCATGTCCTGCGCATTCTGTGCGCTGGTAAACGCACAATGTTCGTGACAGCCCTTGCATTGGCGGCCGGGCTGTCCGGCACGGCCGCCAAACACCATGGGCGTTGTGGCGCCATCGAGTTCCGGAATCGCCACCATGATCGTGCTCTCGACCGGTAACAGGCCACGCTCGGACTCGCCCCACTGATCCAGGGACTGAAACTCTACGGGGTGTGCGGCCAGATACGGTACATCCAACGCAGCCAGCATCTCCTCTGCAGCACGGGCGTCGTTATACGCCGGACCCCCCACCAATGAAAAACCGGACAGCGACACCACCGCATCCACGGTGGCCTGACCATCGTTCATGAAAAACGCCTCGACCGCGGGCCGAGCGTCCACGCCGGCCGAAACGGCCGGCACGGCCTGTAATCCCTGGGCCTCCAATGCCGCAATCACGCCATCGTAATGACCGGAATTCCCGGATAACAAATAAGAACGCAACAGCAGTAAGCCCACGCGACCCTTTGCCTTCGCGTCGGGCACCACAGCCGGAAGGTCGTCCACGGTGTCCGACATGCGCGACTTCATCCGTGGGTGATAGACGCCCAGATCCGGATACTCGACCGGCAGCGCCGGATCATCCGCACCGCGCAACACCTCACGCGGACCGCTGGCGTACTTGTTGATTAGGTAGCGCACCATGTTGAACATGTTTTCTTCGCTTCCGCCTAACCAATACTGAAGTGATAAGAAATAGGAGCGCACATCCTGTGCCGTGCCTGGAATGAACCGCAACAGTTTCGGCACGCGACGCAACATCTTCATCTGGGCGGCACCGCCTGTCGATGTTTTGTCTTTATTGCCCCGCAGGCGCTTTAACAGCGCACTGAGCCCCGTTGCGGGTTTGCTCATATCAAACTTACCGAGCCGCGTGATGCGCACCACCTCGGCAGCCGACATCGCGCAGACCATGGCATCACACTGCTCTCGTCGGGCTTGGAGCGCCGGAAGAATTGGCAGAAAGTGATCCTCCATGAACAACATGGTGACCACCACAATGTCCGCCCGCGCAATATCGGCAATGCACTCCTCCAGCAAGGCCTGGTCATTAGCCCACTCCGAAGCAGCATGCATGGTCAATGACAAACCCGGCAGCTGTTTCATCAGCCGCATCCGTGCCCGTGCAGTGGCGGTGGCCAAATGGGTGTCCATGGTCACCATCGTGACCCGCACCGGTGTGGCCAAGTCCGTGGATGACGGGCCTGTAGAGCGCACCTGCTTACCGGCTGAAGTGGGCTTTGGCATCGTATAGTGTCTCGACAGTGATCGTAGAAATACCGCGGTCTAACGCAAAACGCTCGGTGTTACGGCGGGCTTTGCCACGGACAAAAAACGGAATCTTGTGGAGTTCTCTCTGGGCATCGGCATCCCAGGACGCGGCAAGGCCAACCGCTGCCTCTGCCGTAGCGGCCGTGGCCATGGCCGCGGCCTGCGCGGTCACGCTCACCTGCTCGGCCACCGCGATCTCGTCATCCGATGACTCTGCGCGCGATCCCGATGCGGCGTGGACTGGCCCATCCCCTACTGCACCGGGGGCTGCACGTGCGCCAAGATGAGAAGGCGCCGCACCATCATGAAACTCGAAGTCCTCGCGAAACATATGAATCAAATGTTCTTCAAGTCCCATCATCAGAGGATGAATCCAGGTGTCAAAGAGCACATTAGCGCCCTCGAAACCCATCTGCGGTGAGTAACGGGCCGGAAAATCCTGAACATGCACCGGCGCGGAGATCACCGCGCATGGAATGGATAAACGCTTGGCGATGTGGCGCTCCATCTGAGTGCCCAACACGAGCTCCGGATGGAGTTCGGCCACTTGCTGCTCCACGTCAAGATAGTCATCCGTGATCAAGGGCTCCACGCCATAACGCTTGGCCGCCTCACGCACCTCACGGGCGAACTCACGGCTATAGGTGCCGAGCCCCACGACCGTAAAGCCCATTTCATCGGCCGCTACACGGGCCGCCGCAATTGCATGGGTCGCATCGCCAAAGATATAGACCCGCTTGCCGGTCAGGTAAGTGGAGTCCACCGAACGGGAATACCACCCCGCGCGGGCACCGGAATCCTTGACCGCGGTGGCATCCAGACCGGCGAGTCCCGCCACCTCGGTCACGAACTCCTGGGTGGCATGAAGTCCGATCGGAATCGTCCTGGTGTATTTCAGTCCGAACTGACGCTCGAGCCAGGCCGCTGCCTGCAGGGCCGTCTCCGGGTAGAGCACGACATTGAAGTCCGCATCGATCAAGGCGGTCAGATCCGCCGGCGATGCATTGAGCGGGGCCACCACCGACACGTCGATGCCCATGTGATCCAAGAGCCGTGTGATCTCGGTGACATCATCACGATGACGAAACCCGAGCGCGGTGGGTCCCAGAAGATTGCACTTTGGCCGAACCGACGCCCGACGCGACCGCGTGCGCCCGTGGCACATGGTGCGTACGAGTTGATAGAAGGTTTCCGAGGCGCCCCAGTTTTCTTTGCGTTGATACGACGGCAATTCCAGCGGTACGACCGGAATGGACAGATCCAGCGCAGCGGCCAGCCCCGCCGGATCATCCTGAATCAGTTCAGCGGTGCACGACGAGCCCACCATCAAGGCCTGCGGTTGAAAGCGGTGCACCGCCTCTTGGCAGGCCGTCTTAAAGAGTTCTGCCGTATCTTTTCCAAGGTCGCGCGCCTGAAACGTGGTGTAGGTCACCGGCGGACGACGCGGCAGGCGTTCAATCATGGTGAACAGCAGATCCGCATAGGTATCGCCCTGAGGCGCATGCAGAACGTAATGCACATCCCGCATCGCCGTGGCCACGCGCATGGCACCCACATGCGGCGGTCCTTCGTAGGTCCACAGGGTGAGTTTCATCGGGGCACCTCGGACAACTGCTTGGTCAACTGCTCGGACAACCGCTCGACGCCGGTGGCGGAAGACGGAATCGATCGCATTAATAACGCCCGTCGACGCAATGGGCGTTGAAAGAGCTCGGCAAGATCGGCCGCCTGATCAAATCCCTGAATGGGCGAAAACACCAGTTCAATAGACCACTTCGTGGTCATGCCCTCTTGCTCCAGGGGATTGGCCAAACCCAGGCCGCAGACCACGATATCGGGCTGTGCCGCACGACAACGATCCAACTGTCGCTCCACATCTTGACCTTCGGAGAGCACCGTTTGTTCGGGCAACATGGCCAACTCCTCGGCCAGGTGCTGACGATGCAGATACGGCGACCCCACTTCGGTCAACTGCATACCAAGTTCGCGCGACAGGAAGCGCGCCAGTGGCACCTCGAGCTGGGAATCGGGAAAAAAGAATACCGTCTTGCCCGCCATGCCGTCGCGACATCGGGCGACGGCCATCTCGGCACGTGCGCGGGCCGACGCGATCGTCGCGTCAAAGTGCGCCTGATCCACGCCCCACTGCGCCGCAATCGCAGACAGCCACAGCGTCGTGCCCTCGACACCCAAGGGAAACGGTGCCGCAATCCGCTGGGCACCACGCGCCTCGAGCGCGCGCGCGGTCTCACCGAGAAACGGTTGCGCCAAAATGAATTTAGTATTGGGGCCGACGGCGGGCAGATCGGCCGAACGCCGGGATGGCAGGCTGACCACCGGACCAATGCCCATAGCGTTGAAGAAACGTAGAAACTGATCCTCCACGACGTCGGCCAGGGTGCCCACCACCATCAACTCCGGCGGCGAATTCGGTGCCAGGGCCGGCAGCCGCGGCACCAAGGCCGTCAGGCAGGCATCTTCCCCTTGCGTAAAGGTGGTCTCAATGCCGCT
Source organism: Burkholderiaceae bacterium (assembly GCA_049421125.1). GTDB lineage: Bacteria > Pseudomonadota > Gammaproteobacteria > Burkholderiales > Burkholderiaceae_A > Lacustribacter. Next base: position 13,932 of record JBMSML010000016.1, read on the forward strand.
TCCGGAGTAGCTCAGTACCGCCACCTTCGGGGCAAATTGTTGGTGCAGCCGCTGGGCGGCACGTGACAAGTCGAGCTTGATCACCTCCGAGGGGCACGATCCGACCAGAAACAACATCCGAATGTCCGGGCGACGCTCCAGTAACCGACCCACCACACGATCCAATTCATCGTGGGCATCGGCCAATCCCGCCAGATCGCGTTCATCAATGATGGCGGTGGCAAAACGAGGTTCCGCAAAAATCATGACGCCGGCGGCGGACTGGATCAAGTGCGCACAGGTCCGCGACCCCACCACCAGGAAAAAAGCATCCTGAATTTTCCGATGTAACCAGATGATGCCCGTGAGCCCACAGAACACTTCACGCTGGCCGCGTTCAAGCAGCACGGGCGCCTCGGCACATCCCCCCTGCGTAGAGAAGTTCACCTTCACCGGAATGAGATCCACGGCCTTGTTCACACCACCACCTCCCGCAATGTGGTCTCACGCTCGTGCTGCAATCGGGCGGCTCGAAGTTTCAACAGAAACTGTGTCGCATTGATCACGTAGGCCAGGTAGGCTGCCAACGCCAAAACCATTAACTGGACCACCGTCAGCCATTGACCCCACAACGCCACCAGATAGGCCGTGTGCAAGGCCAACACCAGCATGCTGAAGACGTCTTCCCAGAAGAAGGCGGCAGCGAAAAGGTATTTGCCGAACACGACTTTTTCCCAGACGCAGCCGGTCACCATGATGGTGTAGAGGAGGCATGTCTTGAACACGATCGAGGCGGTGGCCATCTCTTGGCCGTGACCGGTGGTCAGAAACCGGATCACCAGGATGGTGCTGACAACGAACACCAGGAATTGAATGGGCGCGAGCACCCCCTGCACGACGGTCCACGGCGTCTGGTCACGCCGGACACGTTCTTCCGGGGTATAGAGTGGTCTGACGTCAGCCAACGGTCGGTCCTCGCATGTCCCTTTTCTCTCAAGATCCACTCTAGAACTGGCGTATCCGACTGTCAACTAAATTTGACATCAATTGTCCTTGACAAATGATGGCTATCGGCGTATCTCTCTTCCTGTGCATGAGAAATGTGCGCTGGCTCGACCGCGACCTGAAGACTGGTCAATCCGCGACCCCGCCATCCGACCCTTCGGACTGGACTCCGAGGCCTATAATGTGTGATTGCTCACTTACAATGAAAGAACCATGGGTATTGAATGGACTGGTTAGTCAACACCCTCGAAGCCGAAATCATTCCCCGTCTGATGGCGACCTACGCCTCGGACCCGGACCGCAACAATGCGGGCGGTCCCCGGGCTGTCCAACCGGAGGAAGTACTCACGTTTACGGATATCGCCCTGTATCGAGAGCCCTCGGACTGTCGGCAGTTTGTCGACTCGATTCAGCACCGCGGGATCCCCCTGCACGCCATCTATCTGGACTTGATCACCCCGGCCGCCCGAACACTGGGGCATCTCTGGACCGACGACCGCTGTGATTTCACCCAGGTCACCGTTGCCCTCTGGCGCATGCAACAGATCATGTATGACCTCAGCCCCATGTTCCAGCTGGGGCAAGGCAGTGTTCAAGCAAAACCCCACGCCATCATGCTGATGCCCGTTCCCGGCTCACAACATACGCTTGGCATTCTGATGGTCGCCGAATTCTTTCGCCGTTCGGGCTGGAAGGTCTGGGGAGACCCCACGGCCGACCGCGAGCGCCTACTGGACGCGGTGCACGACGAGCCGTTCGATTTGGCCGGCATTTCCATCGGCAGCGAAGTCCATATCACTCCACTGAACGACTTTATTGAGGATCTGCGTCGGCACTCGCGCAATCACGCCTTGCAGGTGATGGTGGGTGGGCCGCTGCTCCATCACCAGCCTGAATTAAAAAACGCCATCCGAGCCGACATCTTCTCCACGGATGCCCAACACGCGGTTTCGGTCGCGGAGGGCATCGTGGCCACGACCTCCTCCGCGTCCGTCGCCTGCCGATAAGAAGACTGCGATGCAGCCGATCACCGCCATGGACACTGCCGCCGCACTGAATGTGATCGCGAGCGCTGCCGACCTGGCCTTTGTGTTAGACGCCAATGGCGTGATTCAGGATGTGCGCATCACGAATGATCAACTGCCACTCGAGGCGTCCGCCACCTGGATCGGCAAACTCTGGACCGATACCGTCACCACGGAAAGTCGCATCAAAGTCGAAGAGATGCTAGCCGAGGCGGCCCAGTCGTCTGCCGTGCGCTGGCGCCATATTAACTACGCCTCTGATCAGGGGCCGGACATCCCGGTGCTCTGCTCGGTGATCCCCGTGGGGCCAGAGGGTGAGGTGATCGCCTTTGGTCGGGATCTGCGCACCATGGCGTCGTTGCAGCAACGTTTGGTCGAAGCCCATCAGGCGATGGAGCGCGACTACCTGCGCATGCGGCACATGGAGACCCGCTATCGCCTCTTATTTGAGCTCGCGTCGGAGGCGGTACTGATCGTCGACAGTTCCAACCAACGCATTCTGGAAGCCAATCCCGCCGCCTCCTCCATTCTGGGGTTACAGGTCAAACGACTCATTGGCAAGTCAGTCAGTGACTGTATCGCCGAGTCCCATCGCGCGGTCATCGATGACCTGCTCAACAGTGTGCGCTCAAGCGGAGAGGCCGATGCACGCAGCATTGCAGGACTAAAGCCCGGCACCGAGATCACTGTATCCGCATCACTCTTTCGCCAAGAAAACGGCACGATGTTCCTCGTGCGACTCACCGCGATGAGTGCCGCCGACACCGCCTCGGGACTCTCACCGCGGCGGGCGATCATGCTCGACGCCCTCGAACACGCCCCTGATGCGTTCATCGTGACCGATACCGGTGGAAAAATTCTGACCTGCAACGCGGCCTTCATCGATATGGCCCAGCTCACCAAAACCGAACAGGCCATTGGACGCAATCTGAGCGACTACCTAGGCCGCTCCGATGTGGACCTCAGCGTGCTGATTGCCAATATTCAGCAGCGCGGCGCCGTGCGTTTATTTGCCACCATGCTGCACGGTGCGAATGGCAGTGAGCAACAAGTGGAGATCTCGGGCGTGTCGGTGCGCAGCGGCCCTCTGCCCTGCCTGGGTTTTAGCGTGCGCGAGGTGGGTCAGCGCATGAATGCCGAGCGGCCGTCCCTGCAACAACTGCCCCGCTCCGCGGATCAACTGGTCGAACTGGTCGGGCGTGTGCCCTTACAGGAAATCGTCAGCGAAACTGCCGATCTGATCGAGAAGCTCTGTATCGAGGCCGCCCTGCGGCTCACCCGCGATAACCGGGCCTCCGCTGCGGAGATGTTGGGCCTGTCCCGTCAAAGTCTGTATGTAAAACTCCGGCGCTACAACATCGGTGAGATCACCGATCGCGGTAAAAAATAAAGGACGTTCATCCCCCGCAGGGATGCGGCGCAATCGTTGTCGTATCGTTTGGCCGTTGCAGTACACTTTTTCAATGATCGCCGTGATTGTGCTTGTGGATTACGCACCGTCTGCCAGACTCTGGGGATGGCTGCGTTTTGTCATCGGCCGCTTCTCGTTCACGGGCCTACCGGGCCTCATCTTTTTCAAGATTCTGGGTAGCGGAGAAGATGGCGGCTTTAGCCTCACGCCGAGCGCCACACGTCAGGGGCTCTTCTGCGTGTTCGATACCGAGGCCCATGCCGACCATTTTCTCCAGCAATCGCACGTTCTCGCCCGTTATCGGGCCCACGCGCGGGAATTCTTCACCGCAAAATTAGCACCGTACTCCGTCAAAGGATCGTGGGCCGGTCACACCCTACAAGTCAACACCACGGCACCCGAGTCTGGGCCCATCGCCGCGCTCACCCGCGCATCCATCCGTCCATCGAAGGCGCGGGCGTTTTGGCGCAACTCTCCTCCTGCAGAAGCATCGCTGATGCATGCCGACGGATGTCTGTTGGCCGTCGGTTTGGGTGAAGCGCCTATTTTTCGACAGGCCACCTTCAGCCTGTGGAAGAGCACCGATGCGATGACCCGCTATGCCCGTACCGGTGCCCATATGGAAGCAATCCAGGCCGCGCTCCAGGGCCAGCATTTTTCAGAATCCATGTTTGTACGGTTTCGTCCCATTACTCCCACGGGCGTGTGGAAAGGCAAGGTCTTTGCGTAAAGTCCCAGGCACATCGGACCATCGCGTGGTGGTGGTGGGCGGCGGCATCGCCGGCTTAGTCAGCGCCCTGGAGCTGTCCTTGGCGGGGCTACCGGTCACCGTACTGGAGCGCAGTGGAACCATTGGCGGGAAACTCCATCAGCGCATGGTCAATGGCGTGGGCATCGATTCCGGGCCTACCGTATTCACCATGCGATGGGTATTCGATGCATTGTTTGAGAAAGCGGGTACGCGGCTCGATGATGAACTGAGATGCGTTCCCACCGACATCCTGGCACGTCACGCCTGGAGCGCTTCGGAGCGCTTCGATCTTTACGCCGATCGTGCGCGCTCCATTCAAGAAGTCGAACGGTTTGCCGGTTCCGCCGAAGCGATGCGATTCGAGCAGTTCTGCGAGCTGGCCCGCACCGCCTACCGTACGCTGGAGGCGGCCTACATTCGCTCCGAGCGGCCGAGCCTCGCCTCCATGAATGCCGATCTGGGACTCTCGGGCCTGTCGGTGCTCTGGCGATTGGGTTTATTTCAAAGCCTGTGGTCGTCCTTGCATCGGCACTTCAAGGATCCGCGTTTGCATCAGCTCTTCGCGCGCTATGCCACGTATTGCGGCTCCTCCCCGCTGCACGCGCCCGCGACACTGATGCTGATTGCGGATGTGGAAATGCAAGGGGTCTGGCGGATTGAGGGCGGCATGAGTGCGCTCGCGCAGAGTATTGCGCGTCTGGCCCAACGCCATGGCGCACAGATTCGCACCGATTGCGATGTCACGCGCATTGTGGTGGAACAGGATCGTGTCACGGGCGTGCAGTTAAACAGTGGTGACACCATCGCGGCCGACTCGGTGATTTTTAATGGCGATGTCGCGGCCCTGCGCAACGGGGCGATCGGGCTTGGATCCGCGTGGTCCACTGCGGCGCACGACGGGCCATCCGCGGCAGCAGCGCACCACGCCACACGCGCCCCATTCGGGGCACCGGAAGATGATCTCGCCAAACGCTCCCTCTCGGCCTTGACATACTCCGTGCATGCACGCACGCAGGGGTTCCCGCTCGTGTATCACAACCTGTTTTTTAACCAGGATTATGAGCGCGAGTTTTCTGACCTCTTTACCCACCGTCGACTGCCCTGTCATCCTACGGTGTATGTCTGCGCGCAAGATCGTCGGGACGATGATCGGACCCTGAACGGCCCAGAGCGGCTACTATTGCTGATCAATGCACCAGCGACCGGCGACCGTCCGTCGTTGACCGATTCGGAGATTGAACAATGCACCCAGGCCGGTTTTTCACTGATGGAGCGCTGCGGTTTATCCATCGATCACACGGAGTCCAATACGGTGATCACGACACCCAGGCACTTTCATCAGCGATTTCCAGCAACCGGTGGGGCGCTCTATGGCCACGCCACGCATGGATGGATGCAGGCCTTCTCGCGTCCGGGCACCACGACCCCGATCGACGGCCTATATCTGGCGGGGGGCTCGGTGCATCCGGGCCCCGGGGTGCCGATGGCGGCCATGTCGGGCCGATTGGCGGCCGCAACCCTGATGGGTCACCTCGGTTTGATCAAGCCGTCCCGCCGGGTGGTTATCTCTGGTGGTACGTCGATGCCTTAAGTGACGATGGCCAATTTGGGCTGACCATCATCGCGTTTGTGGGCAGTGTGTTCTCGCCGTATTACCACTGGGCATTTCAGAGGAACAAGGCGGCGGATCCTGAGAATCATTGCTGCATCAATGTCGCACTCTACGGGCGCGGTGTCCGCCGATGGACGATGACCGAACGCAGTCGCGCCAGCATGGAGCGGGACAGTCGGCATTTTCGGGTGGGGCCGAGTCAGCTGCGCTGGACAGGGTCGCATTTGGAAATTGATCTGCACGAATGGTCTGCACCGATCCCCAGAGCAGTCCACGGAACCATTAAAGTCTTTCCCGACAAGTTGTTTCATTTCGTGACCGCACTGGATGATGGAGCGTTGCATCACTGGGGCCCGATTGCACCGTCGGCACGTGTTGAGGTCACGCTGGAGCGTCCACGCTTGTCATGGAAGGGGCATGCCTACCTGGACTCCAATGAAGGCGTCGAACCCACCATCGACCGCTTCACCGAGTGGGACTGGTCGCGGGCCAGGCTCTCCGATGGCAGTGTGGCGGTGCTGTACGACATCCGCCAGAAATCCGGGGCCGAGCGACTGCTGGCGCTGAAATTTAACCGCGACCAATCCGTGGAGAGTTTTCCGGCGCCGCCGCGCCAGGCGCTGCCCAAAGCACTGTGGCGCGTGGGCCGCTCGGTCCGCACCGATCCGGGCAGACCCGCCCGCGTGCTGCAGACCCTCGAGGACACGCCGTTTTATGTGCGGTCCGTGCTGGAATCCGGTCTGCTGGGTGAAAAAGTCGTCTCCATGCACGAGACGCTCAATATTCCACGCCTGGACACCGCATCGACCCGGCTCATGTTGCCGTGGAAAATGCCGCGGGTTCGATAAAAAAAGCCGCGATCACTCGCGGCTTTTCCCCCTGACACCACTCGACGCATGCACTGGCACACTACCGAGTGATCGAATCACACCAGATCAGTCAGCAAATGCGCCGGCCTTCTGAATGATCGGGCCCCACAGATCGATCTGTGTCTTCAGGAACTTCGCGTGATAGGCCGGCGTGGCCTTATCCGGTGACACCGGTCCGGTACCCAGGCCATCAAAACGCTTGATCACCTCCGGATCCTTGAGTGCTGCGTTAAGTGCCGCATTCAACTTATCCAGTGCCGCCTTGGGGGTTCCTTTCGGAGCATACAGGCCATGCCAAACGGTCACCTCAAAATTCGCCAGCCCGGATTCTGCGACCGTGGGCAGTTGAGAAAGACCGTCGGTCTTCAGGCGCTGCTTGGTCGTCACCGCGTAGGCTTTTACTTGGCCCGCCTTGATGCGGGGCGTCGTGTTGGTGGTCTGATCGCACATGAAATCCACCTGACCGCCCATCAGGTCACTCAGCGCTGGTCCGGTGCCCTTATAGGGAACGGTGGTGAGCTCCGTGCCGATGGCCGACTGGAACAACATGCCACACAGGTGCGAGGCGGCACCGAGGCCGGCATTGGCCAGGTTCCACTTCTTCGCATCTTTTTTCACCACATCGACAAATTCCTTCATGTTGTTCGCAGGAAAATCCTTTCGTGCAATGAAGGTCATGGGCACTTCGTTGATCAGGCCGATGTGTTCAAAATCGGTCAACGGGTTGTAGGCGAGCTTGCGATACAAGGCCGGTGCGGTGCTCATGCCAATGTGATGGACCAGCACGGTATATCCATCGGGTTTGGACTTGGCCACCACGCCCGGGCCACGGGTGCCACCGGCACCATCGAGATTCTCGACCACAACGGGAACGTTCAAGGTCTTGCGCATGGCATCCGCCATAGTGCGGGCCACCACATCGGTAGGACCTCCGGCCGTAAACGGCACGACCAACTTGATTTCGCGCTCAGGGTACGCAAACGCCGAGGTGGCGACGAAGGCCGCACTGGCCGCAATGCCCGTTACCAGTTTTTTCAGTTGCATGAACGATGACTCCTCTATAAATCGCTTTGGAATAGCGATTCTAGTCAGAATTTCGCAGTCCCCCAGATTGGATAACCCTAGGGGTGCAGAGCGCTCCAATGGTGCGCCTCTTGAACCCCGCGCCGGGCTCACGGGACCATCTGCTGCAACGCAGAAATTATCCGCTCATCCGAACGGTCACCGATGCGGATGCCCGCTAGAACGCTCGGCGTTTGTCGCGTTCCCGGTGACGGAGTCGCTCCACCATATCCATCACCGGTGCCAGGAAGTCCGGTCGACGCGCGTCCACCTCCCCGGCCGGGACCGCGTTGACCAGAAACCGAATGGCGGGCAGGGGCTGTAACAAATAATCCTGTTGTGGCGCGATTACGTAGGTGGACAGCGCACGAAGCATCAGCGCCCACTTGCGCGTCCGGGAAACGATCGCACGATGGTTTACCGAGTCGTAATTCTGGCGCGCAATCTCACGGCCGATGTCCGCGTAAATCAGGCGTGCGGCCATGATGGCGGCACGACAGTCGCGAGGAAGCGCCCC
>JBMSML010000017.1:0-21532 GCA_049421125.1 Burkholderiaceae bacterium
GCACTGGCATCGATGCCCAGGGCAAGACCGCTGATAATCGTGAGTCCGGCCTGACCGATCTCGCGTGCAAACCAGTGCGCATCGGCCAAGCCCTGAGGGGTCGCCTGACGGCTGCCCACAATGGCCAATCCTGGCTGAGACCCCAAGGCCAGCAGCACCGCCGATGACCCCAGGCCAAAGACCATGGACACCGGTGGATGCGTTTCACGAAGTGCCATGGGAAAATCCGGATCAAACGCCGTCAGTTCAAAGTTCATACGTCCACGTTAGCCGGATCGCAATCACGTTGATATCGTGCAAACGGACGAATCAAAAGACCGATGTCCACAGACGGCCGTGAGTGAACCCACGGAGTGAGCGATGGCACTGTTAAAACTTCTTCACTATCCTGATGAGCGACTGCGAACGGTCGCAACACCCATCTCCGTGGTGGACGACCGTATTCGTCAGCTGGCCAAGGACATGGAAGAGACCATGCGGGTCTGTCAGGGCATTGGACTGGCTGCAACCCAGGTCGATGTGCACGAGCGCATGATTCTGGTGGACGTTAGCGATGACCACGCCGATCTGCGGGTACTGATCAATCCTGAGATCATCGATCAGAGTCCAGAAAAGAAAACATTTCAGGAAGGGTGCCTCTCCGTGCCCGGCATCTACGACGAGGTCGAACGACCCGACTGGATTCGCGTGCGCGCATTAAATGAACATGGCCAGCCCATTGAATTTGACGCCGATGGCCTGTTGTCCGTGTGCATACAACACGAGATTGATCACTTAAATGGCAAAGTCTTTGTCGACTATCTCTCACGCCTGAAACAAGGACGCATTAAAACCAAGATGGTGAAGGCGAAAGAAAGTGGTGCGTTTGATATGGACGAGGAGTTTGCCCGACGCCACGATCGAATGTTAGAAAAGCCCCAGCCTGAAAAAATTTAAGGTGTAAACAATATGCGTCTGGTTTTTGCGGGCACGCCGGAGTTCGCTCGGGTGGCGTTGGTCGCACTTCATGCGGCCGGCCATGACATCGTGGCCGTCTTCACGCAGCCGGATCGCGCGGCAGGTCGGGGACTGACGCTCGCCCAAAGTCCGGTGAAACAAGAGGCCTCGCGCTGTGGCCTGTTGGTGGTGCAGCCGCAGTCGTTGCGTTCGGGGAAACCAGGGGCGCAAGAAGCCGTGGCGTTGCTGCAGCAGCTGCAGCCCGATCTGATGGTGGTGGCGGCCTATGGCTTACTGCTCCCCCAAGAGGTCTTGGACATTCCGCGTTTGGGATGCATCAACATTCATGCATCCTTATTGCCGCGCTGGCGGGGGGCAGCACCGATCCAGCGCGCGCTGGCGGCGGGCGACACCGAAACGGGAATCGCCTTGATGCAAATGGAGGCCGGATTGGACACTGGACCGGTCTGGTCCGAGGTCCGCACGGCCATCACTCCGCGGGACAATGCCCAGACCCTGCACGATCGACTGGCCACGCTCGGCGCACAAAGCATCGTCGAACTGTTAAAAGAATTTCCGAAGGCAACCACCGGCCCTCGGCCGCAGCCCTCGATCGGAGTCACCTATGCCGCTAAAGTCACCCGGGATGACCTTCCCGTGGACTGGTCCCAAACCGCGGACCAAGTCTGTTGCCATATCCGGGCATTTGATCCAAGCCCTGGTGCCCAAAGCAGGCTTGAGAATAACCCCGTTAAAGTCCTGGACGCCCGTGTGGTGGTCGATCCGAGTGCGGACTTCCTCTTGAAAAACGTCCAACCCGGACAGATTATTCGAGCCGATCAGCAGGGCCTGTGGGTGGCCTGTGGCAAGGGGGCAGTGGCGCTGGGGGCCTTGCAACGTTCGGGCGGGAAACGTTTGGGATTTAGGGAATTTTTAAACGGGCGTCGGGTCACAGCAGGCCAGATTTTCGAATCGATAAAGGAGTAAGGGCAATGTTCAACTGGATTAAAACCGGCGTGCTCATGGCGGCCATCGTGGCGCTTTTTGGCGTGATCGGTGCGGCCCTCGGTGGCCACAGCGGCATGCTGCTGGCCTTGGGTTTTGCCCTGATCATGAACGTTGGCGCCTATTGGTTCTCTGACAAGATGGTGCTGCGCATGTACAACGCCCAAGAGGTCGATGGCTCCACGGCGCCCGAACTCTACAACATGGTCCAGGAACTGGCACAAAAGGCGCAGATGCCGATGCCGCGTGTCTACATCATTGATGACCAGGCACCGAACGCCTTCGCAACCGGCCGTAATCCCGATCATGCGGCGGTGGCCGCGACCACGGGCATTTTGCGACTCTTGTCGGCCCGGGAAATGCGCGGCGTCATGGCCCATGAGTTGGCGCACATTGCCCATCGCGATATTTTGATTTCCACCATTTCCGCCACCATGGCGGGCGCGATCTCGGCCTTGGCCAACTTCGCCATGTTCTTTGGCGGTCGCGACGCCGAGGGCCGTCCGGCCAATCCGGTGGTCAGCATTCTGGTCATGATTCTGGCCCCGCTGGCCGCCAGTCTGATTCAGATGGCGATCTCGCGCGCCCGTGAGTTCGAGGCCGATCGAGGTGGTGCCGAGATGTCGGGGGATCCTTTGGCCCTGGCCAGCGCCTTGGAAAAAATTGACCATTACGCGCGGGGCATTCCGTTTGAGGCAGCCGAGCGCCATCCGGAAACGGCCCAGATGATGATCATGAATCCGCTATCGGCCCGTGGTGTGGCGGGATTGTTCTCCACGCATCCGGCCACCGAAGATCGCGTGGCCCGTTTACGGGATATCGCCCGCGACATGAAAGTGATGGGTGCCTGATTTATCGCCACATCCTTCTCGGCCGCTTGCCCAGGATCTGGAGCAGGCGGCCCGCAACATCCACCAGATTCTTTTTTCTCATTCGTCGGAACGACTGTCTTTAGAAAACAGTCCGGCGGTGTCCGACCTGACCTACCGGGGTTTGCGCCACTGGGGTCTTGCCCAGGTCCGTGCGGCGCGTCTTGCCACTAAAGCACCCGACCCACAAATTCTGTGTCTGTTGGCAGTGGCATGGGCGGCCTTGGCCGATGCGCTGCGTCCTGCCCATACGATCGTGGATGAGGCGGTTGCCGCTGCGAAAAAATTAGCGCCTGCGGCCGCCGCACAAAAAGTAGCGGGATTTGTAAATGCATTACTGCGCAAGACCTTAAGCGACGTGGCGGGTTGCGATCAGGATTGGGTCCAGTCCGTGGCGCAATGGAACGCGCCGCTCTGGTGGATTCAAAAAATTCAGAAGGATTATCCTAATCAGGCGGTCGCGGTCTTAGAGGGATTGCGCACGCGAGCCCCCTTAACGGTGCGTCTTGTCGATGCGTCGGCGCCGGCGATGTCTGCGTTTGTGGAGCAGCTCAGAGCGATGGGCTTAACGGGGTTTTGCGTGGGTCCGCAGGCCGTGGCCATCGTGCCGGGTGTGCCGGTCGAGCGCATTCCCGGCTTTGCCAGCGGCCAGGTCAGCGTTCAGGATGCGGCGGCCCAGGTGGCCGCCACCTTGTTTTCGAGCATGTCGGCGTCTTGCGCGATTCTTGATGCCTGTGCGGCACCGGGGGGTAAATCCATTGCGCTGGCGCAGCGCTATCCAGGCGTGGTCTGGGCTGTGGATGAGTCGGCCGCCCGGCTTGAGCGTTTGCGCCGGGATCTTGGGCGCGTCGCCCCAACGCTTCGGGGGCGCCTGGAAATACGGGTGGCCAATCTTTTGCAGGAATCGGACTGCACGCGGGCGGGGCTTCCGCAACAGTTCGATGCCATTTTGTTCGATGCCCCGTGTTCGGCGTCAGGCGTGGTCCGGCGGCACCCGGAGATCGCCTGGAAGCGCACGCCCCACGATCTTGCCCGTGTCGTGGATACCCAACGCCGTCTGCTCGACACCCTTTGGCGTCGCCTAAAACCCGGTGGAGAATTCGTGTTCGTGACCTGTTCAATATTTTCGGAAGAAGGTGAAGACCAGGTGCAGCAGTTCCTGAAACGTACGCCCGATGCCCAGCCGATGCCATCGCCCGGCCGTCTTTTGCCGATCGGCAATGCCGCCGCGGGCATCGACCAGGACGGCTTTTTTTACGCAAAATTCAAAAAACAAGTCTAATCGCGTTATGGCTGCTTCTTACACCGTTCGGGCATGGGCATGGATTGGTCGTCTGCGACGGCTCGCATGGACGAGTCTCGCCGTTATGGCATCGATGTCCTTGGCCATGGCCAATGAGACAGAGTCCATTCGCTTGACCCAGCCCACGATCGTGCTGACCGCGGAACAGACCTGGGCGGTGGAGGCCGATGTCGCCGTTACCCTCAATCCCGTGTTGATCGATGCGGCCAAGCGCGGTGTGCCGCTGCATTTCGTGTTTGACGTGGAGCTTTTAAAAAACCGTTGGTATTGGTTTGATGAGAAATTAGCGGTGCAGTCCAAGACGGTGCGTCTGGGGTATCACGCGGTGACGCAGCAATATCGTGTGGCAGTGGGCAATGGCCATCCCATGACCTATCCCACGCTCGAGGAAGCGCTCGCCGCGGCCACCCAACTGAAAAACTGGGTGTTGATCGATGCAGCGGCTCACGGGTTTCAGGCCCATGTGAAGGACCTTCAGAAAAATCCGGAACGTTACGAGCTGCGATTGCGTGTTCGCCTCGATACCGCCCAGTTGCCGAAACCATTGCAAATGAATGCCCTGACCAATCGTGATTGGGATTTATCCAGTGGCTGGGTGGTGCCCAAGGTGGTCACCGAGGTGATAATGCCATCGGGCGCAGTGTCGCCGCCCGGGCCCGCAACGGGAATGCCTGCCGCTGGCGCAGGAAGATCCCCATGAGCCGGGCGCTGCGGCTAGCGCTAGTTCTGGTTTTCTTGTCAGCGGGTGCGTTGATGCTGCTGTTGGCAGCTGCCAGCTCTAGCAGCTCTGCCTTCGACGGCTATTACCCGTGGCTGGTGGGGGCCAATACCATGGTCGCGGCCATCATGGCCGGGCTCACCGTGTGGGTCGTTGTGCGCGTGTGGTCGCGGTATCGCCGCAACGTGTTCGGTGCCCGCATCATGATCCGCTTGGCGATCGCGTTTGCATTGATCGGGGCGGTGCCAGTGGCCTTGGTCTCATTTATATCGGCACAGTTCCTTGCGAAAACCATCGACAGTTGGTTTAGTCAGGGCGTGAATGTGGCCCTCGAGTCCGGGGTTTCTCTGGGCCGTGCATCCTTGGATGCCATTCAGTCGGACGCCATGAGCAAGGCACGCCGGCTGGCCATCTCGATTGAAGATACGCCACCGTCACAAATGATTTTCAGTATTGAGAAAATCGTCGATAGCCGCGAAGGGGTCGATGTTCTCGTGCTGTCGGGTTCTGGCACGGTATTGGCTTCGCGAAGTGCCCAGCTCACTACGCTGGTCCCGGCATTGCCGCCCGTCGAGGCGCTCAATCGGGCCCGAGCTGCCCGACAATACGTGGCGGTGGAACCCATGCCCGGCACCACCGACCGCTCGCTACAGGTGCGTGCGATCGCCATGACATCCCGTGTGACGGCCACCGGCGATGAGACCCGATTCGTGCAATGGGTGGAACAGATTCCGCCGGGCCTCACAAAAAATCTTGAGGCGCTCAACGATGGTGTGCGCGACTATCAGCAGTTGGCCTTGGGCAAGCAGGGCTTGAGAAAGATCTACGGTGTCACCCTGCTGCTCACGCTGCTATTGGCCTTTTTTGGTGCCTTGATCAGCGCGGTATTGTTGTCGGGATGGCTGGCCGGCCCACTGCGCCAACTCGAGCGGGCCACCAAGGCGGTGGCCTCGGGCGACTATCGCCCCTTACGTTTTGATCCCAATTCCACCGATGAACTGAATGTGCTGGTGGGTTCGTTTAATGAAATGACCGCCCAGTTAAACGATGCCCGTGAGGTGGCCCAGAAAAGCCGCCTGCGCCTTGAGGAATCAAATTTATTTCTGCAGCAGGTACTGGCCCATTTATCGGCCGGCGTGATGGTGATGGATGCCCAATGGCGCGTGGTGGACTTCAATACCAGCGCAGAACGCATTCTGGGCACGTCACTGTCCCGCGAGATCACCACGACCTTTGCCGGTATCCCAGTACTCGGCGGATGCGAGGATCAGCTGGTCAAGGGATTAACCCAGCAACAGGACATTCAGTTTCAGTTTGAGGCCCAGCGTTCAGATGGCGGTGCATTGACGCTGCTGGTCAGCGGATCGCGGCTTCCGGGCAAGGGCCCGCAATACGTGGTGATTTTCGATGATATTGGAGAGCTCTTATCCGCCCAGCGCTCCCGGGACTTTGCGGAGATGGCCCGACGTCTTGCCCACGAGATCAAAAATCCGCTTACCCCGATTCAGTTATCGGCCGAACGGTTGGAGCGCCGTCTGTTAGAACGACTCGGCAGTGAGGATGCGGAACTTTTGTCGCGATCCACGCGCACCATCGTGGATCAGGTCAGCGCCCTGAAGGCAATGGTGGACGAATTTCGTAATTACGCCCGCCTTCCCGCACCCAACCCCGAACCCGTGGAACTGGGCATGTTGCTGCGGGAAATGCAGACCCTGTATGCCACCGATAAGCGCATTCAGTGGCCGGTGTCCTCCGGCACCCATTGGGTATCCGTCGATCGGTCTCAACTGATCCAGGTCGTGCACAACCTGATTCAGAATGCTCAGGATGCGGTGGATCCCGACAGCGGCGTTGTGCAACTGACACTGGAAGGCGGCGGGATCTCCGCTGTGATGGGCGAAGATCGCGTACGGATTTCGGTGATCGATAACGGGCCCGGCATCTCGACGGAGGCGAAAACCCGATTGTTTGAGCCTTATTTCACCAGCAAGGCCAAAGGCAGCGGACTGGGTTTGGCGATTGTGAAGAAGATTGTCGAAGAAAATCATGGCAAGGTGAGTCTGGTCAACCGAACAGAACTCTGGCCCGAGCAGGGACAGGGTGCGGTTGCCCTTGTTGAATTTGCGAAACTTTCGCAGGCGTCCGACAATTCCACTGTGACTGCACAACACCGAAGCACTTATGGCTGATATTTTGATCGTTGACGATGAGGTCGGCGTTCGCGAGCTTCTCTCCGAGGTTCTCCAAGACGAGGGATATTCGGTATCGCTGGCCGAAAACGCTGCCCAGGCGCGGGATCTGCATATCGCCAAGCGCCACGATCTGGTGCTCTTGGACATCTGGATGCCTGATATGGATGGCGTGTCGTTGTTGAAAGAGTGGGCGGCCCAACAACAGCTCACAGCGCCCGTGATCATGATGTCGGGCCATGCCACCATAGAAACGGCGGTCGAAGCCACACGCATCGGTGCGGTTGATTTTCTGGAAAAACCGATCGCACTGACCAAGCTCTTGCAAACGATCGAGTCCGCACTCACTCATCAGCGTAAAAAACCGGCATCCCAAGAGCCCATGGCCTTTGGCCGTGATCAGGAGCCGGAAACGGAATACGTGTTTCTGAATACGGAGCTGCCCAAGCCGCCGGTTCCGGAGCCGGTCGCGGAACCGCCGGCCTTGAGCCTTCGGGAAGCGGCGCAACAGGCGCTCTCCGAGATCAATGTCGATGCCCCGCTTCGCGAAGCCCGCGATGCGTTTGAACGGGCCTATCTTCACTATCACTTGGACAATGAAAAAGGCAGCATGACCCGTGTCGCCGAAAGCACGGGTCTGGAGCGCACCCACCTGTACCGCAAGCTGAAACAGCTTGGGATCGATAAACGCTAAAACGGCAGTCATCGCCCGGACATTCAAATGAAAATCCTTATTCTTGGTGCTGGGCGTGTCGGTGCCAGTCTTGCAGAGCAGCTGGTGCTGGAGAAAAACGACATCACCATTGTGGACACCGCCACTGACAGCCTGTCGGAACTTCAGGAACGGTTTGATCTGCGCACCGTTCATGGCAATGCCACGTCGTTGTCGGTGTTAGAAGAAGCCGGCGCGGGGGACTCCGATATTCTGATTGCGGTGACCGCTGACGATGAAGCGAATCTGGTGGCCTGTTCCCTGGCCAAGCAGCGGTTCAATATTCCAAAACGGATTGCGCGTTTCCGATCCACGCAGTGGGTTCAGAATCCTGACCTGCTCGAGACCTTCTGCGTGGACATGGCCATCAGTCCCGAGCAGACTGTCACGGATTATTTGATCAAGCTTGTTGAAATCCCGGAAGCCCTGCAGGTCATCGAATTCGCCCGAGGGTTGATCAGTTTGTTGGCCGTGAAGGCCGATTCGGCGAGCCCTTTGGTCGGCCATCCCGTGCGTGACTTGCGCAATCATTTGCCCACCATCGAGACCCGAATCGTTGCGGTGTTTCGCGGCAAACAGGCGATCAATCCGGATGGCGACACCCGCATTGAGGCCGGAGACGAGGTCTTTTTCGTGGCCTCCACCAAACACATTCGGCAGGTCACGAAGGAACTCCGCAAAGAAGAGCGTGCCGTCAAGCGCATGATGATTGCCGGCGGCGGAAACATCGGATTGCGTGTGGCTAAAGGCGTGTCGCACCACATGACGCCCAAGATTATTGAAGGCAATCGCACGCGTTGCAATCTGCTCGCCCAACAACTCAATGGCCAGGCCTTGGTCTTGCACGGGGACTCCACAGACGAGGAACTGTTGGCCCAGGAAAACGTGGGCAGCATGGATCTGTTCCTGGCGCTCACCAATGATGATGAAAACAACATCATGTCGGCCTTATTGGCCAAGCGCATGGGCGCCCGTCGGGTGATTGCCCTGATTAACCGCCGGGCGTATGCAGAGCTGATGGAGGGTGGACGGGTGGACGTGGCGATTACCCCCTCGCACGCCACCATCGGCGAGCTGCTGAAATACGTCCGCCGCGGGGACGTTGCTGCGGTGCACAGTCTTCGCCGCGGCGCAGCAGAGGCCTTGGAAGTGGTGGCCCACGGGGATAAAGGTACCTCCAAGGTGGTGGGCCGTCGCATCGATGAAATTCCCCTGCCCGATGGTGCCAGCATTGGCGCCCTGGTGCGAGGGATGGATACCGAAGCGGCGCAGGTCCTGATGGCCCATCACGACACCGTGATTGAGGGCGATGACCATCTGATCATTTTCGTGACCGACAAACGAATGATTCCCAAGGTCGAAAAGCTCTTTCAGGTCACGGCCGGATTCTTCTGATCGATCGGCCACGCGGAGCTCATCCCGCCCCGACGCGCTGCGAACCCGAGGCGACTTCACGCCTACGGGGTATTCCCTAGGCAAAACGGCCGGCTCTGCAACGCATAATCCCTGCTCGCGCTTTGATGTTCAGGTCATGTCAAAGCAAGTGCGACAGGCGTGATGTCCACGCTTGGCGCGGTCGTAATGTGAGAACCATCCATTCAGGAGATATCGATGGCAGAAGCCAAAAAAACAGCCGCTGCAACACAAGCAGCTCCGAATCGTCGTAAATTCCTTGCGGGTGCAGGTGCTGCTGGTGCAGGCGCACTCGCATTCCCGATGATCGCCAAGTCGCAAGGCACGACCACTTTCCGTTTCCAGTCCACCTGGCCCGCGAAAGATATTTTCCATGAGTACGCCTTAGATTTCGCCAAGAAAGTCAACGATATGACCGGCGGCGAACTCAAGATTGAAGTGCTGCCCGCCGGTGCCGTAGTGCCCGCGTTCGGCCTGTTGGACGCCGTTTCCAAAGGAACATTGGACGGTGGTCACGGCGTGATCGTGTACCACTATGGTAAGAACACGGCCCTGGCCCTGTGGGGATCCGGCCCTGCCTTTGGTATGGATGCCAATATGCTCCTGGCCTGGCACAAATACGGTGGTGGCGCCGCGCTGCTCGAAGAGCTTTATAAAGCCGTTGGCGCCGATGTGCGCTCCTATGTGTACGGTCCGATGACCTCCCAGCCGCTGGGATGGTTCAAAAAGCCGATCACTAAAATTGAAGATCTCAAGGGTCTCAAATATCGTACGGTGGGGATCTCGATCGATATGTTCACGGCCATGGGTGTGTCCGTGAACGCCCTGCCCGGCGGTGAGATTGTGCCGGCCATGGACCGCGGTCTACTCGACGGTGCAGAGTTCAACAACGCCTCATCCGACCGTCTGTTGGGCTTCCCCGATGTGTCCAAGGTCTGCATGCTGCAGAGCTACCATCAGAACGCGGAGAACTTTGAGATCATGTTCAACGGCGCGAAATATCGTGCGCTACCCTCTAAGCTGCGCGCCATTCTGGATAACGCGGTGGAAGCCGCCTCCCAGGATCTCGCCTGGAAAGCCTTTGATCGTTACTCCAAGGACTACGAAGGCATGCAAAAAGAGCAGGGCGTCAAGTTCTATAAGACCCCGGACGCCATTCTGCGCTCGCAGCTCAAGATCTATGACGAGATCGTGGCCAAGAAATCCGCCGAGAATCCTCTGTTCAAGAAGATCGTTGAGTCGCAGCGCGCATTTGCAGCGCGTGTGGTGAAGTGGGACATGGACACTACGACTAGCCGTCGTATGGCCTACGATCACTACTTCCGTTCAGCGGCGGCCGGTGCAGCCAAGAAAGGCCCCGCCAAGAAGTAAAATGAAAGGCGTTTCTGGCCTGGCCCTCCGGTTTGCCTGATCGGCATATCGGGGGCTGAAAAAAGCAGCCTCGCCAACAGCGGGCTGCTTTTTTATTGCTGATCTTTTAAACGGGTGTCATCGTGCAAAAAATATTTCTAACCGTTGATAAGGTTTCAACCTGGGTTGGACAGGTGTTTTCCTGGCTCATCGTGGCACTCACGTTGTTGATCGGCTACGAGGTGTTTTCCCGCTATGTATTAAACAGTCCTCACCCCTGGGCCTTTGATGCCCAGATGATGCTCTACGGCACCCTGTTCATGATGGCTGGAGCCTACACGTTGGCTAAAAATGGCCATGTTCGTGGCGACATTTTGTATGGGTTTTTACAGCCCCGAACCCAAGCGATGTTGGATCTGATTCTGTACATCGTGTTTTTCATCCCTGGCGTGGTCGCGATGATTTATGCCGGGTATTACTACGCCGCTGATTCGTGGCGCATTCTTGAACACTCTTCGATTACGGCCGATGGCCCACCGATCTACCCATTTAAAACCATCATTCCGGTGGCCGGCGCCATCCTGTTAATGCAGGGCGTGATTGAAATTTTTCGTTGCATCGTCTGCATTCAACAGGGCGAGTGGCCGTCGCGTGAACACGATGTGGAAGAGGTGGATGTGGAAGAGCTCAAGGCCATGATCTCCCACGAAGGGGAGAACAAGAATGCGTAAGGAACTTCTCTTCGGTTTTTCCATCATGGCCTTGGTCGTGGTGGGCACCCTGGCCCTGATGCCATGGGGCAATCTGCAGTCTGGTCACGTGGGCCTGCTCATGCTGGCCCTGGTGGTCGTGGCCATCATGATGGGTTTTCCCACTGCATTCACGCTTATGGGCATGGGCGTGATCTTTACGTTTTTTGCCTATTTTTTCCGTGATCCGAACGCAGCGCTTCCAAACACCCTGACGTTAATGGTGCAGCGCGCCTGGGGTGTGATGAACAGCGATGTGCTCATTGCCATACCCTTGTTTGTATTCATGGGCTATCTGGTGGAACGGGCTAATCTGATTGAGAAGCTCTTCAAGTCATTGCATTTATCCATGGCGCGCGTGCCGGGTTCTTTGGCGGTGGCCACTATTTTCACTTGTGCAGTGTTTGCGACCGCGACCGGTATCGTGGGCGCAGTCGTCACCTTGATGGGACTGCTGGCGTTACCGCAGATGATGAAAGGCGGTTACGACGTCAGGATTGCTGCTGGCGCGATCACCGCAGGGGGTACCTTAGGTATTCTGATTCCGCCATCGGTCATGCTGATCGTGTATGGCGCCACGGCGGGCGTATCGGTCGTACAGCTTTACGCAGGCGCATTTTTCCCGGGCCTAATGCTGGCATTTCTCTACGTGGTGTATGTCATCGTGATGGCCAAGCTGAAGCCGCAGCTTATGCCGCCGCTCGGAGAGGAAGAGCGCCTTGTAACGCTCTCACCGGTTTACGTTCGTCTGAAAGATGCCTTCAGTAACCGTGCGCTTCCGTCGTTATTGCGTGGATTGATCGGCGCCCGCAATGCGGGTGTCAGTGCATCACAAGTCTTGCGCACACTGTTTGTAGCCTTACTGCCGGCTATTTTCTTTGTCGTGATCATGGGGGTTGTTTACAACGCCGTAACGGCACCTGCGAAAGTGGACGAGACCGCTGGCCTGGAGGTCATGGGGTTTGATGCCACTTACAGCGCTGAAGAGCCCTCGGATGCAGAAGGCGAAGAGACGTTGCAGGAGATCTCATCAGAACCCGCTCCGATGTCTGCTGCCGAGGAAAAAGCCGCAGAAGCGGCGGCGACGGCCAGTAAACCGGTCGCCAGTGATACGCCTCCTGCCGAGCGTCTCCCGGCGCCGGCATGGTTCTGGTGGGTATTGGGCGTTGGCGGTGCGTTGTTGATGGCGTTTTACGCGATCTTCACCTGGGCACGACTTGAGATTTTCAAGATGCTCTTGGGATCGTTCTTCCCACTGGCGGTGCTCATTTTGTTCGTGCTCGGCTCCATTGTGTTTGGCCTGGCCACGCCCACGGAGGCGGCGGCCGTCGGTGCCATTGGTGGAGCACTGCTGGCGGCGGCGTATCGACGCCTGAACTACCTAGTGGTGAAGGAGTCGGTGTTCCTGACCGCCAAAACCAGTGCCATGGTCTGTTGGCTTTTTGTGGGCTCGTCGATCTTTTCCGCTGCCTTCGCGCTCTTGGGTGGTCAGGAGTTAGTCGAGCAGTGGGTGATGAGTCTTGGCTTGACGCCCGTGCAGTTCCTGATCCTGTCCCAGGTGATCATTTTCTTGTTGGGTTGGCCTTTAGAGTGGACCGAGATCATTGTGATCTTCATGCCGATCTTCGTTCCCTTGCTGGATAACTTCGGCATTGATCCCTTGTTCTTCGGACTCTTGGTCGCGCTGAACCTGCAAACAGCCTTCTTGTCGCCGCCGGTCGCGATGTCCGCGTTTTATCTGAAAGGAGTGGCACCTTCGCATGTCACCCTGAATCAGATCTTTGCGGGCATGTTGCCGTTTATGGGCATCCAGGTGTTTGCCGTGGTGTTGCTGTACCTATTCCCGGCCATTGGCATGTGGCTGCCCACGGTGCTGTATCGCTAGGCGGCCGTTTTGCTAGTCGGTGTATCGTAAGGGGCTGGACTATTCCAGCCCCTTTTTTATACGATTTCGGATACCGGCGACGGCACCTGGATTAAGTGCAACCGACCATGTTGCGTGACCGGTCAGAGCTAGTGATGCTCTTGGTCGTCTTGGTGTCGTCTTTTTGGAAGGACTGATAGTGTCGACGGATCGCGGGCTAACAAAAGCGAGATAAAGGTCAGTGCTACCCAGAGGGCGGTTGCGGCAAACCCCCACTGAAATGCCGCCGCATCGTAGCGACGCACGTTATCGACGAGCAGACCATTCCAACGCCAGTCCAAAATGGCACCAAACAATGGCTGAAGACCAATCGCTCCGAGCGTGACCGACAGATTCACACAGGCCGTGATGGTGGCCGTTTTATATCCGCCGACCAGATCTTTTCCGTAGGCAAACGACACCACCATCGCACCGGCGGCCACGCCAATTAACCAGAGCAATCCGTTGGTGAGCCACAGAGAGTTCAGGGTGATCCCGCTGGCCAGTAACATAAACCCAATCATCACAAGTCCGGTCCCGGTGAGTAATGGCCGCTTGCGCTGGCCACTTCGATCGGACCACGGTCCGAAAATAAGACTGCCGATGGCAAACCCCACCATCATGAGCGATGTATAGCCAGTGGCGGTACGGGCGTTGATCTCAAACACGGTGGTCAGAAACGGCACGCCCCACAGACCGGCCATCATCACCATGCTGCCGGTCACCGCCGTCTGGCCGATGCACAAAAATATTAGATCACGCATGGGCAATCCGGCCAGTGATTCCCGAAACGACATCTTGGCCAGGGCATCCTCGGTTTGGGGTGCGGGCGACCAGCTGCGATAGCCACGATCCACAGGATCGTCGCGCAGCACAAACATCATGCCCAGCATCAACAACAGGGCAAAACCCGCACTGCCCGCCACCACCAAGCGCCAGCCGAATTCATCGGACAACAGCCGCAAGGGAAATCCGGCCAACACCGCACCAAGGGTGCCAACCGCAAGCGATAGCCCCGATATCGAGGCAAACTTCTGTGGTGAAAACCAGTGGGCGGCCAGCTTGAGCATGCCGATCCATCCCACGGCGGCTGCACCACCGATGATGCCGCGTCCGATGGCGGCCGTTAAAAACGAGTCGGCAAATGCGAACAGGAGGGTGCCAATGGCCGCAGCGGCGCTGGCCCAAATGAACAGCCGACGTGGCCCGAACTTATCGGCGAGCAGACCCGACGGCAACTGCATCACGGCATAGCAATAAAAGTACGTGGCCGATAACCAGCCCAAGGCGGTGGCGGTCGGTGCAAGCTCCTTGGCCAGCTCGTGCGCAAGGGCCGCCGGTGTGACCCGCTGGAAAAAGCCATAGAGATAAAACGCCGCCGCAAGCCCCCACATCAACAGGGATAAAGCGAGCGGCGGGGCAGCGCTACGAAGCGCGTCCTTGGCCACGCTCAATAGCTGTAAAACCCTTTACCGGTTTTACGGCCAAGGTAGCCGGCATCCACCATCTCTTTCAGAAGCGGTGCCGCACGATACTTGGGGTCTTCAAAGGCTTTGTACAACACGTCCATCACGGCGAGCAGCACGTCCAAACCAATCAAATCGGCCAGTGCCAATGGACCGATCGGATGATTGCAGCCCAGTTTCATTCCGTCATCGATTTCTGCTGCCGAGGCGAGACCTTCGGCGTACACAAAAATGGCCTCGTTAATCATGGGGCACAGAATTCGATTCACCACGAACCCGGCACTATTCTTCACACCGATGGGGGTTTTACCCAGGGCGTTGGCCAGATCCGTGACTGCCTGCACCGTGCTGTCGGATGTCTGAAGCCCACGAATGATCTCCACCAGGGCCATCATCGGCACGGGATTGAAAAAATGCATGCCCACCATCTGAGCCGGACGCTTTGTAGCCGCGGCGAGTTTGGTGATCGAGAGTGACGAAGTGTTTGTGGCGATGATGGTCTCGGGCCGCAGCACCGCTTCCACGCCCTGCAGAATCTTAATTTTTACCGCTTCATTTTCCGTGGCGGCCTCGATCACAATGTCGGCCTTGGCCAGATCACTGACATTGGTGGTGGTGCAGATATGCTTGAGGGCGGTGTGTTTGGCGTCTTCGGTGAGCGTGCCCTTTTTGATCTGACGATCCAACGATCCGGTAATGGCCGCCAGTCCTTTTTGGAGGGCGGCATCGGCGATGTCTTGCATGATCACATCAAAGCCTTTGGTGGCGCAGGCTTGGGCAATCCCATTGCCCATGGTGCCGGCACCGATGATGCCTATCGTTTTAATGCTCATGAAACGTGCTCCCTTATTCTTTTGGTAGGGAGATTATCTCAGGAACAGCGGGTGTTATTTCTGACGAAAACGATAAACCGCGAGGGTCGCGCGCAGATTACACAGCCACTGCACGCGTTGGTCATCTTCCAGGTAAGCGCGCTCCACAATCCGAAATCCTTGCGCATTCAGAAACACCTCAAAATCCTTGACCGTTGCAAAGTGTCGGTTAGGGGTGTCATACCAGGCATAAGGCAGGCGCTTGTTCACCGGCATAAAGCCGCGCAGCAGCGAGGCAATCGTGGTCCAGTGCCCGAAGTTCGGGATGCTCACAATGCATTCGTGGCCAATCGCACCGATCTCGCCCAGTACCCGCTCGGTTTCCTGGGTCGCCTGCAGGGCCTGGGACAGCACCACCACGTCGAACTTCCCACGCGCAAACATGGATAAGCCACGATCGATATCGGCCTGCACCACCGGCACACCACGTGCCACACAGGCCAATACATTTTCATCGGCGATTTCAACGCCCACCCCGGTGCATCCTTGATGGGTGGCCAGCCAATGCAGCAGTGTTCCGTCACCACAGCCCAGGTCCAGTACCCGGGATCGCGCCGGTATCCATTGAGCGATCTGCGCCAGGTCTGCCCGCAACAGTGACGTGACCGCCGTCATTTGGCGCACTCCTGTGCAATGCGATCAAAATAGGCGGCCACTAGATGGTGATAGCGGGGATCGTCCATCAGAAAGGCATCGTGGCCGTGCGGGGCATCGATCTCGGCATAGGTGACGGATTTTTTCAGGGCCAGCAACGCCTCGACAATTTCCCGGGACCGCTCCGGAGGGAAGCGCCAATCCGTACTGAACGAAATCAAAAGGCTCTGGGCTGTCATCGATGCCAACGCGGCCGCGAGATCGCCCTGGTGGTCTTTGGCTGGATCAAAATAATCTAAGGCGCGGGTGATCAACAAATAGGTGTTGGCGTCAAAGTAGGCTGAAAATTTTTCGCCCTGATAGCGCAGGTAAGACTCAATTTCAAACTCGACATCAAAACCAAAGCGGTAATGTTCACCGCCACGGAGTTGGCGGCCAAACTTCTCTGCCATATCGTCATCGGATAGGTAGGTAATATGACCAATCATGCGGGCAACCGACAATCCCAAGCGCGGCACGGTGTTCATGGCGTAGTAATTTCCGCCATGGAAATCAGGGTCGTTCACGATGGCCCGACGGGCCACATCATTAAATGCAATGTTCTGTGCGGAGAGCCTTGGTGTCGAGGCAATGACCACCGCATGCCGAATCCGCTCGGGATAGGCGATGGCCCACTGCATCGCCTGCATTCCACCCAGACTGCCGCCCATGACTGCGGCGAATTGTTGTACTCCAAGGTGATCGGCAAGCCGCGCCTGGGCGTTGACCCAGTCTTCCACCGTGATCACCGGAAAACTGGCGCCATAGGGTTTGCCGGTGGCGGGATTAGTGCTGGCCGGTCCGGTGGATCCGAAACAGGATCCCAGATTGTTCACTCCAATCACATAAAACCGATTGGTATCAACGGGTTTGCCAGGCCCCACCATGTTGTCCCACCAACCGATATTGCTGGGATCGTCTTGCGGATAACCGGCCACATGGTGGGATGCGTTGAGCGCGTGACAAATCAGTACCGCGTTATCCCGGGACGCGTTCAGTTCACCATACGTCTCATAGACCAGTTCATACGGCGCAAACGACTGGCCGCTTTTCAGGGGCAGCGGATCGGTGAAACGGGCAGATTGTGGTGATACCGGACCAAGAGATGGGCGGGCCGGGGAATTCGTGGGCATGCGGCATTTTATCTGCTGTGCTGCACGACTGTAACAATTTGTCACACTTTGCCCAGTTCTCACGGCCCGACCCGGCGCATTTGTCACAGTTGTTTACAGTGTGGCGGCAATTCAAGGGCAATACTTCGATTCGCTAAGTCCTATGACGGTCATAGGGCGGCCCACCAGAAAAGGAGTAGTTCCAGTGCTGTCGTCTTCACCCCCTCTATCCAAAGCACCGCTATCGGCGGCCAGCGCCAAACGCATACAGCCACGCCAATCGGCAAACCCGCCGCCCGTGACACCGCCCACCTCGTTGCTCAGGGCTGCCCCGCCTGCGCGCAAGCTAGAAGTGATGCAGGTGGGTTCGACTCAGGCGATCACGCCCCGACAGCGTCAGGTGCTTTATTGCTTAGCCGAGGGCAAGCCCACCAAACTGATCTGCGAGGAGCTGCGCATGTCTGAAGGAACGGTAAAGGTGCATATCGGCGCCATCTTTCGGGCCATGCGCGTGCACAACCGCACCCAAGCCACCCTGGTGGCCCTGCGCGACGGCTGGATTCATCCGGAAATGTGGTCGCGCTCTTGATTCCACTTGGTCAACAGTGCCGACAATTTCCCGGGATCCCCGTGCCTCAGGATTCGGGACGACTGTTTGGAGCACTCGCTGGCCTTGGCGCGCAAGACTTCCTGCTTCACCAATAACACCTGGGCGGGATGCATCGAGAACTCCCGCAGCCCAAATCCCAAGAGCAGGCGGGTTAAGTCAGGATCACCGGCCATCTCGCCACAGACCGATACCGGCACATCCTGTTTCAGGCAGGCCTTAATGACATCCCGAATCAGCCGTAACACCGCCGGATGCAGGGGATTGTATAAATGCGCCACATCCCCATCGGCCCGATCGATGGCCAGCGTGTATTGAATCAGATCATTGGTGCCCAACGATGCAAAGTCCACCACCGGCAGCAATCCATCGATGGCCAAGGCCGCTGCGGGCACTTCGATCATGGCACCGATGGGAATCGCGGCGTCAAACTTTTGTTGCCGATCGGACAACTGACCCATGGCCGTTGCAATTAACTTGCGTGCGGCGACCATCTCCTGCGGACCACTGATCAGGGGCACCAGCAGCTTGATCGGCCCATGGGCCGATGCACGCAAAATCGCACGCAGCTGGGTTAAAAAAAGTTCAGGTTCGGCCAGGCATAAACGAATCGCACGCAGCGCCAGGGCTGGGTTCGACGGCGCCTCCCGGTGTGCTGATACGCTGGGTACATCTTTATCGGCACCGGAGTCCAGTGTCCGGATGGTGACCGGCCGGCCTTTCATGGCCACTACGACACGCCGATAGGCCTCGAACTGCTCGTCTTCGGACGGAGGATCATGACGGTTCATGTACAGAAATTCGCTGCGAAATAACCCCACACCCTGGCATCCCACATCAATGGCAGTCGCGGCATCGCTGGGCAGATCCAGGTTGGCCAACAGTCGCACGGCTTCACCATCTAAGGTTTGTGCGGCGACATTTTTTAAACGTACTAGGCGACTGCGGGCGACGGCCTGCTCGGCCTGGCGTACCTCGTAAATACTGCGAATGGGCGCATCGATACTGCCCAACACCACGCCGGCTTCGGCGTCTACGATGATGGGCTCACCTTGTTTGACCAGACGATGCAGGGTCTGCAGGCCGACAACAGCCGGCAGGCCCAGACTGCGCGCCAGGATGGCGGTGTGCGAAGTGGGGCTTCCCGTGTCGGTGGCAAATCCGGCAAACGAATGTTCTTTTAAAAGCAGCATGTCGGCCGGCGCAATGTCATGGGCCACCAAAATCCACGGTAATTGCGTATGCCCATCCTGCTGATGCTGTTCGGTGGGTAGCGTAATCCGGTGTCCGCCATCGGGATGGCGCATGGCCTTCAGAATTCGTTCAACAATCTGCCGCACGTCGGCCCGACGCTCACGCAGATATTCATCTTCGATACTGTCAAATTGCTCCGCAACGGTTTCGTATTGCTGCACCAAGGCCCACTCGGCATTGCAGTGTTCGGACAGAATGCGGTCACGTGTGGCCTCAATCAGCAAGGGATCATGCAAAACGATGGCCTGCAGATCCAAAAACGCACGCAGTTCAGCCGCCACCTCTTTGCCCAGATCGCGACGCATGCGTTCGAACTCCTCATCGACGCTGCGCACAGCGGTGTACAGACGCTCGATCTCCTGATGGCTTTCATCTGCTGCGACATCCCGTCGCGGCACATCCAGGGAGGCGGGCGCCAACACCCAGGCCCGTCCTATCGCGATCCCACGGCCCACCGAGATACCGGAAACGGAAAACGCCATTCTCAGTTCTCCTCGCCAAACTTTGACGCAAAGAGCCCAACCAAGGCATCGAGGGCTTCCTGTTCCTGCTCACCGATAGTCTCAATGTCCACTTCCGTGCCTTTGCCCGCCGCCAGCATGGTCACGCCCAAAACGCTTTTTGCATTCACCCGTTTGTTGTTACGCGAGAGCCAAACCTCACAGGGAAATCGCGTGGCCAACTGGCTTAATTTAGACGACGCCCGTAAATGCAGGCCGAGTGCATTGATTACAGGAACGGTCTGTTTGGGCATGGCGATCTATCCGGCGGCGGTAATGTCGGCGCAGGTGGGCGCGATGCAGTCGGCGAGTTTTTGTGCCAACTCGGCCACAGGAAGCTCTCGATAAGTCAGTGCCTTCAGCAGCATCGGCACACTGACGCCGGTCAGGCCATGGGCATGGATATCCTTATGCAGAGACAACCAGGCGGATGCGGCGTTAGACGGAGTTGCGCCCAACAGATCAGCCAGCAATAGCACCTCGGTGGGACTGCCTTCGTGTCGCCATATTTTTTCGATTGTGGCCGTTGCCTCATCCAGCGACGAGTTCGCCGCAATATCGGCCACCACCACATCGGCGATGTAGCGGCCAAAGGCATGGCAGGCCACCGCATGCAGTGCCTGACCCAGTGGGGCGTGACACACTAAAACAAGTAAGGTCATTGTCTAAAGATAGCATCGATGAAGAGCGATGCCACGCCAACGCCGGACTGGGCAGTGATCTCCTGAAAGCCCGTTGGGCTGGTCACATTGATTTCGGTAAGGCAGTCACCGATGACATCCAGGCCCAGAAGCATCAGGCCTCGAGGGGCGAGCGCTGCGCCCACGGTGCGTGCAATGTCCAGATCCCGGGCGGAAAGTGGCACCACGACACCGGTACCCCCGGCGGCCAGATTACCCCGGGACTGGCCCTGCGCAGGAATGCGGGCCAAGGCCATGCCAACCGGTTCGCCATCGATGACCAGAATGCGCTTATCGCCCTTGGCAATCTCGGGCAGATAACGCTGGGCCACGATGGGGCGCACTCCGTTTTCCGTCAGCACCTCAAGGGCAGAGGGCAGATTGGGATCGTGGGCGGCCAACACGAACACCCCCGCTCCGCCCATGGCATCGAGCGGTTTAATCACAATTTTTTCCAGTCGTGCCGCAAATCCCTTCAGGGAGGCCAGATCATTGGTCACTAAGGTTTCGGGGGTGAACTGCGGGAATTCGAGCGCCGACATTTTTTCACCGTGATGGCGCAGGGCCTGCGGAGAATTGATCACGCGTACCCCTTCACGCTCAGCGATTTCCAGTAATTGCGTCGCGACAAAATACGCTTGATCAAACGGCGGGTCCTTGCGCATCACCACTACATCAAAATCCTGGGTCTGACGCCATTTGGCGTCCTCTTCCATCCACCACACGGCGGCCTGGGAGTCCTCGATCCGAATGTGATGGGCAAACACGGAAAGCGATGATTGCCCGTTTTGCGCAGTGGCCTGTAGTTCCGTGATCTCGGCGGTGTGCACTTCAATGCCACGGCGCTGGCACTCCCGCATCATGTCAAAGGTGCTGTCTTTATAGGTCTTAAATCCTGCTAATGGATCGCAGATAAAGAGCGCCCGTGTGCTCATGCAACGTCCTGTTCGAGTTCAAGCGAGGCGGCCAGTAACGCTAAACGTGAGATCACGCCATATACATAAAAGCGATTGGGCGCTGCATCCGGGTGGTCGGTGAATTCCGGCTGCATACAGCTTTCATCAAAGGGTAGCGGCGCAAACTTCATACCCGGTGCATTGAGATTTTCATCCGGTCCACGTTCGGCGTGCACCCGATAAAACCCACCCACCACATAGCGATCGACCATGTAGACCACCGGCTCCGCCACGGCACCATCGACTTCTTTCCATATCGGTCTTCGGACGGGGGTGCTCGTCTTCGGCAACGGCCGGCACCGGGC
>JBMSML010000018.1:0-21520 GCA_049421125.1 Burkholderiaceae bacterium
TTTTCGCCAGCTCCGGGTAAGCCACCCCCATCGCGGCCACCAGATCCTTGACCAACGCATAGAAAAACGGCTGGGTCTGGCCGAGCTTGTGACCGTGGCGCAGGGCGCGACGCACGATCCGTCGCAGGACATAGCCTCGGCCTTCATTGCCGGGAATCACGCCATCCACCACCAGGAAGGAACACGCACGAATGTGATCGGCAATCACACGCAAAGACGGATTGGATAAATCCTTGCATCCGGTTTCACGGGCGACGGCCCGGATCAGGTTCTGAAACAGATCAATCTCATAATTACTGTGCACGTGCTGAAGGACCGCGGCAATCCGCTCCAGTCCCATGCCGGTGTCCACACACGGTTTTGGTAGCGGAGTCAGCGTGCCCGATTCATCCCGCTCAAACTGCATGAACACCAGGTTCCAGATTTCGATGTAACGATCACCATCGGCCTGCGGGCTGCCCGGGGGGCCGCCCCAGACGTCCGGCCCATGGTCATAGAAAATCTCACTGCAGGGGCCACATGGTCCGGTGTCGGCCATCTGCCAGAAGTTGTCACTGGCGTAGCGGGCACCCTTGTTATCGCCAATGCGCACAATGCGCTCGGCGGGGACCCGAATCTCCTTGGCCCAGATGTCATAGGCTTCATCGTCCTCCTGATAGACCGTGACCCACAGGCGATCGGCCGGCAGGCCATAGACCTGGGTCAGCAGCTCCCAGGCGTACTGAATCGCATCCCGTTTGAAATAATCCCCAAACGAAAAATTGCCCAGCATTTCGAAAAAAGTGTGATGCCGCGCGGTATAGCCCACGTTCTCGAGGTCGTTGTGCTTGCCGCCGGCCCGAACGCTGCGCTGCGATGAGGTGGCCCGCTTGTAGGGGCGTTGCTCACGGCCCAGGAACACGTCCTTGAACTGCACCATGCCGCTATTGGTGAAGAGCAGCGTCGGATCGTTCGCCGGGACCAGCGGGCTCGATGGCACAATGGCGTGGCCCTTGGATTCAAAATAGCGCAGGAATTTTTCGCGAATTTCAGAAGCAGTCATAGCCGGTATGGATCAAGCCAAAAAGGGTGAAAACATAAGGAGCCTAGGTAACCCCTTAGTTTACCGGGGTTACCGGCTGTGAAAGAATTCAGGGGTTTTAGAACGGCCCAGAGGAGGGTTTATGCGGATCTATAACCGACGCGATTTCAACGCCGGGCTGTTGTTCATGGCCATCGGGGCCTTCTTCGGAATTTATGCCCGGGACTACTCCCTTGGCACGGCCACCCGCATGGGGCCCGGCTACTTCCCCACCCTCTTGGCCGTGATCATGTTTGCCCTCGGCCTGATCGTGTTCGTCATGGCCTTTTTGAAAGCAGAAGAACAAGAGCCGCCGGAATCCACCGATTGGCGGGGGTTTGGCCTGATTCTCGGCGCGGTATTTTTGTTTTCCATCGTGCTGCCGTTTGCCGGATTCATCATCGCCGTGCTGCTCTTAGTCGGTTTATCCGCCCTGGCCAGTCACGAATCCAAGCCCAAGGAGACGGTCATCCTGGCGGTCGCGATGGTGATTTTCGGGCTTGCCGTGTTTGGCTACGGACTGGAATTGCAGTTCCCGGTCATTCCCACCATCTTCAGTAAATAACGCCCCCGGGTTCACCGAAAGGTTTTCGACCATGGATTTACTCGCCAATCTGATGCTGGGTGCGGCCACCGCATTCACGATGGATAACCTGTTTTACTGCTTTGTGGGCGTGTTGCTCGGCACCCTGATCGGCGTGCTGCCGGGCATCGGACCGCTGGCCACCATCGCCATGCTGCTGCCCATCACCTACAAAATGACCGACCCATCCACTGCACTCATCATGCTGGCGGGAATTTATTACGGCTCCCAATACGGGGGCTCCACCACCGCGATTCTGGTGAATCTGCCTGGGGAGTCCTCTTCCGTCGTGACCACCTTGGACGGCTATCAGATGGCCCGACGTGGTCGTGCCGGTGTGGCGCTCGCCACCGCGGCGCTCGCCTCCTTTTTTGCCGGCAGCGTGGCCACCTTCTTGATTGCGGCCTTTGCGCCCCCCTTGGCCGAAATCGCGTTTAAGTTTGGCCCGGCGGAGTATTTTTCACTGATGGTGTTGGGCCTGATCGCCGCCGTGGTGCTGGCCCACGGATCCATCATCAAAGCGCTGGGCATGGTGGTGATTGGTCTGTTGCTGGGCATGATTGGCACCGACGTGAACTCGGGTTCTGCGCGGTTCACGCTCGGTATCCCCGAACTCTCCGACGGCATTGAGTTCGCCGTGATTGCCATGGGCATGTTCGGATTCGCCGAAATCATTTTTAACCTAAGACAAACCGAGTCCCGTGACCTGCTCAAAGATAAGGTCACCAACTACATGCCGAACAAAGAAGACTGGAAACGCGGCGGGCCAGCGGCCGTGCGCGGCACGGTATTGGGATCGTTCCTGGGGATCCTTCCCGGCGGCGGCGCCATCCTGTCCTCGTTTTCTTCTTACGCCATGGAGAAAAAACTCTCCAAACGGCCCCAGGAGTTTGGCAAAGGCGCCATCGAAGGCGTGGCGGGCCCCGAGGCCGCCAACAATGCCGGCGCGCAGACCTCCTTCATTCCGATGCTGACCTTAGGAATTCCCACCACGCCCGTGATGGCCCTGATGATTGCAGCGATGATGATCCACAACATCCAGCCGGGCCCGCAGGTGATGACCAGTAACCCCACGCTGTTCTGGGGGCTGATCGTTTCCATGTGGGTGGGCAATCTCATGCTGGTGGTCCTGAACCTGCCGTTGATCGGTCTGTGGATCAAGCTGCTGCAAGTGCCCTACCGTTTTCTGTATCCCGCGATTCTGCTGTTCTGCTGCATCGGTGCTTACAGCCTGAACAACAATCCGTGGGATGTGCTGATGACCATTCCGTTTGCCATCATGGGCTACTACTTCAAGAAATGGCACTGTGAACCCGCACCGCTGTTGATGGGATTCATCTTGGGTGAACTTATGGAGGAATACCTGCGCCGTGCACTGACCATCTCGCGCGGCGATTGGATGGTCTTTATTGAGCGGCCCTTATCGGCCACACTGTTGGCCATCGCCGCCCTGTTACTGATCGTGGTGGCCCTGCCCTTCATTCGCAAGAAGCGCGACGAAGCATTCCAGGCCGAAGACTGATGACGGCACCACATCGAATCGCGTTTCTCGGTCTGGGCGTGATGGGTGGCCCCATGGCGGGCCACCTCGTGCGGGCCGGGCATCACGTCACGGTCTACAACCGCACGCGATCAAAAGCGCAGGCCTGGCAGTCGCAGCATCCGAGCACCCAGACGGCCGTCGCAGACACTCCCCGCCTGGCCGCTGCACACGCGGACCTGGTCGTGGCCTGTGTGGGCAATGACGATGATCTGCGGGCCATCACGATGGGGCCAGACGGTGCCTTTCACGGCATGGCGTCTCACGCCGTGTTTATGGATCACACGACGGCATCGGCCGAAGTCGCGCGCGAACTCGGTGCACGTGCCCGTGATCGTGGAGTTGAGTTTCTGGACGCTCCCGTATCCGGCGGGCAAGTGGGGGCGATCAATGGTGCGCTCACGGTGATGGTCGGCGGAAACGCCGCCGCATTTGAGCGGGCCAAACCCGCAGCGATGGCCTACTCCAAAGCCTTCACGCACGTGGGCGATCACGGCTTTGGACAGTTGGCCAAAATGGTCAACCAGATCTGTGTGGCCAGTGTGATTCAAGGGCTCGCCGAAGGGATCAACTTTGGTCAGAAGGCCGGACTGGACATGAAATTAGTGCTGGAGATCATCAGCAAGGGGGCAGCACAGTCCTGGCAGATGGAACATCGCGGTCCGACCATGGTGGACAACACCTTCGACTTCGGGTTTGCTGTGGATTGGATGCGCAAAGATCTGGGGCTGTGCATCGAGGAATCCAAGCGCAATGGGGCACCCCTGCCGGTCACCGCCCTGATTGATCAATTTTACGGCGACATCCAACGCGCAGGCGGCCATCGATGGGATACTTCGAGTCTGATCAAACGACTCCAGTAATTCCATGGCTGTATTTACGCCCGTCTCTGAGGGCACGCTGCGCGCACTGCTATCCCGATTCGATCTTGGCGAGCTGACGGCCTTCGAAGGCATTGCCTCGGGCATTGAAAACACCAATTATTTCGTCGACACAACGCAAGGCCGGTTTGTCCTCACGCTGTTTGAAAAACTGAGTGCCGAGGAACTGCCCTTTTATCTGGAATTGATGCGGCATCTGGCCAATCGGGGGGTGGCCTGCCCACGGCCCATGGCCGATCGTGATGGCCATCTGCTGCAACACTGTGAACACAAACCGGCCTCGCTGGCCACGCGTCTCAAAGGGGTCTGGCAACCCCAGCCCACCGCCCGTCATTGCGAGATTCTCGGCGCGGCCATCGCCGCTTCGCACATCGCGGTCGCCGATTATTCCGGCCATCAACCCAACCTGCGTGGACTCTCGTGGTGGATCGATACGGTGCCGCGGCTCTTATCCCATGTCCGACCCGATCAAGCCGCCCTGCTTCACGATGAACTTCGGGCACAGCGCAGGTTTGCGGAAACACCGCTGGCACAGTCCTTGCCGCGGGGCGCCGTGCACGCCGATCTCTTTCGAGACAACGTGCTGTTTGAAGAATCCCCTTGCGGGCCGGTCCTGGGCGGGTTTATCGATTTCTACTTTGCGGGTGTGGATTCATTTGTGTTTGACCTGGCGGTGGCGGTAAACGACTGGTGCATTCGATTCGAGACCGACGACTCGGGGGAACTGGCGACCGATCGACATGCTGCCCTGCTCGCGGGTTACACCGCGGTCAGACCCTTATCCAGTGCCGAGCAACAGGCCTGGCCGATGGCCTTGCGCGCGGCCGCGTTCCGGTTCTGGGTATCGCGACTCTATGATTGGCATCTGCCGAGAAAGGCCGCCATGCTGACCCCGAAAGACCCTGCGCACTTCGAACGCTTACTGCTGGCCCGTCGGAGTGACACATGAAACTGTTAGCGCAGCCTCGGATGCTCGACTCCCGAATCGGTCAGGGCTGGTTGGCCGCCGGTTTTCGGTTGTTTCATCGTCAGCCTCTGGCGTGGACCTTGATTCTGTTCATTTACTGGGCCTCCATGCTCATGCTGGCCTTTATCCCCGTCATCGGTGCCATCGTGCCCCTGCTGCTGGCACCGGGGCTATCGTTAGGGTTTATTGAAGTGGCCCGGGCCGTGGATGACGGCCGCCCTCCCGCGCCGCCGCTCTTGATTCAAGCCTTTCGTTCAGAGCAGGCCAAGGGCATTCTGATGCTCGGGGCCTGGTACCTTGCCGAGATTCTGGCCATCTTGTTCATCAGCATGCTGATTGATGGTGGACTGATGTTCGACTGGATCACCTCGGGGGTGGTGCCCGCTGCCGAACAGATGTCCAGCGTGCAAGTGGCGGCGATGGTATCGGCCGCCCTCTATGTACCGGTGATGATGGCGTTTTGGTTTGCACCACAGTTGGTGGCCTGGTCGGGCTTTAGTCCCCTCAAAGCACTATTTTTTAGTTTTTTTGCGGTCTGGCGTAACAAGGGGGCGTTTCTGCGCTATGCCCTCACCTGGGTCGGACTGACGGTGGCCATCGGCGCGGTTTCTGCCCTGATCAATCAAAGCCTGGAGTTGGCCCCCAACACCATGACGGCGTTCTTATTTCCGATCACCTTGATTCTGATGTCGGTGGCACACGGCTCGTTTTATCAGAGCACCAAGGCGGTGTTCGGGTCGACGGAGTCATCGGCGGCCTCGCCCACCGTCTCCGATCCGGAGTGGTGATCGCGTGGTGTCGTGTTACACCGTGTCACGATATCGTGTCGCGTTACGCGGCCTCTAATTTTGCAACGGCCAGCGCCAGCCATTTCACGCCGTCGCGTTTAAAGTGAATCTGGGCGCGGGCGTCCTCCCCGGATCCTTCGAGCCCGACAATCACGCCGGTCCCGAATCGCGCATGGTTCACGGTCTGTCCGATCCGAAACCCGCTGTCATGCACCCCTAAGGCGGCCGCGCGTCCTGCACCACCCGGCCCGCTGGAGGCGCTTGCATCCCGTGCGCGTGAACCCCAGGGAGCCCCCCGTCCCGCACCGCGTGACGCCTCCGAATACCCGCCCACACGGCCATACGCGCTACCACCTTCGTAGTTCATGAATCCACCGCCGATCACCCCGGCGGGCGCGACCCGCGGTGTCAGCCAGCGCACATGCGCCTCGGGAAGTTCTTCCAGGAATCGACTGCGCATGTTGTAGCGGGTCTGTCCATGCAACATGCGCGTCTGGGCCAACGAGATGTAGAGTTTTTGCCGGGCACGCGTGATCGCCACATACATTAGGCGACGCTCTTCTTCGAGACCATTGGGCTCGGTCACCGAGTTCTCATGCGGGAAGAGCCCCTCCTCTAAGCCCGTGATGAAGACCGCATGAAATTCAAGCCCCTTGGCGGAATGCACCGTCATCAGTTGAATCGCATCCTGGCCTTCCTGGGCCTGGTTATCACCCGCCTCCAGTGAGGCATGGGTCAGAAAAGCCACCAGGGGCGGCATCGTGATCTCGCCATCGTCGGAGATGCGCTCGCCCTCTTCCGAGATAAACGCGGCGGCCGCGTTGATCAATTCCTCCAGGTTTTCCACCCGATCACGGCCATCGCGTTCGGCCTGATAGTGGGCCATGAGCCCGGACTTCTCGTTAACCAGAGCCACCAGTTCATTAAGCTTTAAGCCCTGCCCCTCAAAACGCATCGACTCCACCAGCCTCACAAACCCGGCCAATGTGCCCCCGGCCTTGCCATCGAGGTGAGGCACCGCCGCGTACAGGCTACAGTTCATGGCCATCGCCTTGTCCTGCAACTGTTCGATACTGCGCGCGCCGATACCACGCGCCGGAAAATTCACCACTCGTAAAAACGATGTGTCGTCGTGTGGATTTTCCATCAGGCGCAGATAGGCCAAGGCGTGCTTCACCTCGGCCCGCTCGAAAAACCGCAATCCACCGAACACCCGATAAGCAATGCCCGCATTGAACAGGGCATGCTCCATCATCCGGGATTGGGCGTTACTGCGATACAAAATCGCGATCTCACGTCGGGCAAACCCCTCCGAGACCAAGGCGCGGATCTCCTCGATCAACCACTGCGCCTCCAGCGCATCGGTGGCCGCCTCCATGATGCGCACCACCTCGCCCTCGCCAGCCTCGGTCCAGAGATTCTTGCCCAGCCGTTGACTGTTATGACGAATGATGGCGTTGGCCGACTCCAGAATATGGCCGCAGGAGCGATAGTTCTGCTCCAGTTTGATTACATTCGGCACACGAAACTCGCGCTCAAAATGCTGCATGTTGGCCACGTCGGCACCACGAAAGGCATAGATGGACTGGTCGTCATCACCGACCGCAAACACCGCCGTGGTCTCGCCCACTAACTGCTTGATCCAGGCGTATTGCAACGGATTGGTGTCTTGAAACTCGTCAATCAGAATATGTCGAAATCTCAGCCGATAATGATCGCGCAAGGCCGTATTGCGCTGGAGGAGCTCCACCGAGCGCAGCAAAAGTTCTCCAAAATCCACCACGCCTTCACGCTGGCACTGTTCATCGTAGGCCTGATAGAACTCGATGAACTTCTTGTTGTACCCGTCGGAATCGTCGACGTCTGCGGCCCGCAACCCCTGCTCTTTGGCGCCGTTAATAAACGACTGCAGCTGACGGGGCGGAAACTTCTCATCATCCCAATTCAGAAGTTTTAATAATCGCTTGATGGCAGAGAGCTGATCCTGGCTATCGAGAATCTGAAACGTGGCCGGCAGATTGGCGTCGCGATGATGGGCCCGCAGCAGTCGATTGCACAGTCCGTGGAAGGTACCCACCCACATGCCGCGCACATTCACCGGCAGCATGGCGCCAATACGGCCCAGCATTTCCTTGGCGGCTTTGTTGGTGAAGGTCACGGCCAGAATGCCCTGGGGACTGACCTGCCCGGTGGAGATCAGCCACGCAATGCGGGTCGTCAGCACCCGGGTCTTACCGCTTCCGGCGCCGGCAAGAATCAGGGCCGACTCCGCCGGCAGTGTGACCGCGGCCCGCTGTTCGGGATTCAGGTGATGGAGTAAATCCGGCATGAAAGGATTGTACGGGGTTGGTAAAATCGCGACTTTCCTTGAGTCTGCATGCCGGCCTCGTTCCCTGTCTTTTTTCCTACCTCCAATGGCCGATACCGCCTACTCCCCCCAATTGATTGAATCCCAGGCGCAGCAGGAATGGGCCGCACGCAATGCCTATCGCGCCCAAGAGCACGACCAGCGTTTCCCGAAAGGCAAGTATTACGCCTGCTCCATGCTGCCGTATCCATCGGGAAAGCTGCATATGGGCCATGTGCGCAATTACACGATTAACGATGTCATGGCGCGCGCACTGCGCATGCAGGGCTACAACGTCTTGATGCCCATGGGGTGGGACGCCTTTGGACTGCCGGCGGAAAACGCGGCCATGGCGAATCGGGTCGCGCCGGCCAAATGGACCTACGACAACATCGCCTACATGAAAAAGCAGATGCAGTCGATGGGACTGGCCATCGACTGGTCGCGTGAAGTCGCCACCTGTTCACCCGAGTACTACAAATGGAATCAGTGGCTCTTTTTGAAAATGCGCGAAAAGGGGATTGCGTATCTCAAAACCGGCACCGTCAACTGGGATCCGATTGATCAAACCGTATTGGCCAATGAACAAGTGGTGGACGGCCGTGGTTGGCGCAGCGGTGCCATCGTGGAAAAACGCGAGATCCCCATGTACTACCTGGGCATCACGCAATATGCCCATGAACTGCTCGAGGATCTCTCAGGGCTTGGCTGGCCGGATCGGGTCAAGACCATGCAGGAAAACTGGATCGGAAAATCCACGGGCGTTCGGTTTGCATTTCCCCACACGATCCAGGATGCCCACGGTCAGCTCATCCAAGACGGCAAGCTCTTTGTCTTCACGACTCGCGCCGATACGATCATGGGCGTCACCTTCGTGGCCGTGGCTCCCGAACACCCCCTCGCCACCCTGGCCGCCGCCGGCAATCCGGCGCTTTCGGCCTTCATTGAAACCTGCAAGGCCGGCGGTGTGGCGGAAGCCGATCTGGCCACGCGCGATAAAGAAGGCATGCCCACGGGGTTGGTGGTCACCCATCCACTCACAGGACAATCGGTACCGGTCTGGGTGGGCAACTACGTGCTCATGACCTACGGTGATGGGGCCGTTATGGGCGTTCCGGCCCACGATGAGCGGGATTTTTCATTTGCCATCAAGTACGAACTGCCGATTCAACCCGTGATTGCGCGATCCACCACACTAAAGCCAGGCATCACGGCCGAGGGGGCGGACAGCTTTGATCCACGGCACTGGCAGGCATGGTATGCCGACACCACGAACACGGTATGCGTGAACTCGGGCGACTACGATGGACTGGATCATCGCCAGGCCGTCAACGCCGTGGCCAAGGATCTGGCGGCCAAGGGTTTGGGCGAGCAGCGGGTGCAGTTTCGTTTACGGGACTGGGGCATTTCACGACAGCGTTATTGGGGAACACCGATTCCAATCATTCATTGTAATGACTGCGGTGAAGTGCCCGTGCCCGAACAGGACCTGCCCGTGGTGCTGCCGGAAGATCTTGTGCCCGATGGCAGCGGCAATCCCCTGCGCAAGGACGAACGCTTCCTGAAGGTCAACTGCCCTCAGTGTGGCCAACCGGCTCGGCGCGAAACCGACACCATGGACACCTTCATCGACTCCAGCTGGTATTACATGCGCTACTGCTCTCCCGATGCGCAGCAGGCGATGGTCGATAACCGCAATGACTACTGGATGCCCATGGACCAATACATCGGTGGCATCGAGCACGCCGTACTGCACCTGTTGTACGCGCGCTTCTGGACCAAGGTCATGCGGGATCTGGGACTGGTGAAATTCCGTGAGCCCTTCTCGAATCTGCTCACTCAGGGCATGGTCTTAAACGAGACCTACTATCGGGAGGATGCGCAAGGCCGCAAGACCTGGTTTAACCCCGCCGAGGTCGACGTGCAGTTCGATGACAAAGGCCGCCCGGTGGCGGCAGTGCTCACGGCCGATGGCCAACCCGTCATGATGGGCGGCACCGAGAAAATGGCCAAGTCCAAGAACAACGGCATCGATCCTCAGGCCCTGATTGATCGCTACGGTGCCGATACGGCACGACTGTTCACGATGTTCGCCTCGCCACCGGAACAGACCCTGGAGTGGTCCGATGCGGGCGTGGAGGGTGCATTCCGATTCCTGCGACGCTTATGGACATTTGCCCATCAGCTGCAGCCGCGCCTTCACGCTATTCGCAGTACTCAAAACCGGTGGCAGGAGGATGCGGCCAAGGCCCTGCGCCGTGAAGTCCATGCACTGCTGAAACAGGCCGACTTCGATATGCAGCGACGTCAGTACAACACCGTGGTCTCCGCCTGCATGAAGATGCTCAACACTCTGGACGAGGCGGCAAAAACCACGGCCTTGCCGGAGGGTACAACCGTCACGCCCACCGAGCTTGATCACGCGCTTCACGAAGGCCTCTCGATTCTGCTACGTGTGCTCTATCCCGTGGTGCCCCATATCGGTTGGACCCTGTGGCGTGATCTGGGATATGCCCATGCGTTTGGCGATATGTTGGATGCGCCCTGGCCCCATGTGGATGAGTCGGCACTCACCCGCGACGCCATGGAACTGGTGCTGCAGATCAACGGCAAGGTCCGAGGAAGTGTGTCCGTGGCGGCCACCGCCGCAGAAGACCAGATCCGCGAGGCCGCCTTGGCCACCGAGGCCTTCGCAAAATTCTCCGAAGGGCGTGCCGCCAAGAAAGTCATTGTGGTCGCTGGCAGGCTGGTCAACATTGTGGTCTGATGCGCCCATGAATCCCGCAAAACGCTCTTTTTTCTGCGCCGGCGCCGCCAGCATCGCGCTGGTCGGTTGCGGTTTTAAAATGCGCGGATTTGATCTGGGATTGCCCTTTAAAACCATCGCGATCCAAGGCGAATTCGAGGTTGCCCGTGAAGTTCGGCAAATGATCGAGAGCCGCCCTGGCGTTTTAATTGCAACGAAACCGATGGCCGCACAGGTCGTCCTCATTGTGGCGTCTCAGCAGTTGGATCGAACGGTCACGGCATTTAACGCGGCTGGACGTCCACGTGAAGTTCAACTGCGCATGCGCGTCACCTACCGCATCACTGATGGTTTGGCCATTGAACTCTCCTCCACGCAAGAAATTGTACAAATTCGGGACGTCTCCGTGACAGAGAGCGAAGTACTCGCCCAACCGGCTGCCGAAGCATTTTTACGTGAAGACATGCAACGAGATATCGCCCAACAGCTGATTCGACGGCTGCGTGCTGTGAAGCTATCCAGCTAAAGAATGCAGCACCGCGTCGACCTGCGCGCGCCCGATGCCCTGGCGCGTCTCATCGCCAGCCGGAACCCGACCGCCGTGTGGGCCATCTCCGGGGATGACCCATTACTGACGGGTGAGACCAGTGATCAGTTGCGTCGACACTTCACCACCCAGGGCATCAGCGAGCGCCAAGTGGAAGTGCCCGACCGAAGTTTCGACTGGAAAGGTTGGCTGGCCCAGAGTGGAACGGGATCCCTGTTTGCGGACCGACGGCTGATGGACCTGCGCCTGCCCACCGGAAAGCCGGGCACCGAGGGCAGCAAAGCCCTGCAGGCCTGGTGTGCCAATCCTCCGCCCGATGTGATCCTTCTTGTGAGCCTGCCACGGGCCGACCGGGCCATGCAGCAGTCCGCGTGGTTGGGTGCGCTGGATCAGGCAGGTGTGGTGCTCATCGTGCCCGAGCTGTATCGCTCGGACCTGCCCGCCTGGGTGAGTCAACGGCTTCGGGCCCAAGGACTCCAAGCCACTCCCGATGCCATTGCCTGGATCTGCGATCAATGCGAGGGCAATCTGATTGCTGCACATCAAGAGATCCTGAAACTCGCCCTGCATCATGCCCATCGCGACAGCACTCTGGATGTGAGTGACGTCAAGCATATGGTGGCCGACGTGGCCCGATTCAACTCGTTTACCCTGGGCGAGGCGGTGCTCGCGCACGACGCCCCACGGGCCATCCGGATCCTGCGTGCACTCAAGGCCGAGGCCGAACCGATCCCGCTGCTGCTCTGGGCCCTGACCGAAGACCTGCGCATGCTGGCCCGGACCCAGAGCGCACTTCAACACGGTCGCAGCACCGATCTGGCGATTCGCGAGGCCCGCATCCCCCGCCACCGCGAGCGGCTCATCGCCGCAGCATGCCGAACCGCCTCCCCGGCCAAGACATGGCGAGCCCTGCGCCAGGCGGCCGAGGTCGATACAATCGTGAAAGGCTTGAAAACAGACGATCCATGGGTGGCCCTTGAGCGCATGGTGTTAGATTTCGCCTGACTGTGTCGTCTACGTTAATTGCTGGTCAACCAACACGTGGTGCCGTATGCCGCAAGCACAAGAGTCCATTCGTCAGTCCATTGAACACGTTGGGCAGCAGGCCCGAGCCGCCAGCCGCCAAATGGCTGCGGCCAGCACGCGTGCGAAGAACCGGGCCCTCACCGAATTAGCACAACGTCTGGAGTCCCATCGCGCCGCGCTGAAAGCCGCCAACGCGATTGACCTGCGCAACGCGGCTGCCGCAGGCTGTGATGCGGCCTTTATTGACCGGCTCACCTTATCCGATAAATCCATCGACACCATGATCGAAGGTGTGCACCAGATCGTCGCCCTGGCCGATCCGATTGGTGAGATGAATGAGATGCGCCGTCAACCCACTGGGATTACGGTGGGCAAGATGCGTGTGCCCCTGGGCGTGATCGGCATCATTTACGAATCGCGGCCCAATGTCACCATCGATGCGGCCGCCTTGTGCATCAAGGCCGGCAATGCCACGGTACTGCGCGGCGGATCCGAGGCCATCGCCAGCAATCGTGCGCTGGCCACACTCATTCAAGAGGCGCTGGCCGCCTCGGGCCTGCCGCAAGACGGTGTGCAGGTCATCGCCACCACCGATCGTGAAGCAGTATCGGCCATGATCACCATGCCCGACTACTTTGACGTGATTGTGCCGCGCGGTGGCAAGTCACTCATTGCGCGCATCATGCAAGAGGCACGTGTGCCGGTGATCAAGCATCTGGACGGCATTTGCCATGTCTACCTCGATGACGAGGCCGACGAGGCCAAGGCCGTGCGCATCGCCGATAACGCCAAGACCCATCGCTACGGCACCTGCAACACCATGGAGACGCTGCTTCTGTCCGAAAACACGTCGCCGCAGGTGCTCCGTGAACTGCTGAAGATTTATCGCGATAAGTCCGTAGAGCTTCGGGTATGTGCCGCGACCCGCGCGCTGCTCGCCCGCGCCGGGATTGCGGCCAATGGCCTGATCGATGCCACCGAGGACGACTGGCACACCGAATACCTGGCCCCGATTCTGGCCATTCGCACGGTGCCGGATCTGGATGCCGCCATCGCCCACATCAACCAGCACGGCTCTCACCATACCGATGCCATCGTGACCGAGAACTATTCCAAGGCCATGCGTTTCCTGCGCGATGTCGACTCGGCCTCGGTCATGGTGAATGCCTCCACACGGTTTGCCGATGGGTTTGAATACGGTCTCGGTGCCGAGATCGGAATCAGCAATGACAAAATTCATGCACGCGGCCCCGTGGGACTCGATGGACTCACCACCTACAAATGGATTGTCCTGGGCCAAGGCGAAATCAGAGGGTAAATGTCGTGAGCAACCTGGCCAGCATCATCCGTAATTCTTTCATTGCCATCGTCATCGTGTTGGGACTGATGGGAGCCGACAACATGAACGGCTACCTGTGGTGGAAGTCCTTCCACATTGTGATGGTCACCAGCTGGTTTGCGGGCCTGTTCTATCTGCCGCGCATTTTTGTAAACCTGGCCATGGTGCCCGAGGGCCCACAGCACGATGCGGAGCGGAGTCGGCTACTGCTGATGACCAATAAACTGTTTCGCTTCATGACTCCCATTGGCGTGCTGGCCATTGTCAGCGGCCTTTGGATCTGGCTTGGCTATG
The DNA here is from genome assembly GCA_049421125.1 of Burkholderiaceae bacterium. Classification (GTDB taxonomy): domain Bacteria; phylum Pseudomonadota; class Gammaproteobacteria; order Burkholderiales; family Burkholderiaceae_A; genus Lacustribacter. The sequence continues at coordinate 14,119 of JBMSML010000018.1, forward strand.
GACTCACCGGCGGATGGATGCACGCCAAGCTGGTGGGTGTCTTGCTCCTGATTGGCTACCACGCCATGTGCTACAACCGCACAGAAGATTTCAACCGAGGAACGAATCGCCACTCCCACGTGTGGTACCGCTGGTTCAATGAAATCCCCGTGCTGCTGCTGATTCTGGTGGTGGTGCTGGTGGTGGTAAAACCCTTCTAAGTGTCGTCGCCCCTCACCGGTTTCGCCGTTTGTCCCAGTGGCCTGGAAGAGGCCCTGGTCGATGAACTCCAACAACAACCCGGCTTTCGGGATGTGCGAAAAGGTCGCGGTGGCGCTGGCTTTGTGGCCGATGCCACGTCCATTGCACGGGCCAATATCTGGGCACGTCTGCCCACACGGATTCTGATTCAGGCAGCCTCGAGCAGTATCCGAAAGCCCGACGACATTCGTGCGATCGCCACTAAGGTCTTATGGGAAAAATGGTTCACCGTGCGTCAGACCGTGCGCATTGATCTCGCCGTGGGCCGGGAGCCAAAACTCGACGCACCGTTAGCCCGCAACTACGCCACGCTGCTCATCAAAGACGGTATCTGCGATCGGTTTCGTGCGGTCCGCGGCGAGCGGCCATCGATTGATACGGCCCATCCGGATATTCGTATCTGGGCTTATCTGGACCAGAACCAGCTGACCCTCTACCTGGACACGTCGGGCGAGCCACTCTTTAAACGGGGATGGCGTCAGGCCAAGGGCGATGCCCCGCTGCGTGAGAACCTCGCTGCAGCACTGATCGCCATGACCCAGTGGGACCGACAGACGGCCGTCATGGATCCCTTCTGCGGCAGTGGCACCCTGCTCATCGAGGCCATGCAGTCCGCGCTGCGCCTTCCTCCGGGGTACGTGCCGAGTGCGCCGCGCAGTTTTGCAGCGGAACAGTTTCATGCCAGCTCGCCGATGGGCCAGGTGAACTGGCAGGCCTTGCGCAACGAAGCGCGCCAGGCCATTGATCAGGTGGTTCAGTCCGTGGAAAAAAATCGCATGCATCCCGGAGCAGGCCGTCACCTGCCCCGCCTGTACGGCAGCGACAACGATGCCCGGATGATTGCCGTGGCCCAACGCAATGCCGAGCGCGCACTGCCGGCCGCCGTGAGCGCGGCCATCACCTGGCAGGTATCGTCCGCCTCGGCCTGCACACCCATCACCGATCACGGCCTGATCATGACCAATCCGCCGTATGGCAAGCGGCTGGCCCCCAGCGGGATGTCTTCCAGCACCGCGACCCATGCACCCGCATCACCGTCCACCGACGACATGGATGACAACCCGCGCGGTCATCCTGAGTTCGAGCGATCACTCGCGGAGACACTGAAAAAGCGCTTTGCAGGATGGCAGGCCTGGATTCTGTCCGATAACCTGAAACTCGAAACCGGCATGCGTCTGAAAGCGGCCCGTCGGATTCCTGTGTTTAACGGGGACATTGAGTGCCGCTGGTTTCGCTTTGATATGGTGACCGGCTCCATGCGCGACAAGCCATAATCCGGTCATGAGTTTTGCCGACAACCTTCGCGAGGTACGCGCCCGAATCCATGCCGCCTGTGCCGCCGTTGGGCATGATCCGGCGTGCGTGGAACTGCTGGCCGTGAGCAAGACCTTTCCGGCCGATGCCGTGAAAGACGCCATACGCGCCGGCGCCCATGCCTTCGGCGAGAACTATGTGCAAGAGGGGGTCACCAAGATTCTGGCCCTGGCATCGGAACGCAACACGTCGGCCACGCCCGTGACCTGGCACTTCATCGGACCCCTTCAGAGCAACAAAACACGGGAGGTGGCCGAACACTTTGATTGGATGCATTCCGTCGACCGGGAAAAAATCGCACAACGGCTATCGGATCAACGACCGGTATCCTTGCCACCACTTCGGATCTGCCTGCAGGTCAATGTCAGTGGTGAGGCATCGAAAAGCGGGGTTGCTCCCGATGCCGTGGCGGCACTCGCAAAAGCCGTGACCGCCATGCCGCGACTGCGGCTTCGTGGGCTCATGGCCATACCCGAACCCACGGACGACGAACGCCTGCAACGCGAACGTTTTCGTGCGCTGGCCACGCTGTTTCAAACCATACGATCACAACTGTCAGACCCGGATCAGGCCGCCTTTGATACGCTTTCCATGGGCATGTCAGGCGATCTTGAGTCGGCCATTGCCGAGTCTCTGCCCAATGTCACGACGATGGTGCGTGTGGGCACCGCGCTCTTTGGCCAACGCGCCGCGAAAGCCTAGCCAAACTCGCGGGACATGTCGGCGCCTCGATCCCGGGCCGCGAGCAGGGCATTACTCACCACACGCATGAACTGGTCCCGCTCAAGGGACGTCATCGCGGCCGCCGTCGTACCCCCTTTCGATGTGACCTTCTCGCGCAGCACTGCCGGGGATTCTCCAGATGACTCCAGTAAGGCCAGCGCCCCTTTCATGGTGTGCACCGCGAGTTGATGCGACTGATCGGCCGATAAACCCATCTGTTCGCCGGCGGCGACTAACGCTTCGATGAAACGAAAGACATAGGCCGGCCCGGATCCCGACAGCGCCGTCACCGCATCCATCAAGGACTCCTCGGTCAGCCAGACCACCTTGCCCACGCTCGAGACCAAGGCTTCCGCCTGCGCACGCGCCTGTGTCGAGACACTGGAATGCGCAAAAAGACCCGTCACCCCTTGGGCGACCAATGCCGGTGTGTTGGGCATCGCGCGCACGATCCGATGGTTACCTGTCCAGCGGGCAATCGCCTCGGTGGTCACACCCGCCGCAATCGAGAGCAACAGGCCGCGGGTCAACACCGTGCGCACACTGGGTTCGGCCGTCTCGCAGCTATCGCGCATCTGTTGTGGTTTGACCGCCAATACCACCCAGGTGGTGTCGGCCTCTTGATCCAGACTAAAGGGTGCCGTCGCGGCATCCATAGAAAATTCCACACCATTGGCCCGAAGTGGCGCCGAGAATCGACTCTGGAGTTTTTCCTGAGCCACTGTGGCCGGCTCGATGACATGCAAACGCTGGATCGGTGCCTTCCCGGAGAGTAACCCGCCGATTAAGGCCGTTGCCATGTTGCCGCCGCCAATCACCAAAAGATTCATTGCTCGCCCTTTTTCAAGATCTGCATGCACCGCACCCCGAGCAGGCGCAGGCATCCAAAATACACCACCCCCGCCGCCAGAAAAATCACGGCCAGCCAGAGGATGCGCACCAGCGGCATCGCACCCAGACCCGACCAATCGAACTCCAGCGCCATGATCCCCACCGTGAGGCCCATCGCCAGGCTACTGATGACAATTTTCACGAGAAACCCGAACCATCCTGCACGCGGCACATAGACCGATCCCACCCGCAGACCGCGATACAGAAGGGCCGCATTCGCGCAGGCCGCCAGACTGGTGGCAAGTGCCAATCCTGCGTGGGCAAACATCGGCACTAAGAACAGGTTTAACAACTGCGTAAGCACCAGGGTGAACACCGCAATCTTGACCGGCGTCTTGATGTTGTGTTGGGCATAAAAACCAGGGGCCAGGACCTTGATGGCAATGAGGCCCACGAGACCAACCGAATAGCCCACCATGGCTTGGGCGGTCATCAGCAGATCCTGATGATCAAAGCGTCCGTAATGAAAAAGGACTGCGGTCAATGGAATGGCCAACACGGCCAATCCCACGGCCGAAGGAATCGCCAGCATGGCGACCAAGCGCAATCCCCAATCCATCAATGCACTGACCCGTTGCAGGTTCTGCTCCGCATTGGCTTTGGTCAGACTTGGCAGCAGTACCGTTCCCAAGGCCACGCCCAACAATGCGGTGGGAAACTCCATCAGGCGATCCGCAAAGGAGAGCCAGGACACGCTGCCGCTTTCCAGCTGCGCAGCAATGTGCGTGTTAATAATCAGACTCACCTGGGCCACCGATACGGCCAGGGTGGCCGGCACCATCAAGGTTAAGACGCGGCGCACATTGGGATCACGCCAGGCCGCACGCAGTGACCACGCGTCCTGATCGTGTTCATGCCCGGCCGCTGCGCCCGTGGCGTGGGCCATAACCGATGTCGCGCGCAATGTTCGTCGCAGGGCGACCAACATCAACGCCAATTGCGCCACGCCACCGACCACCACCGCAATCGCCAAGGCCCAGATCGGTTCGGCCAGCCAGGGGGTCAATAAGACCGCGCTACCGATGAAAGACAGATTGAGCAGCACCGGTGCAAAGGCCGGCGCTTTAAATTCCGCCCAGGTGTTCAGCACACCGGACGCCACGGCCACCAGCGAGATCATCAGGATGTAGGGAAACATCCACCGGGTCAGCATCACGGTGAGATCAAAGGTGGCCGTATCGCCAGAAAACCCCCCCGACATCAGCCAGACCAGAATGGGGGCGCCCACGATGGCGGCCAGGCAGATCGCCACCAGGGCCACCGACATCACCAACGCGGCATGGCGTGCCAGGCGCAGGGCCTGTCGATCGCCGTGTTGAGCACGCAGCTGGCCCAGAACCGGCACAAAGGCCTGGGAGAAGGCACCCTCGGCAAACAAGCGCCGCAGAAGATTGGGCAGGCGGAATGCCACAAAAAAGGCGTCGGTCTGGCTTCCCGCCCCGAAAATAGCGGCAGTCAGGGTTTCCCGAGCCAATCCCGTAATACGGGACAGGAGGGTCAGCCCGCTGATGGTGGCGGCGGTCTTGAGCAGATTCATGATCGGCGCTATAGTTTAGGGCTTTTCCCTTTAGACATTAGGAAACTTCATCTCCATGGCCAACTCCGCCTCCGCGCGTAAAAGCGCCCGTCAAGCCGCCGCGCGTCGCTTAGTCAACGCCGGTCTGCGCTCCGAGTACCGCTCCGCCGTTAAATCGGTGCGCAAAGCCGTCGCCTCGGGCAACGCCAAAGCCGCCGGGGACGCACTGCGCGTCGCCACCAGCACCATCGACCGCATTGCGGATAAGAAAATCGTGCACAAAAATAAGGCCGCCCGTCATAAAAGCCGCCTGGCCGCCTCCGTAAAAGGCATCGCACTGCGCTGATTGTGCGTTAGTCGGGCCTCCATTGCCTGGTCCATTTTGCGGTCATACGGCGTTAACCGTACCCCGCTCCAAGAACCCCGGCCATTCGTCAGCGTCGCCCGGGGTTTTTTATTGCAGCATCACCTGCACAGCGATGGCCACAAAGAGCGGCATGCCCACATAGTTGTTGGCCTTAAACACTGCAAAGCAGGAATCGCGCTGGCGATGGCGCAGACGCAGAGTAAGCAGCGCGCACAACACCGCCGTCACCGCCCAACCCAACCAGTACATCCAATGCGACCCAGACACGCCCGGCAGTGACTGACCCACGATCAACATGCACCACAGAAACAGCACATAACAAATCGCTACTGCGAGCACATCCCATCGACCAAAGGTGAGGGCACTGCTGCGGATGCCAATCTTCAGATCGTCGTCCCGATCGACCATGGCATAGGCCGTGTCATAGGCAATCGTCCAGAAGAAATTCGCCAGAAATAACATCCAGGCCACGGGCGGGATCTGACCTTGGGTATCGGCAAAAGCCATCGGAATACCAAAACCAAAGGCCACGCCCAACATCGCCTGAGGCATCACAAAAAATCGTTTGAAATAAGGATAAGCCGCCGCTACGATCACTGCGGTGAACGCATACTGCACGGCGAGATCGTTCAGAAACAGCAGCAGGACGGCCGCGCCGACAAGCAGCACGACGGCCACCATCACCGCCTCCCAGAGATAGATTTTCCCGCTCGCCAATACACGCCCTTGGGTGCGCTGCACACGCCCATCAAAATGACGATCGGCAATGTCATTGAGCACACAACCGGCAGAGCGCATCAGAAAAGTGCCCAACACAAACACCGTGAGCCGCGACCACTGCGGAAAACCGCCCGCCGCGAGCCACAGGGCCCAGAGCGTGGGCCACAGCAACAGCATGGTGCCAATCGGTTTATCCATGCGGGCTAAACGGCCGTAAAGCATCAACCGATACTTCAACAATGGGACGACATATCCCCCGAGGGGTTGTTGTACTTTCATTCTGCGACGAAAAGTTCTTCTGCCGTCACCGTCGCCGTTCCACGCTTGCTCACCACGATACCGCCAGCACGGTTTGCCATCCGTACCGACTCCACCAGCTCATGACCCGACCCGAGCATCGCTGCGAGTACTCCCATAACCGTATCACCCGCCCCACTGACATCAAACACTTCGCGCGCGTGCGTGGGAAAGTGAATCTGATCGGGCTGACCATTTCGAGTGGTGAAAAGCGACATTCCCTCCTCGGATCGCGTGACCAGCAGATGACGGATGCCTAAAGCGGTTCGAAGCGCATGCGCCTTCTCGGCCATCTCAGATTCTGACTTCCATGATCCAACCACTCGAAGAAATTCCGAGCGGTTGGGAGTGAGCATAAATGCACCTTTGTACTTTTGATAGTCATCTCCCTTCGGATCAATCAACGTTGAAACGTTGTTCCGATTGGCCACATCAATCAGCTGCCGCGCGTCATGCAGACTGCCCTTGGCATAATCCGATAGCACCGCAATATCGATGCCCCGCATCGCCCCCTCAAATTGACGAGCCATGTCAACCAAGGCACCGTCACTGGGAGACACTTCAAAATCAGCCCGGACCATTTGCTGCTGTCGGGCAATAATGCGTAGTTTGACAGTTGTTTTAAAACCCGGAGCAACTGTTAAACGGTCATCGATATTAGACCGACTGATCAGTTCCTGCACTTGACGCCCCGCTTCGTCGTCACCGACTACGCCAAACAACACGGATCTTGCCCCGAGTGATGCAATATTACGCGCGACATTGGCCGCGCCCCCTAAACGGTCATCGGATGACATGACCCTTACAACCGGTACCGGAGCCTCAGGGGAAATACGCTCCACATCTCCTGTCCAATATCGGTCCAGCATGACATCGCCAATCACCAAAATCCGCGCAGTAGAAAGTTTTTCGATCACGATGGTCCATTTCGGCCGTGGTTTGTCAACGTCCCCAAGGGTATCCTATTAGAGGCGACTCAATCTAAAACTGTCCCACTCATGGCAACCCGGACACCCCCACTGCCTGATCTTCGAGCGAAACCCACAAGTAGTGCAGGCAAAAACCCCGGACGGTGCGGTCGGCAGTGCATCCGGATCACGCACAGAACCCGCCATCCGTGATCGCAAAAAGGCCGCACGTTCAGTCGGGCCAGGAGCATCGAACGTTTGCGCTATGGTCAATGCCTGAGCAGCTGCACTCGAATCATTCTTGGCGAATAATCAATTTTTCGGACTTCTCAATGTGTTTTCAGGTGGGGGGTTCTCGAATCTCTCGATCGTCATGCTCGGTGTTGGTCCCTACATTACTGCATCGATCATCATGCAACTCATGAC
>JBMSML010000019.1:0-21284 GCA_049421125.1 Burkholderiaceae bacterium
GCACCAGCACGGTTCCACCGTAGACCAACATAAATGCCAACACCGAAAAGATCGTGCGATTGGCGACGGGCTCCCCGTTGACCATTAAGGGATCCACCACCCGAGGGTGCAACATCCGCATGACCTCCCGCCGCGTTTGCTTGATCAGAATCACCAGACGGGCCATTTTAATGCCGGCCCCGGTCGATCCCGCACTCGTGGCCACGCCGGATAACAGCAGCATCAAGACCGGTGCAAAAATCGGCCATTGGTTGTAGTCCACGGTGGAGTATCCCGTGGTGGATCCAATCGACACCGTATTGAACATGGCGGTACGCAGGGCCTGCACGGGATCGTCGTAGACCCCGTGAACCAACAGCAGAATGGCGATCCCCACACTGGAGCCGATCAGTAATGCCAGCGTGCCGATCCACTCCGGATCCCTGAAAACCACCAAGACTTTTCGTTTGTTCAGTGCCACAAAATAAAGGGCGAAACTGCCGCTCGCAATCAGCATAAACACAATTGCAATCCACTCCAGTGTGGGGGACTGAAAGTATCCAAAACTATCGTCGTGCGATGACAAACCACCCAGACTCATGGTGGAAAACATGTGCAGCCAGGCGTCGCCCCAGGTCATGCCGCCCGCCCAGTAGGCCAGCACGCAGGCCAATGAAAATAGACAGTACACCCCCCACAGGCCTTTTGCTGTTTCCGCAATTCGAGGCGTGAGTTTCGCCTCCTTCAGTGGTCCTGTGGATTCCGCTTTAAAAATGGATCCGGCACCCGTGCTCACCAAGGGCAAAATGGCCACGGCCAGAATCAGAATGCCCATCCCCCCGATCCACTGTAAAAAGCAGCGCCAGAAGTTGATGGCATAGGGCAGATCATCCAGCCCCACGATGACGGTCGAACCCGTGGTCGTTAATCCCGATACGGCCTCGAAGTAGGCAAACGACCATGAGATGGGTGTGCCGATGTCATGAAAGTAAATCACGAATGGCAGGCAAGCGAGTGCCGGGATCAGCGTCCAGCACATGACCACCAGCAGGATCCCGTCCCTGGGCATCAGCTCGGGCATGTGCTTTTCTAAGATTGCAGGAGATACACAGACCAGACCGAGAAAAACGGTCAACAGGAATGGGGCCCAGAAGTCATTCGAGCTGCCGTCCTGGCCAATAAATGAGATGGCTTCTGGGATCAGAAGCGTGGCCCCGAAGGTGATCAGAATCACCCCGAAGGTCGGCAGGATACGCCGGAGGATATGCATTAAATGCCGTGGTGCAACACGATGGGCGGATCATACGCCTGAGCCACGGCCATGGATCCTTATTTATTTCATTAGATGAAATTCGATAATGCCTGCCCGGCCTGGGAAGCCGGGCACCCCCGGCACCCACGGGGGCCTTGCGGTGATGTGTTACTTCTTCTGCTCGTACCAGGGTTTTGATGCATTCACGACATGCACGACCAGGAGCATGACCGGCACTTCAATGAGCACACCCACCACCGTGGCCAGTGCGGCTCCGGATTCAAATCCGAATAAGCCAATGGCGGCAGCGACCGCAAGTTCAAAAAAGTTAGAGGCTCCGATGAGTGCCGAGGGACACGCAACGGAGTGCTTCTCGCCGAGCTGACGGTTTAGCCAGTACGCCAGTGCGGAGTTAAACACCACCTGAATCAGAATCGGAATGGCCAGCAAGGCAATAACCAGGGGCTGGCGCAAGATGGCCTCGCCCTGAAATGCAAATAGTAGGATCAGCGTAATGAGTAGCGCCGTAATCGACCAGGGACCAATGGCGTTGATCGCACGATCAAATGCCGCTTGCCCCCTTCGCAAAAGCGCCTTACGCCAGGCCTGGGCAATGATCACCGGTAGCACAATGTAAAGCACAACCGACACCACCAGCGTGACCCATGGCACGGTGACGGACGAGATGTCCAGCAAAAATGCCACTAACGGGGCAAATGCAATGATCATGATGGCATCGTTAAGTGCCACTTGGGACAGTGTAAAGAGCGGGTCGCCGTGAGACAGCCGGCTCCAGACAAATACCATTGCGGTACAGGGCGCTGCCGCGAGAAGAATCAGCCCGGCGATATAGCTGTCGAGTTGGTCCGCAGGAAGCCATGGTGCGAAGAGCTCGCGGACAAAAAGCCAGCCTAAAAACGCCATCGAGAATGGTTTGACGAGCCAGTTGACAAAGAGTGTCACCCCGATACCCCGGGTGTGCTGACGTATTTCGTTCAGTGCCCGAAAATCGACCTTCACTAGCATGGGAATGATCATCACCCAGATCAGCAGCCCAACCGGCAAATTCACATTTGCAATTTCTAATCCGCCGATAATCCGCACGAGATCTGGAGAGAGCTGGCCCAAGCCGATACCTGCAAGAATGCATAGGGATACCCAGATTGAGAGATAGCGCTCGAAAATGCTCATGGCATTAGGCCAATCTGCGGAGTTCGCCCTGAAGGCTCAATTGGTCGAGGTTCTCGAGTGGCAGGGCCGCGAGCGCATCGATGCGCCGAGAGAGTCCTTGAAGTACCTCGCGAAACGCGCGCCGCTTCGCGTCGTCACTGCCGTGCACCTGAGACGGATCTGGAAAGCCCCAATGGGCGGTGACCGGCTGCCCGGGCCACATCGGGCAGACTTCGCCGGCCGCGTTATCACAGACGGTGATGATGAAATCCATCTTAGGCGCGTCCGGGATTGCAAACTCATCCCAGCTTTTGCTTCGCAGCGTTGACTCCGGATATCCAAGGGCTGTTGCGATTTCCTTAGCAAATGGATTGACCTGGGATCCGGGTGATGATCCCGCGGAGAATCCATGAAATCGCCCGCTCTTGTGAGTCGAGGCGAGCGCCTCTCCGATCACAGAGCGTGCGGAGTTATGGGTACAGAGAAAGAGAATGTTGTAGCGCTTCACGTTGGGGAGACCTTTTTAGTCGATCGCGGGGCGGGAAGGCAGGGCGTACCGCCGCAGCAGTTGTCCAGCAGGAAGTTACTGAGTGATTGCACCAGCAACGCATTGGGCCGATAGATCAGGTGGCGGCTTTGGCGTTCCACATGCACGAGATCGGCCCGCACCAGTTCCTTTAGATGGAAACTCAGAGTGGCGTTCGGTATGCCCAGTTTCTCGATCAACTGGGAGGGGGTCAGGCCGAGGTCTCCGCGCTGCACGATCATGCGAAAGATGTTCAGCCGCGACTCCTGACCGAGGGCCAAGAAGGCTCGAATGGCGGTTTTATTGTTCATGATTCCAATTATATGGAAATATATGACGGCTAGATGACAGCGCCGACGGTGGGCCTCGTAGGGCGGTCAGCCCTTACAGCAGGTGGTTTAGGCGCTCGGAATAAATTCCTTGTCGCCCTGATGTTTGCGTTCGAACTTCAGGAAGTTGTAATAGCCACAGGTTTTGCCATCCGGGTACTCCCGGCAGACGCTCGGGCGTGCCTTGTAAATTGTGCAACGTCGCTCGTCCTGATCAAAGAACTGACAGATCGTTTCGTAGATGTCGTCTTTGCGATGTTTCAGGATGTTTTCGACTTCCCCTTTTTCATCCCCTTCTTCCACGGTGTACTGGGTGATGAACTTCTTCCAGGCGGCGGCCTCGGTGATGCCAAAGTGTTCGGCCAGGCGTTTCACATCCTTTTTGGTCACGGTAATTCGGGGATAGCTGCAGCAATATCCGGGGCACTTGCTGCAGTCGTATTTCACTTTGGCCATGGCACAATTCCTGTTTAAAGAAGGAGCAATTGTATGACGATCTCCGAACAGCAACGCTTAAAAATAGCGGTGGCCCAGGCGGCCGTGCGGGAGGTGGTCGACGGGTCCATTCTGGGTGTTGGAACGGGGTCCACGGTGGATTGTTTTATTGATGAGCTCGCCAAGGCGGGCAAGCCACTGGCCGCGGCGATCTCGAGCTCCAAGCGCAGCACGGAACGATTGCAGGCCCTTGGGTACGCCATTAAGGGCCTGCATGAACTTACCGCTCCGATGGATCTCTACATCGATGGCGCCGATGAGATTGATCCCCATCTGTGCCTGATTAAGGGAGGGGGGGCGGCGTTAACCCAGGAAAAGATCGTCGCCAGCGCTTCCAAGCGGTTCATTTGCATTGTCGATGCCTCCAAGCGCGTTCCGGTGTTGGGCAGGTTTCCGTTGCCGATCGAGGTGATCGAGTCGGCCATTGTTCCCGTGAGTTGGGCCATTCGTGCCATGGGAGGAGACCCGAGGCGTCGGCCCGGGGTCCTCACGGATAACGGGCATCCCATTCTGGATGTCCATGGCCTTGCGATCACCGATCCGGTGGCCATGGAGACCGCCTTAAATCAGATCCCCGGCATTGTGACCAATGGTATTTTCGCCCTGCGCCGCGCCGACCTGGCCTTAGTGGCCTCCGCGGACGGCGTGTCCCGGCTGACATAAAACTGAAACACGCGTACCCTAGACTGCGTTCAACGTTATTCTGAAGCCGAAGCCATGCCCCTATCCCATACCTCTAAAGAGTTTGAAAAAGAGCTAGAAGCTATCCGCACCAGTGTGTTGGAGTTGGGCGGGCTGGTGGAAGGCATGATTCGAAGCGGCATGCAAGGCTTGGAAGGGGGCGACATTTCGCTCCTTAAAGACGTCTTGCACCGTGAAAAGCAGGTCAACCGCATGGAAGTGGATGTAGACGACCGTTGCAATCATGTCATTGCCCGGCGTCAGCCGACCGCCTATGACCTGCGCTTTGTGCTCACGTGCATGAAGATGATCCGGGATCTGGAGCGTATCGGGGACGAAGCGGAGAAGATCGCGCGGATGGCCTTATACATTCACGAGGGCAATGCCCATTTCACGCCGCGTGTGGACCTGACCATGATGTATGAAGTGGTGGTCGGCATGATGCGCAAATCATTGGACGCGTTTGCACGCAATGATTCCACCGCATTGCCGGAAGTGATTCGGGAAGACATTGGTGTGGATGACCAGTTCCGCAACACCCTGCGTTTACTGATCAGCTACATGATCGAGGATTCGCGCACCATTTCCCGTTCTATCGATTTATTGTTTGTGGCCAAGGCCTTAGAGCGGATCGGTGATCATGCGAAGAACATGTCCGAGCACGTGGTCTACATGGTCAAGGGACGTGACGTGCGCCATCAGGACATCGAAGACGTCGAAAAACAGGTACAGGCGCAGTAGGGTCGCTCAGTCTTTCGGGGGAACGTAGCCCGAGGCGGTCTCGGCCCCCGACCCAAAGAAATGGTTTTCCATTTGTTGGGCCAGGTACTTCCTGGCTTTAGGGTCCGACAGATTGAGCCGGTATTCATTGACCAGCATGGTCTGCTGCTTGATCCAGTCCTGCCAGGCCTGCTTGGACACGGACTGCCACAGGCGCTTACCCATATCCCCCGGAACGGGCGGGAAGTCCAGGCCTTCGGCTTCTTTGCCTAACTTGATGCATTGCACGGTTCTTGCCATGAGCGAATTATGCCATTGGGTATCCGGTGCGTTCGCGTGGATGGGCGATTGCCCTGATGGTCCATACGGTCGGGCGGGGATTTCCCGAAGGTCCAAGCCCGCGATCTTCTGACATCCTTTGGCTACAAAATACCTAAGGAGACAAGATGTCCAAGCTTAATCGTCGTCAGTTTGTGCAGGGCATGGCAGTGGCGGCTGCGCTCCCGTCCATGGCTTCTCCCCTCATGGCGCAGGCCAATTGGCCGACCAAACCCATCAAGTTCATTGTTCCTTTTCCCGCCGGTGGTGGCACCGATGCCTTTGCGCGCCCCTTGGGCAAGCTGCTCACCGCGCAGCTGGGCCAATCGGTGGTGATCGACAACCGCGGTGGTGGCGGTGGCACGATCGGTGCTGAAGCCGCGGCAAAGTCGCCGGGGGACGGTTACACCTTTTTAGTCGGCGCCGTGCATCACACCATTGCGGTGTCGCTGTACCCCAAACTCGGGTATGACCTTCAGAAGGATCTGGTGCCGGTGACCATGGTCGCCTCGGTGCCGAATGTGATCGTGGTGAATCCGTCACGCATTCCGGCCAAGAACTACGCCGAGTTCATCAAGTTTGTGAAAGAGCGTCCCGGTAAATTGAATTTTGGATCTGCCGGAAGCGGCACCACCCACCACCTGATCGGGGAGATGTTTAAAGGGGCAACGGGCACCTTTATCACGCACATTCCGTATCGCGGTGCCGGTCCGGCCATGGCCGATCTGCTCGCCGGGCAGGTGGACATGATGTTTGATGGTCTGGGGTCTTCGGTGCCGCAGATCAAAAATGGAAAAATCGTTCCCATTGCGGTTACCAGCGAGAAACGCTCCTTTGCGCTGCCGGATGTGCCGTCACTGGCGGAATTGGGTCTGAAGGGATTTGATGGCAAGACCTGGTATGCCCTGTGGGCACCGCCGGGAACGCCTCGTCCGATCGTCGTCCGCATGCAGCAGGAAGTGGCCAAGGCACTCGCCACGAAGGAACTGCAGGACGCCTGGAAAACGCTTGGTGCAGAAGCCGGCGGTCAGGCACCGGAAGAGTTCGGCAAGGTGGTCAATGCCGAAGTCACCAAGTGGGCCAAGGTCGTGAAAGACTCGGGCGCGAAGATCGACTGATCGGACTGATCGAATTACGAGCGCTGAAAACGTTTTGAACTGATCGCCATCACGATGAGGGCGATCAGTCCAAAACCCATCACGGCAAATGACACGTGAATGGCACCTTTGCTCTGGGCATAGGTGATGCTGGAATACGCGAGATAGGCGCAGGCCGCGCAAAACACCAGCGGGGTGATGGGGTAAAGCGGCACGCGGAATGAGGCGGCGGTCGAACCGCCAAGTGGGCCTCGCGCACGCATGACAAATACCGAAATGCCCACTAGGAACAAGAAGCTCCAAAATACGGGCGCCGTGAATTCCACCATGGCCTCAAAACCGCTGGCTTGCAGCGCACCGAAGGCCACCAGCGCCAGGGCGATGATGCACTGGGCGACGTAGGCGGCGGTGGGAGATCCTTTCGCGGGCTGCCAGTACCCCATGAATCGTAGGGCGGGCCAGTCCCGGCCCAAGGCGTAGTTGGCACGTGCCCCGACAATCAGGGTGGCATTGATGCTGGTCAAAGTGGCCACCGCCACAAAAATACCGATCAGCTTTTCGCCCCATGGGCCGAGCGCTACACGTAAAAGATCGGCGGCCGGTGCCTTGCTCTCGGCCAGCCCTTTGAGCCCTAGCCCATGCAATAACGCCGCATTGACCAAGAGGTAAATGATCGTGATCACAGCCAGGCTTGCGACGATCACCGGCACGATGGTCTGGGCCCCTCCTTTGACTTCCGCGGAGATGTAAGCGGCCTCGTTCCATCCGCCAAAGGTCAGCAGCACAAACACCAGGGCCAGTCCCAATAGCCCGACGGGCGGGGTTGACGAAAACGCGGCAGGTGCGATGTCGGGGGATGCGGGCGTGACTGCGAAACCCGTGATCATGATCACCACGAGGCCGAGAATTTCCAGCAGGGTGAGTACGGACTGAACGCGTGACGAGGCGTGAAGGCCAACAATGTTGATCAGTGTCAGTGCCACGATGATGGTCACGGCCCAGATCAGGGTGGAATGCGGACCCAGAGCGACAGCCTTGCTCATGTAATCGCCAAACACGAATGCCAGCAGGGCAATCGATCCGGTGTTGATCACCATTGCCTTGGCCCAGGCATAGAGAAACGAGATGCTTTTGCCGTAGGCCAGTGTTAAAAAATGGTAATCACCGCCCGCGTGGGGATGGGCGGTAGAGAGTTCGGCGTAGCACAGCGCACCGGCCAGTGAAATCAGCGCGCCGGCGATCCAGATGGTCATGACCCAACCGATATCCCCGGCCACACCCGCCACCATCGAAGGCGTTTTGAATATGCCGGCCCCGATCACGATGCCCACAATGATGGCCACCGCTGCGACCGGTTGCAAAAGCCGTTGTGGGTCGACCAAGGTCATGGAGGACGATTCAGTGGGCCGGTTGAACAGAACGGTCTAGCGGCGTGTGCCCTTGATATTCGTAAACAGTGTCCCGCCGTGGGCTTCGCCCTCAAGTCCATTGCCTTTTATCGTGACCTTGACGCTGTGCAGGGTGCCGATGGAATCCAGGTAACGAAAACTGAGCTTGTCCCCGGACAGGGTGGCACCAAGAATGGGTTGGGATGTTTTGCCGACCGAAATGTTGCCGCCGATCTGCTGATAGCGCTGAGTAAGTTGCAAGGTGACGGGGCCTTGGCCCTCTAAGCCCTCGATCGCCCACTGACCGGCGACATTGGCCGGAACCACCCAGTAATAAGCGTGGGCTCGTGCCGATTCGATTTTCTGATCCGGCTCCCAATCCCCCATGTTGAAAGCGTGGGAGACCACACGGGTCCCGGGCTTCATTTTCAGAATCGTAGGGCGCAGCTTTAGATTCAGATCCGGCAACAGGTACAGCGTGACCACCGTTGCCTCGGAAAAATTCTCTTTAAAGATATCGCCGTGGATAATTTTGACCTTGTTGGCCACGCCTGCGCGTTGGGCGTTACGACGGGCCAGTGCCGCCATATCGGCGTTGTATTCAATGCCGATCGCCCGGGCGCCAAAAATACGTGCCGCTGCAATGGGAATCTTACCGTCGCCAGCTCCGAGGTCGTACACGATGTCCTTATCCGTGACCTTGGCGGTCTCAAGCATCTTATTGACCAGTTCGTCGTTGGTGGGCACCCAGATCACATCCTTGCCTTCTTGGCCGACCTGAGGCTGGTACTTGTCATCGCCGTATTGACCGTCGGCAAACCCAGGGCGGGTGAGCAGCAGGCTCAGGCCGAGGACCATCGTGAACTGTTTCAGTGACGTCATGGTGAACCGCCTTTCTGTGATGGGATCGTTGACGGATCAGAGTGTAGGGAGTTTTTCCCTTGCCGCGCCTTCTGATTTGCCCTAATGGGCGAGTAGACTAGCGGGTTTTCATCTTGGGCTTGGCAAATTTATGTGGGAGTTTCTGCCCCCCGCCACCGCGCTCCTGTGGGCGCTGGTCATCGTACCGGTGGCCGCTTATCTGCACGGCCTGTTGGGCCTGGGGTTTGTGACGGTGGCGATGCCCTTACTGGTGCTGGTGATCGACCTGCGCACAACCATGGTGCTGACCGTGCCGGCGGCACTGGTGCTGTCGTTTCAGTTGACTTTTTTTGGCGGGAACCTGAAACAGAGTATCGGACGGCATTGGTATCTACCGATTGCCATGGCCTGCGGTGCGGTCAGCGGCGCCTGGATCTTTCAGCATGCCGAGCCGCGCGTGCTGCTCATGGTGATTGCCGGTGCCATCATGCTGTTCTTGTCGGTGGATATTCTGCGCAAAGCCCATGTTCAGATTCCTTCGATGTGGATTCATCCGGTGGCGATCGTGTTTGGATTTCTGGCGGGGAACACCGAGACCGCGGTGAATATGGGCGCTCCTTTTCTGCTGATTTTCTGCCTGATGGCGGGGCTGTCACCGTTGGCCATGGTGCAGTCCATCAATCTCTGTTTTTTTACTGGAAAGGTGATTCATTTCATCACTTTATCCATTGGTGGTCCACAGGTCAGTGCCGTATCGCCGATGGAGTGGCTGCCCGGTGTGCTGATCGCGCCATTGTGCATCGCCCTATGCCGAATGGGTACGCGGCGGCGTGAGTGCACCGACGTGGAGACTTACCGTCGGTGGCTTAAAAACTTCCTGAAAGTGATGGTGGTCTTGGTGATCGGAAAGGTGGTGTGGGCGTCATGAGCGGTCTGGATTGGGGTGCCTATACTCTGATTGGATTGATTTTTGTCTGGAGTGGGTTTGTACGAAGCGGGCTTGGCTTTGGCGGTGCCGTGTTGTCCTTGCCGTTTCTCTTGTTGGTTGTAAACGATCCCCTGGTGTTCCTGCCGTTGATCGCAGTGCAGCTTTTGTTTTTCTCCGGGCTGATCATGTGGAAGAGCCACCATCGTCGCAAGGCCTCTGGGGAGTATTCGTCCAGCGCCACAAGTATTCATTGGGCCTACCTTGGCCGGGCCATGAAGGTCATGATCATCCCGAAGTTAATCGGCGTGATTGGGCTCTTAACACTGCCTCCGACCTACATGAGCATGATTATTTTTGTCATCGTGTTTGCGTATGCTGTGGGGTATATCTTTAATAAGCCCATCACTCATCGCAGCAAATCGTTGGATATTGGAATGTTGGGTCTCGGGGGTTATTTCAGCGGCGCATCGCTCACCGGGGCGCCGCTGATCGTGCCAGTGTTTGCAGCCCATGTGGCGAAACATCAGTTGCGCGACACGCTATTTGTGCTGTGGTTTACGCTCACGGCCATCAAGCTCACGTCGTTCATTATTGCGGGGGTAGACCTCCAGCTGGTGCATCATCTTTGGCTGTTGCCGTGTGCTTTTGTGGGCCATGTGCTCGGAGAGCGTCTGCACACCCGAATCGTGGCGGCCGAGACTCCGACGTTTTTCCGGTACCTGGGCGTCGCGTTAATCGTAGTGAGTGGTGCCGGGCTGTGGCGCGCCTTGGCGGCCTGATGCGTGAGCGGGGAGTCTGACCGGATGCGGGCCGATGTGATCGTGATTGGGGCGGGTGCGGCCGGATTGCTGTGCGCCGGGATCGCCGGTCAGCGTGGTCGTCGCGTGGTGGTGCTCGACCACGCCAAGACGATCGGCGAAAAGATTCGGATCAGCGGCGGCGGTCGTTGTAACTTTACCAACCGCGACTCCCGCGCGGAAAATTTTCTTTCGCTCAATCCAGCATTTGTAAAGAGCGCGTTAGCGCGTTATACGCCGCAGGACTTTATTGCCCTGGTGCGCGCCTATCGAATCGGGTTTCACGAGAAGCACCACGGTCAGCTGTTCTGTGATGACCGCGCAACGCAGATTGTGGCCATGCTGCAGTCAGAATGCGCCAAGGGAGATGTGGCGCTGCGGTATCCGGTGTCCGTGGAGTCCATTGGGCGTGAGGGCGCGCAGTGGATGGTCAGTACATCGGCGGGCGTGATGCGTGCTGCACATTTGGTGATCGCCACCGGAGGTCTCCCGGTGCCGGCCATTGGAGCGACTGCGTTTGCGCTGGATGCGGCGCGGCAGTTCGGGTTGCGCGTGACGGATGTGCGCCCCGGTTTGGTGCCACTGGCGTTTACCGACAACGTTTTTTCGCAACTCGGGGGATTGTCCGGCCTGAGTCTGCCTGCGCGAATCTGCGCAGGGGCCGCCGGCCATCGGTATGGCCACGCCTGCTTTGATGATGATCTCTTGATCACCCATAAGGGTCTATCCGGGCCGGCCATGCTGCAGGCCAGCAGTTACTGGTGCGAGGGCGAGGAGATCAGCGTGCAGTGGGCATCGCCCGAGCGTCTGGCACAGGTTTTTGCCGATTCCCGCGCGGTGGCAAAGACGACCGAGGGCGTGTTGATGGCCGTTTTACCAGAGCGGCTTGCCCGTTCCTTTGCGGATCAGATGGAATTGCTTGGGCGTCGCTGGGCGGAAGTCGGTCGACGGGATCGGGATCAACTGGCCGAATGCCTGACCAATTGGAGAGTGAAACCCGCCGGTACGCTCGGATGGAAAAAAGCAGAAGTGATGGTGGGTGGCGTTGATACACGCGACCTCAACAGTAAAACGATGGCGGCAAATGGGCCGCCGGGATTGTTTTTTATCGGGGAGTGCGTGGACGTGACCGGTCATTTAGGAGGGCATAACTTCCAGTGGGCATGGGCCAGTGCCCATGCCTGTGCGATGGCGATCTGAGATTGCCACGTTTGACCGATCACTCAGGGACGCCGTATGCCGGTGATATTTCCCTGGCGTTCACCGAGGAGTTTTCCCGTCATGTGGTGACCGTCGATGATGGCGTGAATGGTGAGGCGACGGTCATCCCTGTCGCGAATCTCAAAAGTAAATCTGTTTCCGCTCAGACGCCCCTCTTCGATGGCGATCGTTTTGCCCGACAGCCGAAGACTCCCGTCGATTTTTTGATAACGCTGATTCAGCGTGAGTTCGGTGGGTTCGGGTGTGAGACCGCTGATCTGCCAGGTGCCATGCACCGGGGCCGGTACGGTCCAGAAGTAGCCTTGAGCGCTGCCGGATGCGGAGATCACCTCGTCGGGCTCCCAGGGTTCCAGGTCAAACGAATGCGACACAATCCGCGTGCCCGGCTTCATCTTCAGAAGCGTCGGCTTTAGTTTTTGATTAAGCGATGGCAACAGGTACATCGTCACCACGGTCGCGCGGGAGAAGTCCTCCTTAAAAATATCGCCGGTGATGATGCTGACTTTGTCGGCGACTCCCGCGCGAAGTACGTTACGGCGGGCAAGCTCGGCCATATCGGGGTTGTATTCGATGCCGACCGCCCGTGCGCCAAACTGTCGTGCGGCTTGAATGGCGATCTTCCCGTCGCCGGCGCCCAGGTCCACCACAAGATCACCCGGTGAGACCTTGGCGGTCTCCAGCATGCGCACCACTAGATCGTCCGGCGTGGGAACCCAGATCACATCCTTTCCGTGCTGTCCGACGGTGGGTTGGTACTGCTGGTCACCAAACTGGGAGTGCGCGCATGCGGGCAGCAGTCCAATAGCGAACAGAACGGGTGCAAAATACCGGCCCATAATCGTAGGTCGAAAATCCCGGTGTGCAGAAAAGAGCGTGGTCATGAGTCGTGGTTCCAGAGGTGGACGTTCAAAAGGTGGTGCGATCACTTTAATGTGGCGCTTTTTGCGTTGGCCATTCTGGTTAATGCTGATCGCCGCCCTGGGGTATCAAACCGTTATTTTTTCGCAAGTGGCCTGGTTTCGCTGGAATAACCCTCCATCCACCGCCTTTATGGATACCGAGCGCGTGCGCTTAGCTGCCGCAACGCCATCGGCGCGCATCACCCAGATCTGGGTGCCTTATTCCGCGATTGCGGTCACCGTCAAGCAGGCCGTGATCGCCGCCGAAGATTCGGGGTTTGCCTTCCATGATGGCGTGGACTGGGAGGCCATCGAGAGGGCGGCCCGGGAAAACATGCGTCGTGGTCAGGTCAAGCGCGGCGGTTCCACTATTACCATGCAGTTAGCAAAGAATCTTTTCCTGTCTTCAGATCGTTCGTACTGGCGTAAGGCACAGGAATTGATCATCACCGGGATGCTGGAACTCACCTTGGATAAGCGCCGCATCCTGGAGCTTTACTTAAATACCGCAGAGTGGGGCATTGGCGTATTCGGAGTCGAGGCCGCCGCGCGGCACTACTTTGGTGTGTCGGCAGCTCAGCTGGATGCGATGCAAGCGGCATGGCTCGCCTCGGTATTGCCCTCGCCTAAGCGGTTTGATCGCAATCGCGAGTCCGACTACCTGACGGAGCGGGCGTTTATTATTCTGGAGCGCATGCCCAAGGTGGCCTTGCCGCGCTGATTCAGTCATCTCCATCGATTGACCAAATCGGTCAGGGAACGATGGTCAGGAACAGGTAGGCAATGAAGATGACCAGGTACACCACGCCCTGAAGCACGGCGGTTTTTCCGGTGGCCAGGGTGGTGATGCCCGCGATCAGGGTGATCCCGATACTCGCCAGTGCCGACCCCACGGCGAGATTAAAACTGGTCTGCAGCCGATGGGCCATCGCCGCACCAATGGCCGCCACCCTCTCGTGGGCCATAAGGGGTATTGACACCGGTGCAAGGAGACGGTTGCGGCACCTACGGGTCAATCCGCCGTGATTCTTGGGGTTATCGACGGCCCCGGGATTAGAATTCCGGCTATGAAGGTTGTGCAGCAATCCACACCACCGGAGAAATTGCCCGGATTGGTGGCCCTACTTGGATACGGCGGACTCATTCCGTTCCTGGCGTTTGCCATCGGCTTGGGAATGGATCTGCGCATTGCGGGGCTCGATTGGCTGCACTTGTTGTTGGCCTATGGGACCGCGATCTTGAGTTTTGTGGGGGCCCTGCACTGGGCGTTTGCCATGATGATTCCAGCTATGTCCGAAGCGCGGCGTCGTCAGGCTTATGGGTGGAGTGTGCTGCCGGCGCTGATGGGGTTTGTGGCGCTCGCCATGGACTCCCCGCTGAGTTGTACCTTGCTCATTGCCGGGTTTGCGCTGGCGTACTGGCAGGATGCAGATCTGGCCAATCATGTGGATCTTCCGGATTGGTATTCGCGACTGCGGCTGCGATTGACGGTTATCGCAGTCGCATGTCTTGGGTTTGGCGCACTGAGTTAGTCACACATGAACGAAGATGAAAATGCATATTCATAAAGTCGCTCTGCTTGGCGCAGCATTCGTCGCAAATTCCGTTGTACTTGCCAATACACAGCAATGGCATCCAATTGAATCGAGTCCCGATTATGAGGTTTTTGTAAATCTCTCCTCCCTGCAGTACCGGAAAAACTCAGAGGTATATCTGGAGACGGTGAGTAACTTCCGGGTCGAGCAGCCCGTGGATCATGTCAGATACCGATCTATGTCGGTCATTCGGGTCTTAAATTGCGAGAAAAAACAGTTTCATGTTTTGCGTGTTCGAATTTTCTCTCAACCATTTCGTGAGGGAGTATTTTTGGGTCGACTGAAGACCGACTCGGAGTTAAGACTTGTTCCGCAGGCGACGTTAGTAGAAAAGCTTTACGATAACTTCTGTGATCCCCCGCCCCCGAAAAAAAGAGGTGGGACGTTCTAGTCATGAATAGCTTTTAGGCAGCATAGCTCTCAGACGAAAGGATTTCTAGTGATAACAAATCCTTTGAAAGACTGCTCTGATTGATGTAAAGAACTCCGTGCCAACCTGCAGTCGTTGATGCTGTCACGTTCATTTGGTTATCGTCGATAAATATCGGAGGGGTTCGAAGTCCCCAGCGCTCGGAAGCGAGTGCGTAAATATCACGCTCCGGTTTTACCGTTTGGACATGCGATGAAAAAATGCCATCTTCGAACATTGCGAAGAAGTCTTGTGTTTCAAGCAGGAAGCTTGCGAATGGCTCAGGCATGTTAGACAAAAAATAAAGCGGGTGCCCGCGTTGGCGTAGCGCTCGCATCATTCCCAGCATTTCGGGTATCGGTACGAGGTGGTGAGCGGCTTCCTCAATCAATTGTTCAAAGTGGCGTTCGGCGTAGCCCGTTCGCTCAGAGAGCCTTGAAATAATCTGTGCGGTCGTCAATTGACCCTTGTCGTAAAGCACCCAATCTCCGCCCTCTGCACCACTTTGAAATATGAGATGCGTGAGCTCAGTGACCGAGTGTGTCGCACTTTTGCCGAACACTTTTTCTACGATCTCTTCAGGATTCCATTTGAGTACAACCCCGCCTAAATCGAAAACAAGCGGCCGCTTTAAAGAAGGGGGAGTAATCGTTGGCGCATACTCTTTTTGCTTGACGGGCGTCACTGCGACCTTGCGCACCACGGTTTCTGACGCGCCAGATTTCGATGAAGCAGCTTCGGTTTCCACATGGGTTACGGGGCTGCGTACAACCGGAGGAGGTTGATATTCGCGCTGTTTGGGAGACCGTCGAAAGTATTGAAGAACTGCCGCAAGAAAATTATTCATTCAATTTGCAAGACATGCATGGCGCCATACATCGCTGCTTTTGGTGGTTTTAGGATAGACTACACTGGTGATAATTTTTACAGCGTCAGGATAACATCTCCACGCAGTATCCTTTTGCATCTTGGCGTTGTGGGGATGTTGACTCAGGGGAGGTGCTATGCCGGGCCTATTGCCAAATGTGGATCCCGATGGACTGCTGGAGTTTTCCGTGGTCTACACCGATCGCGCACTCAACCACATGTCCAAACGCTTTCAGCGGGTGATGTGCGATATCTCGTCGATGCTGAAAGAGGTGTATCAGGCCCGCTCCGCGATCCTGGTGCCGGGCAGCGGCAGCTTCGGAATGGAGGCGGTGGCCCGACAGTTTGCGCATCAGTAGCCGTTTGCGCCAAGTGATGCAAGAGGCCCGCGACTATGGATTTGTGAAGGTGCGTCAGGAGCAGCAGATACTCGGCGATAAAGTCCGCAGGCTATTGGAGTTCCGCGGCTGCAAGAGTGTGGCCGCCGAGGGATTTAAGGCGCCAGGCGTGGTCGTCAGCTACACCCGTGATCCTGAGATTCATAGTGCAAAAAAATTCATCAACGTGGGACTGCAAACCGCCTCCGGGGTGCCCCTACAGTGCGATGAGCCTGCGGATTTCATGACCTTTCGTATCGGCCTTTTTGGTTTGGAGAAGTTGCACCAGCCCGACCGTGCCGTGGACCAGTTACGTCAGGCCATGGACACGATCGGAATCTGACCGCAAAGTGCGGTTCGGTGATGCTATGACTGGGTGGGCAGTTTTCGGGTGGTCATTAGGCTCGCCACCATCGAGATCGCCAGGATCGATCCCACGATGCCCAGAGAGATGTCCACCGGGATCTTGACCCAATCCACAATCAGCATTTTGGTCCCCACGAAGACCAGAATTACGGCCAGACCATACGTCAGCAAGTGGAATCGCTCTTTGAGGTCGGCCAGCAAGAAGTACATGGCCCGTAATCCCAGAATCGCGAAGATATTCGAGGTCATCACGATAAATGGGTCCTCGGTGATCGCGAAGATCGCGGGAATGCTGTCCACGGCGAACACCACGTCCGTGATACCAATCAGAATCATCACAACAAACAGCGGTGTGTAAAACCGTACGCCTTCACGCGTAACCCAGAACTTTTCACCATTGAAATCGGGCGTGAGGTTCATGTGCCCCCGCATCCACTTCAGGATGGGGTTCTTCTCCAGGTCTGAATTGGCGTCCGCAAAAATCAGCATCTTGATGCCGGTGATGAGCAAGAAGGCGCCAAAGAGGTAGAGCACCCAGTGAAACTCTTTAATCAGCCAGGCGCCAATCAGAATCATGACGGCACGCAAAATAATCGCGCCGATCACCCCGAGAATCAGCACACGCTTTTGCAGCTCAGCCGGCACCGCGAAATAGGTGAACAACATCAGAAATACAAAGATGTTGTCCACGGCCAATGACTTTTCAATCAGGTAGCCCGTGAAGAACTCGGCCGCCTTTTGATTGGCGATCTCGCGGCCGGCGTGGCCATCCAGATACCACCACAATAAGGCGTTAAAGACCAGGGCAAGGGCGACCCAGAGTGCCGACCAGCGTAGGGCTTGTCCGATCGAGACGCGCTCCGACCCGTTCTTTTGCAGCACCAATAGGTCCACAGCGCAGGCCACCACCACGAAAATGGCAAAGCCTACCCACATCCACCAACTTCCAACTGTTTCCATGACGATCTCCGAAACGTTCATCGGGCCACCGGATGGGGGCCCCCGGATCGAAGGTCTTGCCGTGATCCTGCGGAAGGATCACGCGTCCGACCGGAGCAGTGCGAGACACCTGAACTGTTCGTATTGACGGCCGTGACGCTGGGGGCTACTCCCCTTCATCAAACCTTAGTGTAAGAGGTTTGAGATAAGTTCCCTGGCGGTTCTCGGGCAATCCCTGAATGGTCTAGGGAAATGCCCAGGCGGCCATTGCCGTGTAGAGCGGAATGCCCAGGATGATGTTGAGCGGGAAGGTAATCCCCAGGGACATGCTCATGTACAAGGCGGGATTCACTTCCGGCAGGGAGTGGCGCAGCACCGCGGGAACGGCGATGTAGGAGGCGCTTGCGGCCAACACCATCAGCAAGATGGTGTCGCCCTGGGCAAGACCCAGTAACCGAGCGCATCCCAACGCAATCATGGCGTGCACCACCGGGGCCAGGGTGGCGTACAGCACCGTCATCCGAGAGCGATCTTTGAGGCCGGCCATATTGCGTGCGGCCATCAGCCCCATATCCAGAAGAAAAAACGCCAGCATTCCTTTAAAGAGGTCGATGGAAAAAGGCGCCATCAGCGCCTGGCCTCCCGCGCCACTGAAATACCCCACGGCCATGGAGCCCAGCAGGAGCAGCTGCGCACCGTCGGTAAACGATTCATGCAGGACCTTGGAGATGGGCGTGGGCAGCGGATGGTCTGATTGGGCGGCGCGGGCCCGGTTGGCCAGCACGATGGCCAGAATGATGGCGGGCGACTCCATCAAGGCCATGGCGGCCGCCATATGGCCACCGTAACTGATGCCGAAATGATCTAGCGATTGGGTGGCCGTAATGAAGGTCACTGCACTGACCGAGCCATAGGTGGCCGCCACCGCGGCGGCATCCAGCGTGGTGAGATATCGCCGCAGCAGCGCGTATCCCAATAAGGGGATGACGATGGCCAGAACCACCGCCAATCCAAGGGTCAGCAGAATCTCTGGCGTGAACCCGGATCGCTCCAGTGCGAACCCGCCTTTGAGTCCGAGTGCCATGAGCAGATAGAGCGACAGAAAGCGTGAGATCGGGGTCGGGATCTCTAGGTTCGATCGCACAAAGCCTGCGAACACCCCGAAGATGAAAAACAATATGGCCGGATCGAGAAACTTATCCATGAGCGGTTGTTGAAAAAAGTTGATGCGCTAGAGCAAGCGCGCAGCGAAGTATAGGGCTTTAGTCACCCTTTGCCGTGTGGGCCATCACCAGAACGTGGGCGTGACACAGGTTTTTGTACGCCAGCATTTCAGGGCTCATGGAATTGAGCGCTGCCGAGAGCCGATCCAGTCGATCGGCGTTGGTGATCACCTGATCAAAGGGGGCCATCAGCACCCGAATCAGAAACAAGACGGCCTTGTCCAACAAAGGAATCGTGATCTGCCGTTCACAACGAAACCAGAGTTGCTCTGCTCGCGTCAGGGGGGCAGTGCTGTCGTCGCCCGGGCGGCGGGCTCGGGCGCCATCACCGGTGAGTGTCCATGTATGGCGAATGAATGGCCCCTTGGTGCAAATGGCGGTCGACATCGCAGGCATTGCACGCTGCAGAGGCGCGTTATCGGCCACCGGTTCGTGTAGTGCCTGCATGGAGCGGCCAATTTTCTCCCTCGGATACCAACCGCTGGGAAAGCAGATGGAGAGTGCGGCGGCATGGAGATCACCGGAGCGCGACATCTGCATCAGGGCGAAATCCTCTTGGATGCTCAGACTCAATGTTGTGAGAAAGCTGTTGGGATCGCGGGGGCGGACGCCGCCGCGCCACGGGAATGCACCCGAGGCGTCGATGGGCCCATGGGGGGCATTGGCGCGGAAAAACATCCGGATCGCAGTCGTCATCTCCTGCAGTTCATCCGAAGTGACATTGGGATCGAGCAGGAGTAACTCTCCGGCGTGATGGTGTTTCTCCTTCTCTTGAATCCACTCGTTCCAATGTTGGTCTTCGTGAAGCAGCGGTGCATCGCCGAGCTTTTCCAAGTCAGGTCTCGCCCGATAGGGGACCTCGACCGGGAAAGGGGGAATCTCCGACGCCAGAGGCCAGCTCGTGGCGCACGGGCCGGTGCGGGGTGTCTGCGGGAGGGGGATAGAACTGAATGACATTGCACTCTAAGGGTTACTACTAGTCAGTGATGGATGGCATTCTGAAACTTGCGTGTTGGGTACAGGTCTAGTGTAAGTCAAACTTGTGCAATGCGAATTGACCATTGCTCGCCTCTAGCGTCTACTCCAACGCAGTCGTCAATACTTTAGGGAGAGTGTGATGGGCAGTCGCATCGAAGGTGAGTATCTCGGCAGCACAAGTCGGCGTAAGTTGTTGCGAGCGGGTGTCGGATCCATCGCCGCGTCTGCAGCGGGTGGATTGTTTGGGGCCCGTGTGGCAACTGCTGAACCGCTCGGGCCAAAGGTACCAGAAGTGGATCGGGTTGCGGTGCGCGTCGTGACGGACTCCTACCATCATGCCTTTGAAAGGCCATTCAAAATTGGATCGCTAGAGGTTCAGCGTTTCGGATTTACGGTATCGAAGGATCTTCCAAAGCGTGCCCTCCAGAATGAATGGGGGCTCGCGTGGCACATTGAATCCCAGATCGGCGGCGAGACAAAGCAGGTGTTATTTGATTTCGCCTGGACGTCAGAGACGCTACTCAACAACATGGCGTTGCTGGGTATCGATCCGTCGAAACTTGATGCCATTGCTTTAAGTCATGGGCACTACGACCACTTCGGAGGAATGGTTGGATTCCTTGAGGCCACAAAGGGAAAGTTAAAAAAAGATCTTCCGTTTTATCTAGGAGGAGAAGAGTGTTTCTGCACGAGGGAGCTTAGCGTTCCCGGCAATCCCGGTAATTTCGGCGCACTGGATCGTGATGCGATTAAGCGAGCGGGTCTTGTAGTGACGTTTGCCGAGCGGCCATCCATTTTGGCTTCTCACGGATTTACCACTGGTTTTATCCCAACCGAAGGCTTCGAAAAAGTACTCTCGCCGACGCGCATGTCAGTGGGAATGCAAGGCGCTTTCGGGTGTGCGCCGGAGCGGGTGAACCCTTCAAAAAAGACGGCGATGAGTGTCCCTGATGATTTCGAGCATGAGCAAACCACGATCTATAACGTCAAAGGCAAGGGGTTGGTGATCATGACCTCGTGTGGTCATCGCGGCATCGTGAATTCTGTGAAGTCGGCCATCAAGGTGTCCGGGGTCACGAAGGTTCACGCCGTTCTGGGCGGATTTCATCTGGCGCCGCATCCAGTCGAATATCTAAAACAAACGATCGATGGGTTAAAACAGTTCAATCCTGATTTTTTAATCCCAATGCACTGTAGCGGAGAGACTTTTATTCAAATGGCGGCCGCAGAGTTTGGGCCGAAATTTATCCGCTCTTCCACAGGGTCGCGTTTTATATTCTCCGCGTAGAAGAGAGTCGTTTAAGACCGATCCCCGGTCGACGGAGAGGATGTCGCCGGGGAGGTCTTGAATTGTCTGCATCTCTCCGAGCAGTATTTCACCTGTTCCCAGTTCTTCGCCCATGCCTTGCGCCAGGTCATGGGCTTGCCGCACACCGCGCAGGGTTTGCTCGGCAAAAAGCCCTTGTTGCCGCGAAATGATCCTTGAGTCACGTGGCCCTTTCCGACCGTTAAAGATCGATTTATAGTACTTCGTCGGTGTTCAAGAGACGAAGGTGCCAGGTGAATATTTTTGATGCCATTGCCGAAAATAAAATTCAGCAGGCTATGGAGCAGGGCGAGTTCGATCGCCTGCCGCATCACGGGATCCCCATCGACATTACCGAGGACTTCACCTTATCGCTCGAAGTTCGGTTCGTGCTGAGTCGCTTAAAGGCGTTGACCACGGCTCCGGATGTACCGTCGCCTCTGGTGTTGCGTTGGCGCGCCCAGCGTTATCTCCGTCAGATTCGTTGACCCGCGCGTTACGTTCTTGATGGTGGACGCGGCAGGGTTCGAACCTACGACCCCCGCCGTGTGAAGGCGGTGCTC
>JBMSML010000020.1:0-20007 GCA_049421125.1 Burkholderiaceae bacterium
CTCGGTGTCCACGGCCACCCATGAAGCCTGCGTGATCTCGCCCATCACTCGATCGAAGCCCGCCCAGTCCGTAATGGATTCATAGTGCCCGGCCACGTCAAAAAGCCCGGATCCCGCAGAAACCGGCGCGGAGGTGACGGACGTCTGACCATGAGAAGCACGCATCGACGTTACAGGCGAAGACGCGTCCGCTCCCTCGCCAACGCCACGCAAACTGCGCTCCAGTTGGTAGGTGGTGCGAAGCGCTTCCAGCACATCGTGTTTGAGCGGCTTAAAGGTCAGACTTTCTTCAAACGTCGTGATCAGGCCGGATAAATCGCAATCCGTCTTCACGGTCACCAGTTCTCGCGCGGTGGGCAACCAGGTCAGCGCCTTACGCAGGTTCTCACCCACCACCCCGCTGATCGATTCCGCGTTGGCCATCACCGCATCCAAGGATCCAAATTCAGTCAGCCACTTGGCCGCGGTTTTCGGGCCGACTTTTTCCACGCCGGGCACATTGTCCGAGGTGTCACCGACCAGTGATAAGTAGTCGACGATTAATTCAGGGGGCACACCAAATTTCTCAATCACAGCAGCACGATCGGAGACTTTTGCAGGCCCGCCATCGCGGCTCATGGTGTCGATTAACCGCACATGCTCATTGACCAATTGGGCCAGGTCTTTATCGCCCGTGACAATCACGGTGGGCAACCCTTTGGCAGTGGCCGCGTGGGCCAAGGTGCCAATCACATCATCGGCCTCCACACCCGGTTGCGTGATCATGGGCCAGCCCAATGCATCCACCACTTCAAAGATCGCGGGGATCTGCGCGGCAAGGTCATCGGGCATGGACGCACGATTGGCCTTGTACTGGGGATAAATGGCATCGCGGAAAGTGGGGCCTTTGGGATCAAACACGCAGGCCACATAGGTCGATGGCCACTCGGCTTGCACCCGTCGCAGCATGTTGACCATCCCGGTCAGGGCCCCGGTCGGAAGACCAGTGCGTGTCCGCAGATCCGGCAGTGCGTGAAAGGCCCGATAAAGAAAGCTCGACGCATCGATCAGCAACAATCGATGGGCCACAGCACGGTCGTGCAATTCAGTGCTCACGCGTTTATCCAGGTGGGTGGTCAGGCGGACCCGCCAGTGTAGCTAAAATGAGGTCATGACGACCCCTGCCGCAGCGCCCGCCGTAAACTTCATTCGCCACATTGTGGACGCCGATCTTGCCGCGGGCCGGGTCCAGGGCGTGGTCACGCGCTTTCCACCGGAACCCAACGGTTATCTCCACTTCGGACACGCCAAATCCATTTGCCTGAATTTTGGATTGGCACGTGATTACAACGGCCGCTGTCATCTTCGTTTGGATGACACCAACCCCACGAAAGAAGAGCAGGAATACGTCGACGCCATTGAAGCCGCCGTCAAATGGCTGGGGTTTGACTGGGGATCGCATCACTATTTCGCAAGTGATTATTTTGAAAAGCTCTATGCCTTTGCCGAAGCCCTGGTGTTAGCCGGATGGGCCTATGTGGATTCCCAATCCGCCGAGGAGATGCGGACTAACCGCGGCACACTGACCAGTCCCGGCAAGAACTCCCCGTTTCGTGATCGCAGTCCCAGCGAGAACCTGACACTGCTGCGCGAGATGCGCGCAGGTCAGCATCCCGACGGGCGTCACGTGCTGCGTGCCAAAATCGACATGGCCTCGCCCAATATGAATATGCGCGATCCGGTGCTCTATCGGATTCGGCATGCCGAGCACCACCGCACGGGCACGGCCTGGTGCATTTATCCGATGTACGACTACGCCCATCCGTTATCAGACGCCATCGAGTCGATTACCCATTCCATCTGCACGCTGGAATTTGAAGACCATCGTCCCCTGTACGACTGGCTCTTGGAGAAAGTGGCGGGCTGCGGTCTCTTGAATTCCAAGGCCCTGCCCCATCAGTATGAGTTCGCGCGACTGAACCTGACCTATGTGGTGCTCTCCAAACGCAAACTGGTGGACCTGGTCCAGGCCAAGGCGGTCAAGGGCTGGGACGATCCCCGCATGCCCACCCTCATGGCCGCGCGACGCCGTGGCTATACCCCAGAAGGGTTTCGTCGGTTCGCCGAGATCATTGGTGTATCGAAGTCGGACGGCTGGATCGATTACAGCGTGCTCGAAGAGTGCATGCGGGATCATTTAAACGACACCGCGCTGCGTAAGGTGGCCGTGCTCGACCCGGTTAAGCTGGTCTTGGAAAACGTTCCACCCGGACACTCAGAAGACTGCCACGCGCCTAACCATCCGCAGCAGCCCGAGACCGGTAAGCGGGCCCTTCCGTTTTCACGGGAGCTCTGGATTGAGCGCGAGGACTTTCAGGAAGTGCCGGAAAAAGGATTCTTCCGCCTCAGCCCCGGCGCGCAGGTCCGTCTGCGCTATGCCTATGTGGTGGAGTGCACAGGCGTTACGAAAAATTCCGCCGGACAGGTGACCGAGGTTCAGGCCCGGATTTTTCCCGACAGCAAGAGCGGCACGCCGGGTGCGGACACTTATAAAGTCAAAGGCAACATTCATTGGGTATCGTGCGCCCATGCCTATCTTGGCGAAGTCCGACTCTATGATCGGCTGTTCACGCATCCCACCCCCGGCGCACGGCGCGAGGGCGATCCGGCCGAGTTGGAGCGAAACTTTTTAGACGACGTGAACCCGAATTCGTTAACCGTCATTCAGGCGGCGATGGAACCCAGCCTGAAAGACGCACCCCCCGAGGCACGGTTTCAGTTCGAGCGGCATGGCTACTTTGTGGCGGACCTTCACGACTCCGCGCCTGGCGCGCCGGTGTTTAATCGCACGGTCACCCTGAAAGACACCTGGAAGTAGATCATGCGCGTGATCACCCATGACGTGACCACGTCCGCGATGACGCTCTCCGATGCACCCACGCCGACACCGGGGCCGGGCGAAGTCCTCATTCGCGTGGCCTATGCGGGCGTGAATCGCCCGGATCTCCTGCAACGCAAAGGCCTCTACCCTCCACCGGCCGGTGCCACTCCGACCTTGGGCCTGGAGGTGAGCGGAGTGATTGCGGCCCTGGGCCCCGAAGTGACGGGCTGGCGCGTGGGGCAAGCCGTCTGTGCGCTCACGCCCGGCGGCGGCTATGCGGAATACGTCGCCACCCCGGCGGGCCACTGCGCGGTGATTCCCGATGGCCTGGGGGCATGCGAAGCGGCCGCTATTCCGGAAACCTATATGACGGTCTGGGCCAATCTGGTGGAACGTGCCAGGCTCACCCGCGACGAAACCGTGTTGATCCACGGGGGATCGAGCGGCATTGGCATCACCGCCATTCACATCGCCAAATTCCTGGGCGCCCGGGTCTTCACCACCGTGGGCAATGACGAAAAGGCCGCGGCATGCAAGGCGCTTGGCGCCGATGAGGCCATCCACTACAAGACGCAGGATTGGGCAGCCGAGATCAAAGCGCGCACCCAAGGCCAAGGCGTGGATGTGATTCTGGACATGGTGGGCGGTCCCTACCTGGAAAAAAACATTCGGAGTCTCGCCGTGGAGGGCCGGCTCGTACAGATTGCGTTTCTCCAGGGCAGTAAGGTGGAGTTGGACTGGATGCCGCTGATGATGAAACGCCTGACCTTTACCGGATCCACACTTCGCGCACGGCCGGTGGAAGAAAAAACCCGCCTGCTACGCAGTCTGGAACAGGCGATCTGGCCGGCATTGGCCCAGGGCCGCCTGCGCCCGGTCATTCACTCGGTATTCCCCTTGGAGCGAGCGGGTGAGGCCCATGATTTAATGGAGTCCTCCCGCCATATTGGCAAAATCATGCTGAAAGTCTGCGATGAATCTCTCCTCTGACCACACCGGATCACGCGTTAAGCTCCACGTCTACACGTCGAGTTCTCCTGCCCTGTTATCGCGTGTGGTGCGCTACCTGTCGCAACGGGGCATTGCCGTGGAAGTCGGGAACAATTTCGTGAAGTTTCCGCGCGCCGACGATCTTTCAGATCAGGCGGCGGCGGCGTTAAAGACCATGGGGTTTCGCATCCTCACCAGCATGGATCAGTTCGATCCCGATAGTGATGCCAACATGGCCGACAAATCCCACGGGCTCCTGAGCCAAGAAAACATCCCCAAGGGCCATGTGCACGGACCGGGGTGCGGCCATGATCACGGGCATGGAGAACACTGCGATCATGATCATCATCATGATCATGACCATCATCACGACCACAAGCATTAAGTCATGGGGTCATCGACGGCCGCGGCCACGCCAAGGCTTGGTCACGGCGCCATCCGCATTCGCGGCGCGCGGCAAAACAATCTAAAAAATCTTGACGTTGATCTGCCGCTTGGCGAGCTGATCGTCGTGACCGGGGTATCCGGATCGGGCAAAAGCTCACTGGTCTTTGACACCCTGTATGCCGAAGGTCAACGGCGCTATGTGGAGACCTTCTCGGCCTATGCGCGCCAGTTTCTTGATCGCATGGACAAGCCACAGGTCGATCGCATCGACGGGGTGCCGCCGGCCATCGCCATCGACCAGACCAATCCGGTGCGCACTTCCCGATCCACTGTGGGCACCATGACCGAGCTCACCGATCACTTCAAAATGATGTTTGCTCGACTGGCCGACCTGAACTGCCGCGGCTGCGGCAAACCGGTCCGTCGCCAGACGGCCCAGGGCATTGCCATGTGGATTCAGGCAAACCCACTGGAATCCAAGATCGAAGTGAGCTTCCCGATTCAAACACCTGCATCGCTGCCCGATGCGCAAGTCTCGGAATGGTTATCCGCCCAAGGGTTCACCAGGATCCAATCCCGGGACGGTGATCAGTTATACGTGGTACAGGACCGCTGGGTATTGCGTGAGAACACCGCCAGTGCGCGGATTCACGAGGCAGTGGAGACCGCCCTGCGTCTGGGTCATGGCCGCTGCCGAATCACTATCGGAGAGCACCCCCACGACTTCAGCAGTGCCTTGACCTGCACGGACTGCGGCCTGCACTACAGCGAGCCTCGGCCGGCGCTGTTTTCATTTAACTCGCCAATCGGTGCCTGTGAGACCTGCCGGGGATTTGGGCGCGTCATCGGGATCGATCCGGGACTGGTGATTCCGGATGAGCGCAAAAGCCTGGCCGATGGCGCGATCAAACCATGGCAGACCAATGCCTATCACGACTGCCAAAAGGAACTACTGAAATTTGCCGCCAAGCGTGGGGTGCCCACCCATGTCCCATTCCAAACCCTATCGGCCGCTGATCGGGAATGGATCTTTAACGGGGATCCGGACTGGTCCGGTGACTGGAATCGTCAGTGGTACGGCGTCCATCGCTTCTTTGAATACCTGGAAAGTAAAGCGTACAAAATGCATGTGCGCGTGCTGCTGTCCCGCTACCGCAGTTACACCGAATGCCATCAGTGCAACGGCACCCGCTTAAAGCCCGAGGCCCTGCAATGGACGATTCGTGGCAAGACCATTCACGAGGTCATGCTGATGCCCATCGCCGACGTGGCCCAATGGGTGCAGGCCGCCGAACCCACCCACAACAGCGCCGCGCTCACGGCCGCCAGCCACATGGTGACCAAGGAAATCCGGTCGCGTTTGCAGTTTCTGGTGGATGTGGGTCTGGGCTACCTGACACTGGATCGCCAGTCGCGAACCCTGTCGGGCGGTGAGGTTCAACGGATCAACCTGACCACGGCACTTGGAACCTCACTGGTCAACACACTCTTTGTGCTGGACGAGCCGTCCATTGGTCTGCATCCCCGTGACCTGCATCGCATCGTTCAGGTGATGCACCAGCTGCGTGATGCCGGCAACACGCTGGTCGTGGTCGAGCACGATCCTCTGGTCATGCAGCACGCCGACCGGATCGTGGACCTGGGCCCCGGCCCCGGAGAGCTCGGCGGCGATATTCTCTTCAACGGACCTTATGAAGCCCTGTTGCAGGCCGACACGCTCACGGCGCAGTACTTAAATGGGTCTCGCCAAGTGGCCGATCGGCCATCATCGAACGCGGCGGCAGCCACCCAGACGCTGCGAATCGAAGGCGTCTGCGCCAACAACCTGAAGGACATCGATGTCACGATCCCGCTGCACCAACTGGTCTGCATCACCGGTGTTTCGGGAAGCGGCAAGTCCACGCTGGTGCAAGACGTGCTGTATCCCGCACTGTGCAAAGCCAAGGGCAAAGCCACCGAATCTCCCGGCGCCCATCGCGCCCTGCACGGCGCGGACCACCTGCACGATGTGGTCTTAGTCGATCAATCTCCCATTGGCAAAACCACCCGATCCAATCCGGTGGTCTATGTGGGCGCCTTTGATGCCATCCGTAACCGGTTTGCGACACTGCCCGAAGCCAAACAGCGGCAATACACCCCGGGGACATTCAGTTTCAACGCCGGTGATGGCCGATGCCCAACCTGCGGCGGCAATGGATTCGAACATGTCGAGATGCAGTTTTTATCCGATGTCTACCTGCGTTGCCCCGACTGCGACGGCAAACGGTTTCGTAAAGAGATCCTCGAGATCACGCTCAACGGGCACTCGATTGCCGATGTGCTGGAGTTAACGGTTCAACAAGCCCTCACCTTTTTTCAAGACGATCCCGTCATCGCCCAGCGTCTTGCGCCCTTGGTGGATGTCGGTCTCAGTTACCTGAAATGCGGACAGCCCGTGCCCACGTTATCGGGGGGTGAGGCCCAACGGCTGAAGATTGCCGGCCATCTTGCGCAAGCCATCGATAAAAAGATTCAGGGAGCACTATTAATTTTTGACGAACCCACCACCGGGCTGCATTTCGACGACATCGCAAAACTGCTCAAGGCGCTCTACGCACTCAAACTGGCCGGGCATAGTCTCTTGGTGGTCGAACACAATCTCGATGTGATGGCCTGCGCCGATTGGCTGATCGATCTTGGTCCCGATGCGGGGGCAGACGGCGGGACGATCGTGGCCCAGGGGACCGTACGCGACATCATGCAGTGCCAAGCCTCCCATACCGGAAAGGCGTTACGAGAGGCGCACACCACGTCTTACGGCAGCATCACCGCCCATGAACCACGCGCGTTACCCCCGCGACGAGCGAGCACCGAAGCCATCGAGATTCATGGGGCACGCGAGCACAACCTGAAGAACATTGATCTCGCCATTCCGCGGGAAAAAATGACGGTGATCACCGGGGTGTCGGGCAGCGGTAAATCCACGCTCGCCTTCGACATTCTGTTTGCAGAGGGCCAGCGCCGCTACCTGGAGTCGCTCAACGCCT
The DNA here is from genome assembly GCA_049421125.1 of Burkholderiaceae bacterium. Lineage (GTDB taxonomy): Bacteria > Pseudomonadota > Gammaproteobacteria > Burkholderiales > Burkholderiaceae_A > Lacustribacter. The sequence goes on from JBMSML010000020.1 coordinate 7,264, forward strand.
ATGCCCGGCAGTTCGTGCAGCCGGCAAGCCGGCCCGACGTGGACGCCATTTACGGCATTCCACCCACGGTGGCCATCGAACAACGCACCAGCCGCGGTGGTCGCAAGAGCACCGTGGGCACGCTCACCGAAATCCATCACTTTCTTCGCCTGTTGTTTGTAAAAATCGGACAGCAGATGTGTCCGGATTGCCGTGTGCCCATCGCGCCACAACGGCTGGAGTCGATTCTGGCCACGCTGTTGACCCGGTATCGTGGTCAACGCGTGGGCATCCTGGCGCCGCTGGTGGTCCACCGCAAGGGCATCTACCAGGATCTGGCGAAATGGGCGGCGGGCAAGGGCCACACCCATTTGCGGGTCGATGGCCATTTTGTGGAGACCAAGGCCTTTCCGAAACTCGATCGCTTTAAGGAGCACAGCATCGAGCTACCCATCGGGGATGTTGTGGTGACGCCTCGCCACGAGGCGACCCTCAAGGCGCTTCTGCAAGACGCATTGAATTACGGCCAAGGGGTGGTCCAGGTCTTGGGTCCGCTCGATAGCCCCACGCCCACCTCCCTGGTGTTATCGACAAAACGGGCCTGCCCCTCGTGCGGCACCGGATTTTCAGAGCTCGACCCGCGACTTTTTTCCTACAACTCCAAGCATGGATGGTGCGAGACCTGTTTTGGCACCGGCGTTGAGATTCCGCACTTCGATGCCGAACAAACCGGCGAAGAGGAGGTCTGGCAATACAGTGGATCAGAAGATGAGCTGGAGTCCCGTGAGCCCACGGCCTGTGGCGCCTGTCATGGCGCACGATTAAATCCTACGGCGCTGGCCGTGAGGGTCCACGATCAGACCATTGCCGACGTATCCGCCGAAGCGGTCAGCACGATTCCCCGCTGGCTGAAATCCCTGGAACAACAACTGGATCGTCGGCAGACCGCCATCGCCCACGATGTGATTGCGGAGATCGCCTCACGACTCGCATTTCTGCACGACGTCGGGTTGGGTTACCTCTCCTTAGATCGTGCAGCACCCACCCTGTCCGGTGGCGAAGCCCAACGCATTCGCCTGGCCGCACAACTCGGATCCAATCTGCAGGGCGTTTGCTACATCCTGGATGAGCCCACCATCGGACTGCATCCCAAAGACAACCAGGCGCTGTTACGTCTGCTCAGCGCACTAAAAGACAAAGGCAACACCCTGGTCGTGGTGGAACATGATGAAGACACGATTCGTCTGGCCGATCATGTGATCGACATCGGGCCGGGCGCCGGTGCACGCGGCGGCCGACTGATCGCCCAAGGCACCCAGACCGATATCTGCGCGGCGCCGGATTCGGCCACCGGCCACTACCTGCGCGAACCATTGCGACACGCCCCGCAGCCCCGACGCCCCGTCTCGGACGATCGGCTCCTGATTCACGGCGCCCACCTGCACAACCTGAAGTCAATCACGGCCAGTGTGCCCCTGCAACGGCTCACCGTCATCACCGGCGTGTCCGGCTCTGGAAAATCCAGTCTGGCCCGCGATGTGCTCTTGGCCAACGTACGGCGCGCGGTGCATGCCACACGTCAGCATAAGCGTGCCCCATCCACACCCGTCTGGCAGGGCTGCACCACCATTACCCACTGGGAGTCCATCGATCGCGTGCTGGAAGTGGATCAAACACCGATTGGTAAAACACCCCGATCCACACCGGCCACCTATATCGGATTCTGGGACACGATCCGCAAACTGCTGGCCGAAAGCGACGAGGCCCGCATGCGCGGATGGAAGCCCAACCGGTTTTCGTTCAACACGGGCGAAGGACGCTGCAGTCTGTGCGAAGGTCAGGGGTGGCAGAAAGTGGAAATGAATTTCCTGCCCGACGTGCGCGTGCTGTGCGATGCCTGCAGCGGTACGCGATTTAACCAGGAGACCCGTGCCGTGCTCTGGCGCGGCAAGAGCGTGGCCGATATTCTGGCGATGAATGTCGATGCGGCCGTGACATTTTTTGAGCATCATCCGTCGGTGGAACGGCCGCTTAAGCTTCTGCAGGATGTGGGCCTGGGCTACCTTACCCTGGGCCAGCCCAGCCCGACCCTATCGGGCGGAGAGGCACAGCGCATCAAGCTGGTCACGGAACTGGTCAAGGCCTCCACCGTCTCCGGAAAAACCGCACAGCACACCCTGTATGTCCTGGATGAGCCCACGGTCGGTCTGCACATGGCCGATATTGAAAAACTCATCCATGTGCTGCACCGGTTGGTGGACGCTGGCAACACGGTGGTGGTGATTGAACACCAGTTAGACATATGGGCGCAGGCCGACTGGATGATCGACCTTGGCCCGGAAGGCGGCGCTGGGGGCGGCACGATGGTTGGCCAAGGAACGCCCGCCGACATTGCCAAGCAACGCACCCACACCGGGGCGGCATTACGGGCCTTTCTGAAAGAACGCCGGATTTAACGCGGCCGCGCCTTTGCCCACTCATTGCCGATCGCGTGGGGATCGGCCGCCACACGGCACCAACAGGCCTATTTTTTTGCGAGATCGGCGGCCGTGGTGAAGGCATCGGCGAAGAACTCTTCGCTGGCCAGCCCACAGGCCGCCACAAAATCCTGCTGTGCCGACTGCACGACGATGGGTGCGCCACAGGCGTATACCTGATGGCCCGATAGATCCGGGAAATCCTCCATGACCGCGCGATGAACAAATCCCGTGCGCCCCGCCCAGCCATCCTCGGGCAGGGCATCACTCACCACGGGCACATAGCGAAAATTCGGCAGGCTCTTCTCCCACTGCTGCGCAAGTTCCGACTGGTAGAGATCATGCGGTCGGCGGCCCCCCCAATACAACACGATCGGACGTTGGCTGTTTTTAGAGGCCGCGTGCTCGATCACCGCCTTGATCGGCGCAAAACCGGTGCCGCTGGCCAACATGATCATGGGCTTTGTGCTGTCTTCGCGCAAAAAGAAGGTGCCCTGCGGCCCTTCAAATCGCAGGATGTCTTTTTCCTTCACGGCATTGGCCGACGGCGTTCCACTGCCAAAAATAGCATCGGTAAACGCCCCGCCGGGAGTATGCCGAATGTGCAGCTCCACCACATTGTTCGCCTGGGGTGCGCTCGCCATGGAGTAACTGCGGCGTTTGCCATCCTTCAACAAAATATCAATGTACTGGCCGGCCAGGTACTCAAACTTGTCGTTGGCGGGCAACTGCAGTTTCACGATGGCCACATCGGGGGCCGCGCGCGTAATGCTCTGCACGCGACAGGGCATCTTGCGCACCGTCATCATGCCCTCAGCAGCCACCACACGGGCCTTGATCACCACGTCCGTTTTGGCCGTGGCACAGCAGATCAACACACCGCCTTGTTCCTTTTCCGCATCCGATAAGGCCTTGCGCTGATAGGTGCCGTAGTCCACCTGACCTTCCATGAGCTGGGATTTGCACGACCCGCAGGCCCCGTCCTTGCAACCGTAGGGCAGCACCACCCCGGCGCGCAACGCCGCCTGCAAAATGGTCTCGCCGTCATCGACAGGGAAAGCACGTCCCGAGGGGACTAACGCACAGTGATGGGTCACGATGGAACACTCCTAAAACCCTAAGTTTACCGATACTGAACCCGGTAAAAGAAGAAACCCGCCAACAGCAAGGCGATCGCGCTGGGCAGAAGTGCCATGATGGGCGCCGGCCATGTATTGAGAATGCCCAGGTGCGAAAACAGACTATTCACCAAGTGAAATCCCACGCCAATCAGAATGCCGACAAAAACCCGTGCACCCACCGCACCCGCACGGGCCTGTAAAAAGGCCGCGGGCAAGGCCATGAGCATCATGACCCAGATCACAAGGGGATAGACGATCCGTTTCCACAACGCAATCTCGTATCGCTCCACCTGCTGCTTGTTCTGCTTCAGGTAATCCACGTAGCGATAAAGGTCCAACGACGACATACGATCCGGTTTGGTGACGAGTGCCGACACGGTCTCCGGTGCTAGCGCGGAGCGGATTCGTAACTTGTCCAGCGACCGCGTGCTCACCACGCCATCGGGCGCAAACCGGATCTCTTTTACATTGTCGAGCTCCCAGACATGGGCGGCATCCGTGGCCGTGATAAACCGCCCGTACGAGGCTTCCATCATGCGGATCAGTTGCTGACGCCGATCGAACTCATAGATCTCCACGCCTTCCATGTTCTGACGCAGGGTCAGCTTACGGATATTCACAAACCGCATCGTCTTGCCGTCGGACGATTCCATGACTTCGGCATCCCGCACCCAGAGCCCAGAACGCAACTGACCACCACCGCTTCCCCCGCCATCGCGGACCTGGCTACGGAAATCCTCGGACAAGGGCACCAACACCTCGGCCACCATCGCGGTGATCACCACAAAGGGCAGCCCCACGCGCAATATCGTGGTGACGGCGGTGCGCGGCAACAGCCCCGACACCCGAAACACCGTGAACTCCGAATTGGTCGCGCTCTGGGATAAGGCCCACAACGTGCCGATCAGTGCCGCAATCGGGGCGAGCTCCACAACGCGCACGGGGACCCCCAGCAGCACAAAGGCCACGGCATGTTGAAACTGATAGCCCGTGGGTCCGATCTCATCGAGTTCGGCCAGGAAATCGAAAAAAAGAAACATCGACAGAAATCCGCATAGCACAAAGGTCGTGGCCTGCACGATGCCCTTGCCGATATAGCGTTCAAACAGTGGCGCGCGCATCACCGTCCTGTCGCTGCAGAGGGCTTCGTCAACGCACTGCGCAACCGCGTCCAGGCCCAACCCAAGGGATTCGGGTACTGGTGAACACGCCACCCGATCATGAACGCCGCAATCAACAGCAATACCGCCGGCACCAACCACCAGCCCACGGCAAACCCGAGCTTGGCCTGCGATATCGCCGACTTCACCGTTCCAAAGAGATTGCTTGCCGTGATGTAGATCAACAATGCCAACACCAGATTCATCGCACGCCCCGACCGTGTGCTGACCACCGCCAGTGGAATGGCCAATAGGCCAAGCGCCAGCGTCAGCAACGGCAACCCGAGCCGCAAAGCCAACTCCCCTTTTGCTCCGGGCTGAGCCCGCTCGATCAGCTCTGCACTCGGCAATGCACGAACACTTTCTCGCGGAGTGATGGGATGCGCGGATTGATCCAGACGAATGCGATAGCGATCAAACCCCATGACTCGGGTCGCCAACTGGTCGCCCGTCAGATCGGTGCGGTAACCCCGCTCGAGCACGACCCACTGTTGGCCCGTCACGTCTTGCTCAAACGAGCCCGTTGCAGACGCCAGAATCACACGCCGATCGCCCTGCTCTTGGGATCGAATGAACACGGCACCAAGACGGCCGCTTTCATCTTCCGGATTTTCTAAAAAGAACACACGACGGCCCGAGGCCGACTCGCGAAACTGCCCCGGACTGGCCCGCTGCGCATCGGTGCGATTCTGGATGTCATCTTCAAACGCGAGGATCTGCTGCTGGGCCCATGGGGTTACCACCAAGGACAGCACCGCGACCAACACCATCATCGGCCAGATGAACCGCCAGATCGGCTTTACAAAGCTCAGCAGGCTCTTGCCCGATGACAGCCAGATGACCATCTCGGAGTCCCGCCACCAACGGGACAACACCATGAGCACCGAGATATAGACCGTCAGTGTCAAGACGGTGGTCATCAGGCTGACCGTATTGAAGACGATCAGCGGTACCACCAGTTCCCCGTCCATGCGACCCGACGCCGCACGCCCCAATGCCCGTATTAGGGTCATGGTGACCAGCGTGGTCAGCAGCACGGCCAATACCCCGCCGGCGGTGGATCGGAGCTCCCGGAGTAGGGATTTTTGGAAGAGCATTTTCCTTATAATGTTGGGTTTCCGGATTTAGGCATTTTGTCATGACTGCACCCGTCGCCCCCAAGGAATTACGAGAAGTGAAGGATCCCGGCGAACACCGGGAAACCGCCCAATTCATCGCCAGCAACAAGCCCGTGGATCGGGCCACGGCCGATTGCGTCTGGGTCGGCGTCTTTGCCACCGCCACGGGTGCGGTGGAACTCTCCAATGCCGCCAAAGTGCTCGACAAGGTCTCCAACGGCGCAGTGGCCCGCGCGATCAAGGCTGGGGACATTGATGGCAAGGTAGGCAATAACCTGTTGTTGCGTGATCTCACCGGCATTCCCTCACCGCGTGCGCTGCTGGTCGGCCTCGGTAAGCGCGAAGACCTGAACGAAAAAATCTATAACGATGCCATCCGGGGTGCGGTGAAATCCGTGAGCAGTTCCAAAGGCATCAAACGAATCGCCTCGTTTTTGACCGATGTGCCGGTCAAAGCTTCTTCTGGAGAGCGCTCCGGCAGCTGGCGGGTGACCACCCATGTCACCACCATCCGCGAATCCGGTTATCGCTTCGACCGATTTAAAACCAAGAAAGACGACAGCGACGGCGCATCGAAATCCAAATCAACGGCCAAACCGAGTTCCGATGGCATCACGCATGTGGAAATGCTGCTGCCCGGCGACATGCGTCCCACCGAAGCACCGAAAGTCATCGACGACGCGCAGGCACTGGCCAACGGCCTCGAACTCACCAAAGATCTGGCCAACCTGCCGCCCAACATCTGCACGCCGACCTTTTTGGCCAATCAGGCCAAGACCCTCGCCCGTGAATGCCGCCTCAAGATCGAGGTGCTCGATCGCGCGGCGATGGAAAAGCTGGGCATGAATGCACTCTTGGCCGTGGCGCAGGGCTCGGCACAACCGCCGCAGTTCATCGTGCTTCAGCACCAAGGTGCCACCACCAAAGATGCGCCCCATGTCCTGGTGGGCAAGGGCATTACCTTTGACACCGGTGGCATCTCGCTGAAACCGGCGGCGGACATGGATGAAATGAAATACGACATGTCCGGTGCCGCGACGGTGCTGGGCGTCATGCGCGCCGTGGCCGAAATGGGCTTAAAACGTAACGTGATCGGCGTGATTCCCACCTGTGAAAACATGCCCAGTGCTACAGCGACACGGCCCGGTGACATCGTCACCTCGATGTCCGGGCAGACGGTAGAAATTCTGAACACCGATGCCGAGGGCCGACTCATCCTGTGTGACGCACTCACCTATGTCGAAAAGTTCAAGCCCGCGTCGGTGGTGGACATTGCCACCCTCACCGGTGCCTGTGTGATTGCACTCGGCGGCGTGAACTCGGGACTCTTCTCACCCGATGATGGGCTGGCCGATGCACTGCTCAAGGCCGGGCATGATGCCCAGGACACGGCATGGCGCATGCCCCTACAAGAGGAATATCAAGAATTACTCAAGTCGCCTTTTGCCGATATGGCCAACGTGGGCGGCCGCGCAGCCGGCAGCGTCACAGCCGCCTGTTTCTTGTGGCGTTTTACCAAAGCCTATCGCTGGGCACATCTGGATATCGCAGGAACCGCCTGGAAGTCGGGGGCCGCCAAGGGCGCCACTGGTCGCCCCGTGGGACTTCTTGTGGAGTTCCTGAAAAACGGCCTGGAGTAATCCCCATGCTCCTTGGTCATGACGTCCATTGATTTCCATTTCAATACACCCCATCGGCTCGAATACGCCTGCCGGTTATCCCGGAAAATCTTAAACGCCGGTCAGGCGCTCCCCCAAACGCCTCTGGTCGTGTTCTGCACCGATCGGGCACGCCTGGATGAGTACGATGATCTGCTCTGGAGTCTGTGGCCAGAGGAGTTCCTTCCGCATGCCCACATGGAGCTGCCCGAGGCCAGCGAATCCCCCATCGTGCTGACGCACGAGGATGTCAAGCTCAGCAGCCATACCCTGCTGCTGAACCTCGACGATGCGCCACCACCATTTTTTTCACGGTTCGTTCGGCTCTTCGAAGTCGTCTCTTCCGAAGAGACCGATCGGGCCAATGCGCGGGCGCGATTCGCCTTTTATCGTGATCGTGGATACGCCATTAACAATTACGATCTCTCTAAAAAATCATCATGACCGCACCGGCCAAATCCGAGTTAGCAAAATCCTTCGAACCTGCCGAGATTGAGCAGCGCTGGGGGCCCCTGTGGGAATCCAAAGGGCTTTATCGTGCGGGCCGCGCCGCCGGCCGGACGGCCTTCTCGATTCAGCTGCCGCCCCCCAATGTCACGGGCACGCTGCACATGGGACACGCCTTCAATCAAACCCTGATGGACACCCTGACCCGCTGGCACCGCATGAAAGGCGACAACACCCTGTGGCTTCCCGGCACGGATCACGCCGGCATTGCCACTCAGATCGTGGTGGAGCGTCAGCTCGATGCCCAAGGCCTGTCGCGCCATGACCTGGGTCGAGAAAATTTTGTTGAACGCGTCTGGGAATGGAAAGAGCAATCGGGCTCCACCATCACCCGTCAGATGCGCCGGCTGGCCGCGAGCTGTGACTGGGATCTCGAGTACTTCACCATGGATCCGCAGTGCTCCGAGGTCGTCAAAGAGGTGTTTGTGGCCCTGTATGAGCAAGGACTGCTCTACCGCGGCAAACGGCTGGTGAACTGGGATCCGCAACTGCTCACCGCGGTCTCGGATCTGGAAGTGATCAGCGAGGAAGAAGATGGCCATCTGTGGTCAATCCACTACCCGATGGCCAATGGTGATCGGGGTCTGGTCGTGGCCACCACGCGACCGGAGACCCTGCTGGGCGATGTCGCCGTGGCGGTGAATCCCAACGATGCCCGCTACCAACACCTGATTGGCCAACGGTTACGACTCCCACTGGTGGGCCGCGAGATTCCCATCATCGCCGATGACTATGTGGATGCCGCCTTTGGAACAGGGTGCGTGAAAATCACGCCCGCCCACGACTTCAATGACTACGCCATGGGCGAGCGTCATGGTCTTGAGCCGATCAATATCCTGACACTGGATGCACGCATCCAGGACACCGCACCCGAGGCCTATCGTGGCTTAGACCGCTACGAGGCCCGCACGAAAATCCTAGCGGATCTCGATGGCCTCGGACTGCTGATCGACACCAAAAAACACAAGCTCATGGTGCCGCGCGGCGACCGCACCAATGCGGTGATCGAACCCATGCTCACCGACCAGTGGTTTGTGGCCATGAGTAAGCCCGCCCCCCACGGTACGCCCACCCCGGGCAAGAGCATCGCCGGCCGCGCACTGGAAGCGGTCGATCGCGGCGAAGTGACATTCATTCCGGAAAACTGGACGTCGACCTATCGTCATTGGCTCGACAACATTCAGGACTGGTGCATCTCTCGCCAGCTCTGGTGGGGCCACCAGATTCCCGCTTGGTACAAGGCGGATCCTCACGGTCAGCCGATTCACGATGGCACCGTATTTGTCGCACGCTCGGAAGACGATGCGCGCGCGCAGGCCACACAGCAAGGATGGTCCGGTCCATTGGTGCGGGATCCGGATGTGCTGGACACCTGGTTCTCGTCGGCCCTGGTGCCGTTTTCCACCCTGGTGGATCCCGAGGCCGTCTGGGATCACGCCCGCGGTCGGCCGAACATTCCTGATGAGCTTGCCCAGTTCCTGCCCTCCAGTGTGCTGGTCACCGGTTTTGACATCATCTTTTTCTGGGTGGCCCGCATGATCATGATGACCTGCCATTTCACCGGCAAGGTGCCGTTTCATCATGTCTACGTGCACGCGCTGGTGCGCGATGCCGAAGGTCAGAAGATGAGCAAGTCCAAGGGCAATACCCTGGATCCAATTGATCTGATCGATGGCATTGCACTGCCCGATCTGGTGGCCAAACGGACCACGGGGTTGATGAATCCCAAACAGTCGGCACAGATCGAGAAAAAGACACGGCAGGAGTATCCCAACGGCATCGCCGCGTTTGGCACCGATGCCCTGCGCTTTACGTTTGCCAGCCTGGCCACCCCAGGACGAAACATTAACTTTGACCTGAGCCGCTGTGAGGGCTATCGCAATTTCTGCAACAAACTCTGGAATGCCACGCGCTTCGTGCTCATGAACTGCGAAGGCCAGGACAATGGTCTGGAGATCTGCGCGGGTGACTGCGGCCCAGACGGTGTGCTGAACTTCACGTTCGTCGATCGATGGATTGTGTCCCAGTTACAACGCACCGAAGCAGACGTGGCGCAGCATCTGACCGATTACCGCTTCGATCTCGCCGCGCGCGAGATTTATGAATTTGTCTGGAATGAATTCTGTGACTGGTACCTGGAACTGGCCAAGGTGCAGATGGCCACCGGGCAGCCCAACGCGCAGAAGGCTGCACGCCGTACCCTGCTGCGCGTACTGGAAACTGTTTTACGGTTAGCCCATCCGATCATTCCGTTCATCACGGAAGAGCTCTGGCAGACCGTGGCCAAAGAAGCGAAACGCTCGGCGGCCCTCGAACAGGGTGGGTTTGATTCCATCGTCTGCGCGCCCTACCCCAAATCCGAACCGGGAAAACTCGATCCCCTGGCCGAGGCCCGTGTGACCCAACTGAAAGACATGGTGGGTGCCATTCGTGGACTGCGTTCCGAGATGGGACTCTCGCCAGCCGAAAAAGTGCCGCTGCGCGTGAGCCTGGAAAACATCACGGCCATCCATGCGGCCACCCGCCTGGATCTGCGCCTCGATGGGCCCGAGCGCCAGCAAATGGCAGCAAGCCTGAAGGCATTGGCCAAACTCAGTGACGTCACGTTTGAGAAATCCCTGGGCGAAGAGGCCAAACGCGCGCCGGTGCAGATGGTCGGCGATCTGAAACTCATGCTGGTCGTGCAGATCGATGTCGACGCCGAACGGGCACGGCTATCCAAGGAAGTGGCCCGTCTTGAATCCGAAATCGCCAAGGCCCATGGAAAACTCGCCAACGAAAGCTTTGTGGCCCGGGCGCCGCAGGCCGTGGTCGCGCAGGAAAAGCAGCGCCTTGCCGAGTTCGACACGGCACTGCAACGCGTCCGTCATCAGTTGGCCAATCTCTAAAAGAAAAGGGCGCTGATCTACAGCGCCCCAAATGATCGTCACTCCCTCAAATGACGATCCCTCCTCCTCACCGCGCAGTCTAATCCTTTCTGCGGATGAGAAACACAAATTCCCCTTCGCTCTCAGTACTTTCCATAAGCGTGTGGCCCGTATGCTTGCAGAAGTATTCGAAATCCCGCGCCGCACCAGGATCAGTCGCCAACACCTTCAACACTTCTGCAGCGGCCATATCGTTTAGGGCCTTCTTGGCCTTCAATATCGGCATGGGGCAGTTCAGCCCACGCGTGTCAATCGTGCGATCGGCCGCTACCGGTGCGGTCATGCGAGCTTTTGCTCCACAAAGGCGTTAACACTCTGCAGTGCAGCAGGCAGCGCAGCCGGATTGGTGCCGCCGGCCTGCGCCATATCCGGGCGCCCACCACCTTTACCGCCGACCTGCATGGCGACGTGATTGACCAACTCCCCGGCTTTAATCCGCGCGGTGTTATCCGCCGTGACACCCGCAATCAGCGTGACCTTCGCACCATCGACCGAGGCCAATACAATGGCCGCCGACTTCAGGGTGCCTTTGAGCTGATCCAAGGTCTCACGCAGTGAGGTCACATCGGCGCCCTCGAGCGTACAGGCCAAGACCTTCACGCCACGAATGTCCACGGCCTTCGCCGCCAGGTCATCGCCCGCCGAGGCCGCAAGCTTCGACTTTAAGCGGGCAATTTCTTTTTCCATCGCTTTGACGTTGTCCATGATCTGGGCCAGTCGCGCGGGCAACTCCGAAGCCGGCGCCTTGATCACGGCGGCGGCCTGAGTGACACGACTCTCCAGGTGTTGCAGCAACGCCAGCGCGTTCTCTCCGGTAACCGCCTCAATGCGTCGAGTGCCCGCGGCCACTCCCGATTCCGCCACCACTTTAAAGAGGCCAATATCGCCGGTGCGACGCACATGTGTACCACCGCAGAGTTCACACGACGAACCTATGTCCAACACCCGGACCTGGTCGCCATACTTTTCACCGAACAGGGCCATCGCTCCATGGGCGATGGCATCATCAAAGGCCATGACCTGGGCCTTAGTGTCCTGATTGGCCAATACCTCCGCATTCACGATCTCTTCTATACGGCGAATCTCATCGTCCGTGACGGGTTGGTTGTGGGAGAAGTCAAACCGTGTCTTCTCCGGATCGACCAACGAGCCCTTCTGCTGCACATGTGTGCCCAGCACTTCGCGCAGGGCCTTGTGCAATAAATGAGTCGCCGAATGATTGCGCACCGTATGGGCACGACGTACGGTGTCCACGGCGGCCTCCACCCGATCGCCCACGGCGATCTCGCCGGTCAATACCGTGCCGTGATGGCCCACCACATCGGCAGAAATCTTCTGGGTGTCCTCCCCCGCAAACGCCATATTCTCGGCACGCAAGGCGCCGGCATCCCCCACCTGACCTCCCGATTCCGCATAAAACGGTGTGGTGTCCAACACGATCACGGCGCGATCGCCCGCTGCCACCTTGGGCACGGCCACGCCTTCGCGGTACAGCCCGGTGACGATCGATTTCTGCTCCAACCGTTCATACCCCACGAACACCGTGGATGCGCCGGAATACTCCAGGGTATCGACCGCCTTGAATTTTCCTGCGGCACGCGCCTGCTCACGCTGACGGGCCATCGCCGATTCGAATCCGGCCTCATCAATCTCGACGCCCCGCTCACGGCAGACATCGGCGGTGAGATCAAGCGGAAACCCAAACGTGTCATACAGCGTGAACGCCGTCTGTCCGTCGAGCCGCGCTCCTTTAGAGAGCGCCGCCAGGGCCGTGTTCAGAATGCCCATGCCCTTCTC
>JBMSML010000021.1:0-19661 GCA_049421125.1 Burkholderiaceae bacterium
TGTCCGTGCTCGGTTGTGCGTGATCCAGAGTGGCAAATCCGTTCAATGCCGAGGCGTAGACCACGGGAAAGTCGAGCTGCTCCTCAGTGGCACCGAGCTTGTCGAACAGATCAAAGGTATGACTCACCACCCAGTCCGGTCGGGCGCCCGGCCGATCGATTTTATTGACCACCACAATGGGCTTAAGCCCCAAGCCCAAGGCCTTACGGGTCACAAAACGCGTCTGGGGCATTGGCCCTTCGACCGCGTCCACCAGTAACAACACGCCATCGACCATGGAGAGCACACGCTCCACTTCGCCGCCAAAGTCGGCATGCCCCGGCGTGTCCACGATATTGATGTGCGTGCCCTCGTAATCGACCGCACAGTTTTTGGCCAAAATGGTAATGCCACGCTCTTTTTCCAGATCATTGGAGTCCATGACACGCTCGGATACCTGCTGATGTTTTGCAAATGTGCCGGCCTGCTGCAGCAGTTTGTCCACCATTGTGGTCTTGCCGTGGTCCACGTGGGCGATGATTGCAATATTGCGCAGTGCGCGCATAAACGACTCCTAAGAAGATAAGACCCGAAGACGCTCGGGATGAAGAACACGTTGGGCAGCGATACGACCCGTGCCCAGAAAAACACCCTGTCGGTTTTGCACACGCACCTGTTGATGTGTTGTATGTGCGCCATCGCCCGTCGCCATTCGGGGTGTGGCCATCGTCATCGTGACGGTCACCGCCTGGCCATGAACAAACTGATGTTCCTGAGGGCGATCCAGCACCACGGCCGGCCAGTCGCGAATCAGCCAGTCCACGGGTTTGAGAAACGCCTCGCGATCCGACGGATCGGCCTGCTCAATGGCCGAGAGTGCCACCATATCGTGGGCCTGCAGATCGCCCACCGCGACACGCCGCAGGCTGTGCAAGTGGGCGGGAAGCCCCAAGGCCTGACCAATGTCTTCCGCCAGCGTCCGAATGTAGGTGCCCTTACTGCAGCCCACACGAATGCCAATCAATGGGCTTGCCCACTCCGTGAGCGCAATCGCATGAATGATGATACGACGAGGCGTGCGCTCCACGGTTTGCCCCGTTCGCGCATAGGCATACAAGGCCTTGCCGTTTTTTTTCAATGCCGAGTGCATGGGCGGCACCTGGTCTTGCGGCCCAGTAAAACGGGCGAGGACCGCATTGATCTGCTCACGCGACAAGGTGTCGGGAACGGCCGCCTGGGCGATCACCTCGCCCTCACGATCGGCCGTGGTGGTGCGGGATCCAAGGGCAATCTGCGCCTCGTAGGTTTTGTCGGCATCCAGCCCATGGGCGGCGTATTTGGTGGCCTCACCGAACATCAGCGGCAACAGGCCACTGGCCATTGGATCCAGAGTGCCGCCATGGCCGGCCTTGGCCGCATTCAATAAATGCTTCACGTGACCCAGCACCCGGGTCGACGATGGACCCACCGGCTTATCGAGCAGTAACACGCCGTCAATCGGACACGTCGCACGCTTAGTCATGACGGCCCTTGCCCGACACGGCCCGATCAATCAATGCGCTCATGGCCATCGCCCTCGCCACCGAGTCATCGCGCACGAAATGCAATTCCGGCGTCTGATGAATCTTCAGCATGCGGCCCAGCTTGGCCCGCAAAAAACCGCGGCAGGCCGCCAGACCCTCGGCCGTTTTTTTAAGCTGCGACTCGTCATCCGGCAGGACGCTGTAAAACACTTTCGCATGGGCATAGTCCGGCGTGACTTCCACGTCGGTGATGGTGATCAGGCCCAGCCGGGGGTCCTTCACCTCCAGCCGAATCAGTTCCGACAAATCCCGCTGTATCTGATCGGCAACCCGGTGTCCCCGTTCCGTTGGCTTATTGGAGTGTCCGCGCAATTTCTTGAATCTCAAACACCTCGAGCTGATCGCCTTCCTGAATGTCATCGTAGTTTTTAAGTGTCAAACCGCACTCAAATCCCTCTTTGACTTCTTTGGCGTCATCCTTGAAGCGCTTTAACGAATCGAGCTCGCCGGTCCAGATCACCGCGTTATCCCGCAGTAGTCGGACCTGGGCGCCACGGCGAACAATTCCCTCGAGCACCATACACCCGGCAATATTGCCCAGACGCGACACCTTGAAGACCTGGCGAATCTCGACCAATCCAATAATGTTCTCGCGGCGTTCAGGCGCCAGCATGCCCTGCATGGCGTTCTTCACTTCATCCACCGCATCATAGATGATCGAGTAGTAACGCAGATCAATGCCATTGCCTTCGGCGAGCCGTTTAGCCTGCTGATCGGCGCGGACATTAAATCCGATCACGACCGCCTTCGATGCAATGGCCAGATTGATGTCGGACTCGGTAATGGCGCCGACCGCGGCGTGGACGATGTTGACCTTGACTTCTTCGGTGGACAGTTTCTGCATCGCCGTGGCCAAGGCCTCTTGCGACCCTTGCACATCCGACTTGATGATGAGGGAAAGGGTTTTCGCTCCGTCGCCCATGTTGTCGAAAATGTTCTCCAGTTTCGCCGCCTGCTGTTTTGCCAGGCGAACATCGCGGAACTTGCCCTGACGAAACAAGGCAATTTCACGGGCCTTGCGCTCATCGCCTAACACCATCATCTCGTCGCCCGCCTGCGGCACCTCGGTCATGCCCAGGATCTCCACCGGAATCGATGGGCCGGCCTCGTCCACCTGCCGACCATTTTCATCGAGCATGGCACGCACCCGTCCGAACGCGGCACCGGCCAGGATCACATCGCCTTTTTTCAGCGTTCCAGATTGCACGAGCACGGTCGCCACCGGACCACGGCCCTTATCGATGCGCGCCTCGACAATCAGACCCTTGGCCAATGCCGTCACCGGTGCCTTCAGCTCC
This sequence comes from Burkholderiaceae bacterium, assembly GCA_049421125.1. Lineage (GTDB taxonomy): Bacteria > Pseudomonadota > Gammaproteobacteria > Burkholderiales > Burkholderiaceae_A > Lacustribacter. Next base: position 2,861 of record JBMSML010000021.1, read on the forward strand.
AGCACCTCGGCCTGCAACAGTACGTTTTCCAACAGATCATCAATGCCCTGACCGGTCTTGGCGGACACCGAAATAAACGGCGACTCGCCGCCATATTCCTCGGGGACCACTTCTTCGGCTACGAGCTCGGTTTTGACCCGATCCGGATTTGCCTCGGGCTTATCGATCTTGTTAATGGCCACCACGATGGGCACGCCCGCTGCCTTCGCATGGGCGACGGCCTCTTTCGTCTGGGGCATCACGCCATCGTCGGCCGCCACTACCAGAATGACAATGTCGGTCGCATTCGCACCACGGGCACGCATCGCGGTAAATGCCTCATGACCCGGTGTATCCAGAAAAGTGATCACACCGCGCGGCGTGTCCACGTGGTAGGCACCGATGTGCTGCGTGATACCACCGGCTTCGCCCGCCGCAACTTTCGTGCGACGAATGTAATCCAGTAAGGATGTCTTGCCATGATCCACATGGCCCATGATAGTCACCACGGGTGGGCGCGTAACCGCCGCTGCTTGAGCAAGTTTTTCCGCCTCGGTTTCTTCCAAGAAGGCCTCGGGATCGTCGAGCTTGGCCGCAAACGCCTTATGCCCCATCTCCTCGACCACGATCATGGCGGTCTCCTGATCCAAGACCTGATTGATGGTGACCATTTGGCCCATCTGCATCAAAGTTTTGACCACTTCGGAGCCCTTCACCGACATCTTGTGGGCCAGATCGGCCACGCTGATGGTTTCCGGCACATGCACCTCACGCACCTGCGGCTCCGTGGGCTGCACGAAATTCGAGGGTTCCGTGGAACCTTGCTTCGATTTCGCCCTCGGGCCAGCCCGCCAACCCCCCGCACCCCCCATGGTGTCACCACGAGTCTTAATGGCACGCTTCTTGGCAGCATCGTCTTGCCAGGTCGATGAGAGCTTGGAGGCCTTGAGCTGCTTTTCGGACTTCTTCTCTTTGGGCTTGTCGTCCTCGGTTTTCTCCGTGCCGGGTTTTGCCGCAGGCTTATGCAGAGTCGTCGAAGTGGGTTCGGCCGTCTTCTCCGGCGCACGGGCCGTGGCCGCGAGCTTTCCGGTGCGCGCCGCGGACATCAGTTTATTGATGGCCGCCACCTCATCTTCCACTGCACGACGGGCCTGCACTGATTTAGCCGCATCTTCTGCGGCCTGTCGGGCACGCTCCTTGACACGACTCGCCTCCTCTTTGGCGCTCTTCGTAGCGGCCGCCGCATCCAGCGTGGATGCCTGCTCGGCCAATCGGGCCGCCTCTTCGGCATCCTTGATGGCCTGCGCCTCACGCGCACGCTCACGCTCCAAACGGTCCTGCTTTTCCTTGAGCTCCGCTTCCTGACGCGCCAAGAGCTCCGACTGACGCCGGCTCTCGGTCTCACGCTGGGCCAGCTCTTCCTCGGAGACCACCGGTGCAGACGGTGCGCTCGACTCGGCAGTATCGGCGCCTTCAGCGCTATCGCGTTTGACAAACACGCGCTTTTTACGCACCTCCACCTGAATGGTGCGCGACTTTCCAGAACCATCGGCCTGTTTGATCTCGGAGGTCTGCCGTTTGGTCAGCGTAATTTTCTTGCGCGGCGCCTCTTCGCCCCCGTGGGCCTTACGCAAGGACGACAACAGCTGTTCCTTATCGGTCTCGGTCAGCCCATCACCGGCCGATGACTTCTGCACTCCGGCCGCGCGCAACTGCTCGAGCAGTGTTTCGACCGGAAGTTTCAGTTCGGCCGCGAATTTTTCTACATTATCAGCGGCCATCCGTCGACCCTCCTGCCTCGGTCTCCTCAGAGGCAAACCAATGGGCGCGTGCCTTCATGATCAAATCCTTGGCACGCGATTCGTCCAGTCCAGCGATCTCGACCAGCTCATCCACACCCAGATCGGCGAGGTCATCGCGCGTAAAGACTTTGGCATCGGCCAGCGTCACGGCCAGATCACGATCCATTCCCTCAAGATCCAACAGATCCTCTGCAGTGGTTTCCAGCTTCTCTTCCTGGGCAATCGCCGCCGTCAGCAACGCATTGCGCGCACGATTACGCAGCTCGTTGACCGTATCCTCATCGAAGGCATCAATCTCCAACATCTCGGCCACGGGCACATAAGCGACCTCCTCCAACGTTGAGAAGCCTTCCTCGATCAGGATGTCGGCCACCTCCGCATCGACATCGAGCTTCTCCATAAAGATTTCACGCAGCTTCTGGCGCTCGGTTTCCGATTTCTCGGCCGACTCATCCGCCGTCATGATATTGATCTGCCAGCCAGTGAGATCGGAGGCCAACCGCACATTCTGGCCGCCGCGACCGATGGCCACCGCCAACTCGGCCTCATCGACCACCACGTCCATCGCGTGACGCTCTTCGTCGACCACAATAGACGACACATTGGCCGGGGCCAGAGCGCCGATCACGAACTCGGCCGGATCTTCGGACCAGAGTACGATGTCCACGCGCTCACCGGCCAGTTCATGGGTCACCGCCTGAACACGCGACCCGCGCACGCCCACACAGGTGCCGATCGGATCAATACGACGATCGGCCGTGAACACCGCGATCTTGGCGCGCACGCCCGGATCGCGGGCGGCTGACTTGATGATGAGCATGCCCTGCTCGATCTCGGGCACTTCGAGCTCGAACAATTTCATGATGCATTCCGGAGTAGTACGCTACAAAATAATCTGCGGGCCACGCTGTGTGCGCTCCACACGCTGCATATAGGCACGAACACGATCGCCGGGGCGCAGATTCTCCTTCGGAATCATCTGATCACGGGGCAAACGTGCCTCGATCTTGCCAGATTCCACAATCACATCGCCGCGCTCTAAGCGCTTGACGGTACCGTTGATGATGACTTCACCGCGCTCCAGAAAGTCCTTAAGGATCTGCTCGCGTTCGGCCTCACGAATGCGCTGCAGGATGACCTGCTTGGCGGCCTGGGCCCCAATGCGGCCAAACTCGATCGGCTCAAGTTCCTCTTCAATGAAATCGCCCACCTCGATGTCGGCGATCTGTTTACGGGCTTCCGTCAGGATGATCTGCAGATCATGGTCCTCGAGTTCACCGTCCGGCACCACCTGCCAACGACGAAAACTCTCGTAGTCGCCGCTCGTACGGTCAATCGAGACGCGCACATCAACCTCATCGGTGAACCGTTTTTTCGTGGCCGAGGCCAGCGCGCTCTCCAGCGACTGGAACACAATTTCCCGCTCGACATTTTTTTCCCTTGCCAAGGCATCGGCCAACATCAACAAGTCACGGCTCATTCTGGTTCTCCTAGATCCTATTTAAAACGGGTACTGCGGCACTAACCGCGCCCGCTCCACATCACTGATTTCAAAATTCAACTGCAGTCGCTCGCCCCCTTTGCCCTCGTACTCGAGTGACAGCGCTCCCTGGTCGGACACCTGCAGCACACCCTCAAAATTTCGCCGCCCCTCTAATGGCAGCCGTAACCGCAACTTGATGATCGATCCGGCAAACCGGACGTAATGCGCCGGCTTGGTCAGTGGCCGATCCATGCCCGGCGACGACACCTCCAGCCGCTGGAAATCAAATCCCTCGACGGGCAACAAGTGCACCAGATGCCGTGACACTGCTTCACAGTCATCCACGGTCACCATCGCAGCAGGATCGCGGACATCGATGAACACGCGCATCACGCCACCCGGCGTTCTCTCCAGGTCGATGAGCTCAAACCCCATGTCTGCTGCGGCCAACTCCACGGCCTGCCAAAGATCTGCCATACCCGACTCGTCACTCCACCCCGACCATCCACATCCATTACTACCGTGCCTCGCGATGCGAAACGACAAAAAAAAATGGGCTTTGTGAAGCCCATTTCTTATTGACCGCCTTCCTCTTCCCGCACCCGTTGTGAAGCCAACGTTAGCGTAAAGAGACGCGCTATGTAGTTGATTTTACGGGAATCTTAAGCCGTGATCAATGCCGGTTGGCCGATGGACTCCGACTATTGGGGCTTGCGGCCGCGAAAGCCGCCCTTTGCGCCACCAGGCCGAGATCCTTTTTTTGCCCCGCCCGGGCGACCGCCGCCGGGACGTCCCGGCCCTCCAGGCCGCTGCGGCGCCGATAACGCACCGGTCACGGGTTTGGAAGCCCCCCACGAGGTCTGCAAGGGGTTCGGCTTTTTGGCCCCGTTTTGCCGCTTTTTCGGTCCGCCGCCGAGATGCGAGAGGTGGGCATCCGGGCCGGAGGGTTGCCATTCATCATCGGGATGCGGTTCATTAAGATCCACACCATCGTCCAAGTGGCGGTCCTCCTGACTGACTCGGGCCACGCTGCTTGGCGAGTGCCACGGCTGGGAGGCGCCCCCACCCGTTCGGGCAGGACGCGGTCCCCGACGTGCCTTCTGACCCGCCCCCTTGCGCGGACCGTCCGCTGCACCAGCGCCGATCCGCAGTCCCACCGACTGACACAGGGCCTGAATGTCGGCCTCGTCGAGATCCACCGACTGGCCGCGACGCAGGTTCGACGGCAAGGCAATCTGACCGTAGCGAATCCGGATCAAGCGACTCACCGTCACGCCCACCTTCTCAAACATACGACGGACTTCGCGATTGCGCCCCTCGGTGATCACCACGCGCACCCAGTAATTGGCGCCCTCGCCACCGGCGTCGTCAATGCTTTCAAACTTGGCCGGACCATCATCGAGCGCGATGCCCTCGGTGAGTTGTGCGCGAGACTCGGACGTGAGTTCACCCAATAAACGCACGGCGTATTCACGCTGGACCTGAGAGCGCGGATGCATCAGGCGATTGGCCAGTTCGCCCGAGGTGGTGAACAACAACAGTCCTTCGGTGTTCATGTCCAGACGGCCCACCGCAATCCAACGGCCAAAACGGGCCGGAGGCAGTTTTTTGAATACGGTGACCCGATGCTGGGGATCGTCGCGGGTCACGATTTCACCCGCAGGCTTGTGATACGCCAACACGCGGACCGGTGGCGGCGCCACGCGGATTCGGATCGGTTTGCCGTTCACCTTGACCTGATCGGAATGCAAGATGCGCTGTCCGATATGGGCCGGGGTGCCATTGACCGACACGCGCCCCGCAAGAATAAGTTCTTCCATTTCCCGACGCGAACCGATGCCGGCATCGGCCAACACCTTGTGCAACTTCGGTGGGTCGTAGTCCAAGCCCACACGCGATGGCCCACCCACGCGAGGGCTTGATCCCTGCTGGGCGTAAAACGGAATGGGGTCGCCCTCTGGCTCCGGCGCGTTCACCATGGGCGCCGTGTCGGGCTCAGTGGAATCGTCGCGCAGCGGATCGTTGAGATTCAGTTCATCGCTCACGATGCGGCCTGACGATCATCGTTGGGCGTGGCCTCCGCGTCATCGGTCGTGACGGATTCGGACTCTGACGGCACGGCCTCGCCATCGGTCATTGAGGACTCTTGGGCCAAGCCGGGCAACAAGGCATTGGCGGTGTCACTCCAATTGGCATCCAACGTGGGAAGTTCCTCCAGGGAACGCAGACCGAGATCGTCTAAAAAGTGCCGGGTGGTCGCGTACAACGCAGGGCGACCCGGTGCATCGCGATGGCCGATGGCCTCAATCCAACTGCGATCCTCCAAGGATTTGATCACCTGTGTGGCCACGGCCACGCCACGAATGTCCTCGATGTCGCCCCGGGTGACGGGTTGACGGTAGGCGATGATGGCCAGCGTTTCCATGGTCGCCCGTGAGTAACGCGGAGGTTTCTCGTTTTTCAACTTATCCAGATACTCGCGCATCTCCGGCCGCGTCTGAAACCGCCATCCCGAGGCCAGGGGCACGAGTTCTACCCCACGCCCGACCCACTCGCGCTGCAGATCTTCAAGCAGCAGACGAATAGTGTCCGCATCGAGTTCATCATCAAACAGCCGCCGTAACTCTGACACGGGCATCGGCTCCGTGTGGGCGAGCAAGGCAGCCTCAAGGACTTGTTTGGCTAGGGCCGTATTCATAAATCAATGTGTGTTGGCGGAGAGAGGGGGATTCGAACCCCCGATGGGCTATTAACCCATACACGCTTTCCAGGCGTGCGACTTAAACCACTCATCCATCTCTCCGCGAGAGGAAGACAAAGCCGCAGCCGGGAAAAAGTCAGCTAGGCGGGTCAAGCCACGGGAGTGTAACAGAGGGCCCCATGAACCGCCATTGGCTCACACGCCGCCCACTCGCGGGCCACGCCTCGGGGCTTCGCCCGGCGGCACGCATTTGCCGGCGCGATATCCCGATGCCCTCCCCCGGGGTCCTTCAACCCGTCACGAGTGACGCCTGCAATCAGACCGTCTGTTTGAGCTGATCCAGAATGGCCGGGTTCTCCAACGTGGAGGTGTCTTGAGTGATTTCCTCGCCCTTGGCCAAGGTGCGCAACAGTCGACGCATGATCTTGCCGGAACGTGTTTTCGGCAGATTGTCACCAAAACGAATTTCCTTGGGCTTGGCAATCGGTCCAATCTCTTTGCCCACCCAGTTGCGCAAGTCATTGGCCATCTTCTTGGCATCGTCACCCGATGGACGCGCGCCTTTGAGCACCACAAAGGCCACCACGGCCTCCCCAGTGGTGTCATCGGGGCGGCCCACCACCGCCGCTTCGGCAACCAGCGAGTTGGCCACCAAGGCCGATTCGATTTCCATCGTGCCCATGCGGTGACCCGACACGTTTAACACATCGTCGATGCGGCCCATGATCGTGAAATAGCCCGTGTCTTTATCGCGAATTGCACCATCGCCAGCAAGATAGAGCCGCCCACCGAGTTCCTCGGGGTAATAGCTCTTCACGAAACGATCGGGATCACCCCAGATCGTGCGGATCATGGCAGGCCATGGTTTTTTCACGACCAAAATACCGCCATTGCCGTTGGGCACATCGTGACCGGCCTCATCCACGATGGCGGCCTGAATCCCCGGAAAGGGCAAGGTGCACGAACCCGGCACCAAGGGCGTCGCCCCAGGCATCGGAGTGATCATGTGGCCACCCGTCTCGGTCTGCCAGAACGTGTCCACAATCGGACACGTTCCACCGCCCACATTGTTGTGATACCACATCCAGGCCTCGGGATTGATCGGCTCACCGACCGATCCCAACAACCGAAGGCTCGATAAGTTGTAATTTTTCGGCGCGCTCGATGGCGTGGCCTCATTGGCCTTGATCAATGAACGGATGGCCGTGGGTGCCGTGTAAAAGATCGAGACCTTGTGGTCCTGGATCATTTTCCAGAAACGGCCCGCATCAGGATACGTGGGCACACCCTCAAACACGATCTCGGTGGCACCACAGGCCAGAGGGCCATAGGTGATGTAGGTATGACCGGTCACCCAACCGATGTCGGCCGTGCACCAGAACACATCATTGGGCTGAATGTCGAAGGTGTACTTCATGGTCATGATGGCGTGTAACAAATAGCCGCCGGATGAGTGCTGCACACCTTTGGGCTTCCCGGTCGATCCCGATGTGTAGAGGATGAAGAGCGGATGCTCGGCCTCGACCCACTCCGGCTCACAGGTGTCGGGTTGATTTTTACAGATGTCATCCATGTAGACATCGCGACCGGCCGTCATGGGAATGGCGCCCCCGGTTCGGCGATAGACGATCACATGCTTGACGCCCTCGCAGCCACCTAAGGCAAACGCCTCATCGACCGCGGGCTTGAGCGGAATGGCCTTACCACCGCGGCACTGTTCGTCGGCCGCAATGACCAGGGTCGCGCCGGCATCGACCACACGCTCTTGCAGGCTCTTGGCCGAAAATCCGCCGAACACCACCGAATGAATCACACCGAGTCGTGCACAGGCCTGCATGGCCACCACGCCCTCGACCGACATGGGCATGTAAATCAATGCGCGATCGCCCTTCTTGTAGCCCATGGCCTTGATGGCGTTGGCCAGACGGCACACCTGCTGGTGCAACTGCTTGTAGGTGACCTTGTTCACCTCGCCGCCATCGGCCTCGAAAATCAGAGCGACCTTATCGCCATTGCCGCTCTCCAGATGGCGGTCCAGGCAGTTGTACGAGACGTTCAATAGACCATCATCGAACCATTTATAAAAGGGCGCCTTGCTTTCATCGAGGGCGCGCGTGAAGGGTTTCTTCCAGATGATTTCATTGCGGGCATGTTTGGCCCAGTATTCCGCGTAATTGGTCTCCGCTTCCTTGCACATCGCGTTGTACGCATCCATGCTGCCCAAACGGGCTTTGGCGGCGAACGCTTTGGGTGGAGGAAAAATACGGGTTTCCTGAAGTACGGATTCAATGGCCATGCTGTGCTCCCCTTATTGGAATTTTTGGCAGGTTAGAATTCTTCTGCTGCAGTGCCACATCGACACTGCACGACGATTCTTCGGACATGCTTGACCGTAAAATCTACCGCAAAAAGGGGAGTTGTGCCATGCCTGCCATTAAACAGAGCGACTTCATCCAGAGCATCGCGGATGCGTTTCAATTCATCAGCTATTACCATCCGCTCGACTACATCACGGCGCTTGGCGCCGCCTACGAACGCGAGCAAAATCCCGCTGCGAAAGACGCGATCGCCCAGATCCTGACCAACAGCCGAATGAGCGCCGAGGGCCAGCGCCCCATTTGTCAGGACACGGGAATTGCGACTGTTTTTCTCAAGATTGGCATGAACGTGCGCTGGGACGGCGCCACGATGACGATTGGCGACATGGTCAACGAAGGGGTCCGGCCGGCCTATCAATTCAAAGACAACCTGTTGCGGGCATCCGGGCTTGCGGACCCGGCCGGCACGCGAAAGAACACCAAAGACAACACGCCCGCCGTGATCCATTACGACATGGTGGCGGGCGATGGCATCGAGGTGATCTGCGCGGCCAAAGGCGGCGGATCCGAGGCCAAGAGCAAACTCGTGATGCTCAATCCCAGCGACTCCATCGTGGACTGGGTCGTGAAAACCGTGCCCACCATGGGCGCCGGCTGGTGTCCGCCTGGCATTCTAGGCATTGGCATTGGTGGTACACCAGAAAAGGCGGCGCTTCTGGCCAAAGAATCGTTGATGGATCCGGTGGATATGCCCGAACTTCTCGCACGCGGACCAAAAAACAAGATTGAAGAGCTGCGCATCGCGCTCTATCAAAAGGTCAACGCCTTGGGCATTGGCGCACAGGGTCTCGGTGGTCTGACCACCGTGGTCGATGTGAAGGTGCGGGACTATCCCACGCATGCCGCCAACCTTCCTGTGGCCATGATTCCGAACTGCGCGGCCACGCGCCATGTGCACTTTCATTTGGATGGCACGGGTCCGGCCCACTTGGAGCCGCCCCGATTGGAGGACTGGCCGAACGTCGCCTGGGCGCCGGATGTCGAGAAATCGAAACGGATCGATCTCAATACGCTCACGCCGCAGGAAGTGGCGTCGTGGAAGCCCGGCCAGACTTTATTGCTCAATGGGAAGATGCTCACCGGTCGTGACGCGGCGCATAAGCGCATCAGCGACATGCTCGCAAAAGGCGAAAAACTCCCGGTGGACTTCACCAATCGCGTGATCTATTACGTGGGCCCCGTGGACCCGGTGCGCGATGAAGTGGTCGGTCCCGCAGGCCCGACGACCGCCACGCGCATGGATAAATTTACCGAGACGATGCTCGCCCAGACCGGACTGATTGCGATGGTCGGCAAAGCCGAGCGAGGGCCAACGGCCATCGAGGCGATCAAAAAACATAAATCGGCCTATCTGATGGCCGTCGGGGGCGCCGCCTATCTGGTGAGCAAAGCCATTCGCGGCTCACGCGTGGTCGGATTCGAAGACCTGGGCATGGAGGCGATCTATGAGTTTGATGTCAAGGACATGCCCGTCACCGTCGCGGTGGACTCCAACGGCACATCGGTCCATGACACCGGGCCGAAGGAGTGGAAGATCAAGATCGAGAAGATGGTGGCCTAGGCCCCGAACCCGAACTTACAGCGCGGCGATACCCGCCTTCGCGATCTGTGCGTCTTCAGTCGACTTCACTGCCGACACGCCCACCGCACCGATGCAATGGCCATCGGCCATGATGGGCACTCCCCCTTCGAGCATGCCGTGCAGCTCCGGCACCGACAGAAATGACATGCGCCCCTGATTGATCACGTCTTCATAGATCTTGGACTCGCGTCGACCCAATGCGGCCGTACGCGCCTTCTGAGGTGCAATATAGGCCGAGATCGCCGGCGCACCATCTAACCGTGTCAGCCACAACAGATGGCCGCCCTCATCGCAGATCGCAATCGACACATTCCAGTGGTTCTTTTTCGCTTCCGCAACCGCGGCTGCACCAATACGTGCCACGTCCTCTTCAGTTAACACAGGGCGTTGGATCATGATTTCTCCTTGAATTTTGAAAGGACTTGCCGATAATTGCGGCATCTTCCGCCGCATGACTGAAATGATACTTCACCGTTTTTCGCGTTCTCTCGGACTGCTGGTGCTGGTGGCCCTCACCGGCTGCGGCACACTGACCACACCGGCGCCAGCGTCCATCAAAACCAGCGCATGGAAGTTTGATGTTCCTATGGGCGGCACGATTGCGCCTCCGGCGGGCATGAGTCCTCAACAGGCGGTCAAGGAGCTCACCTCCCGCTCGGTCCTCCTCTTGGGAACGCCCTATAAACTGGGTGGCACGAGTCCTGCCGAAGGTCTGGATTGCTCGGGACTCATTGCCCACGTGATTCAGGATGCGTTTCGCTTGCGTTTCCCGCGCACCACCGAAGAGCAAGCGGCAGTCGGTGTGGAGGTGCTCCGACGGGATCTTGCGCCGGGAGATCTGGTGTTTTTCAATACCACCGGAAAATCGAATTCCCATGTCGGGGTCTACCTGGGCGAGAGTCGGTTCGTTCATGCACCGACATCGCGAGGAGTGGTGCGCATTGAGTCCCTCGATCAGAGCTACTGGGCCCGCCGCTTTGATCAGGCCCGCCGCGTCATCGCCATGAACTGAGGTTGCCGCAGATCCTCAACGCCGGTTAACGTCAGGCAGCGCAAGCCGTTTTTGAATCTGGGGTAACGCACTCATCGCCGCCCTCTCCCCTTCCAGAATCGCCACATTGCGGGCCGAGAAATCCGTACCTTTGATCTGGTCAATGGCCGGACGAATCACCACGTCGGCGCTGGCCAGTTCGTATTGCGCGATACGACTCCCCATGATGGTAAAGGTCTGCAACAACACCTCGACAGTACTGGAGGGATCCCGTAGGTTTGGACGTGCCGAAATATCCACAGCGATAACCACATCGGCACCCAATCGCCGTGCAATAGCGGCCGGCACCGGGTGGGTGAGTCCACCGTCGACGTAATCCCGATCACCAATTCGTACGGGACCGAAAATCCCTGGCACGGCACTGGAGGCGCGCACGGCCATCCCGGTATCGCCGCGCTGGAACACGATCGGTTCACCACTGCGCAGATCCGTCGCCACGATGGCCAAGGCACGCGGAAGTTTTTCGATGGTGAGTTGTTTGAGCTGGGTATTGACGAAATTCGCAATCGCCTCCCCTTTGATCAACCCGCGCCCCACCAGTGTCCAGTCGGTAAAGGTCGCTTCATCCACGGTCAAGGCGACCCGCTGCAGATCGTAGGCCGTCATGCCCGATGCGTACAAAGCTCCCACTAGGCTGCCCGCGCTCGTGCCCACAATCACATCCGGCGCAATCCCTTGCGCTTCGAGCACCTTGATCACACCGATATGTGCAAAGCCGCGCGCCGCGCCCCCGCCCAGGACCAGGGCAATTCGCTCTTTCTTGACCTCACGCTTCGGAGTCGACGTGCACCCTGCCACGCCCACGACCGCCAGCGTACCAACGCCTTTCAGCAGCCGTCGCCGTGTAATGCGCACCGCGCGAAACGCGGCGTCAGTCATGTCGCCACCGGCGCGCGAAGAAAATTAGCCACGATGCGAATCTGATCATCGTGCATCAACGTAGGCGCATGACCGATACCGGGCAACTCCACCGCCTGTGCGCGCGGGCCACGCTCACGCATCTGTGCGACGATCTGTGCACTCACCAGATCGCTCTGTTCACCGCGTAACACTAAGGTCGGACAACGGATCGCATCGTAGATCGGCCACAATTCCAGATCGGGCACGGGACGATCCGAAGTGGCCTCTGGCCCATAGGTCTGACGAAACGGTTCGGCGATCGCCGGGTCGTAATGCAGTCGCACACGATCGGAATTGGCCACCGGCACCAGCATCACGTCCAGCAACTGCGTCCACTGGGACTCGGTATGCGGGCCAAACCCAGCGAAAATCTCACGCAAGGCGGCGTGGGCCTGTCGGCGATCACGAAACTCCGTGGTCACGCCCACATACCGGGCAATACGCCCAAGCGCCGCTCCGCTTAACACGGCACCGACATCGTTTAACACCAGTCGCGATACCGGCGAGCCCTCCAAGGCCGCCAGACTCATACCGATCAGCCCTCCCATAGAGGTGCCCACCCAGAGCACCTGCGAGACGTTCAAACGCGCAATCAGTGCCACCATATCGCTGGTGTACTGGGGCACGCCATAGAGCATGGGATTTTTTAACCAGCTCGATCGGCCACGGCCCACCACGTCGGGGCAGACCACACGAAAATCGGACGCTAACGCCTGCGCGAGTGCCTCAAAGTCCTGCCCTACGCGGGTCAGTCCATGCACGCAGATGACCACGTTCGGGTTATCGGCATCGCCCCACTCCGTATAGGCCATGCGGTGCAGGCCAGCCGGACTCACACAGGTGACCGATCCGTGGCGCGGATCGCCGACGGCCTGCGCACGCTCAGAGAACGGCTCGCGGACTGAACCCTTTATCATTGGCATAGCCCAATGCTAGCCCAAAGCGGGATGGCATCGAAAACCAGAATCGACTGCGGAGAACCCATCGAATGTCCAGCGCCATGCTCTCGAAAAAAGTAGCCCTCGTCACCGGATCGACCAGCGGCATTGGATTGGGGATTGCCCGGGCCTTAGCCCAGCAGGGCGCCAATATTATGCTCAATGGATTTGGTGAGGCCGCCGCAATTGCGCAGCTCCAGCAGGAGCTGGCCAGTGCCTATGGCGTGCGGGTATCGCACCATGCCGCCGACATGAGTAAACCGGCCGAGATCGCCGAGATGATTCGCGCCACCGAATCGACGCTGGGTCGACTCGATGTGCTGGTCAATAACGCGGGTATTCAGCACGTGGCCCCGATCGAGGAATTTCCCATCGACCGATGGGATGCGGTGATCGCGATCAACTTATCGTCGGCCTTTCACACCATTCGTGCTGCCCTGCCGGGCATGAAGCAGCGCGGTTTCGGTCGGATCATCAACATTGCCTCGGTGCACGGCCTGGTCGCCTCGGTACAGAAAGCGGCGTACGTCGCCGCCAAACATGGCCTCGTAGGTCTGACCAAAGTGGTGGCTCTGGAAACCGCCCAAAGCCCGATCACCTGTAACGCGATCTGTCCGGGATGGGTGCTCACCCCCTTGGTGCAAAAACAGGTCGATGCCCGCGCCCAGAGTAAATCCATGAGCAATGACGACGCCAAACGCGATCTGTTGATGGAGAAACAACCGTCCGGTGAATTCGTCACACCGGAGCAGCTCGGCGCACTCGCCGTGTTTCTCTGTTCGGATGCGGCCACTCAAATCCGCGGGGCCGCCTGGAATATGGACGGGGGATGGGCCGCGCAATAAATCGCGCGACAGGCGGTCACTGATCCGGCGATCGGATCTGGGCCTCGAAAACCGGCCAACTGTCATCGCCCGGCATTGTGGACCAGTCGGGATCCGGAAGCTCATTGAACACTCGGCGTAATTGCTGGCCCCACATCGACCGAATATCGTTGAAATAACGGTTGTCGGCTTTGATGTGCACATAGCGCGACACCCGAAGCGAGCCGCGTTCATAAATCAACAGGTCCAGTGGCATGCCCACCGAGATATTGGATTTCAGGGTGGAATCCATGGAGATCAGACAGCATTTGGCGGCGACATCGAGCGGTGTGTCCGGGGCCACCACGCGATCCAGGATCGGTTTGCCATACTTAGATTCACCAATCTGAAAGTATGGGCTCTCCGCGTAGGCCTCAATGAAATTCCCCGCCGAGTAGACGTTGAAGATTCGACAGTCTTCCCCCTGAATCTGTCCGCCCAGGATAAAACTGCAGTTAAATTCAAGGCCGAATTCCTGAAACGACTGTTGATCCCGTCGATAGACCTCCCGCACGGCCTCGCCCACCACATGGGCGGCCCGTGACATGGACGATACATTCCAAAGGTTCTCCGCAGTCGTCGCATCGGTCAACTGCTGCACGACGCTTTGCGTGATGGCGAGATTGCCGGAACTCATTAATACCAAGACCCGATCGCCGCTGCGCTCAAACACACTCATCTTGCGGTACGTGGACACATGATCAACGCCCGCATTGGTCCGCGAGTCCGACAAGAAGACGAGCCCGGTATTCAGGCGCATGGCCACACAATACGTCATAACGATACCTTCGGAATAAATGTGATCCGGATTGTAATCATGCAAACGTCGCTTCCGTATGATCGCCAGAAAACTCCCGACATATGCGTGTTCCCAGGGCATACACCTGCTCCGAAAACCCATTCAGAAACGTGTGAATATCCCGCTCAAACGTATCATCCACGCGCAGGTACTGCACATCCGCCCGCAGGCGCCCGGCCAGGCGTTTGGATTCGGTGTCCCCGCGGTCACTGATCTGGTCCAGATTTCCGCAGACCTCATTCAGGCAGGCCAATAATGACCGGGGCATGTCGGCCCGTTGAATGAGCAGCTCCGCCACCCGTCGGGGTGTGATCACGTCCCGATACACCTTGCGATAGATCTCCAACGCCGAGACCGACCGCAAGACCGAGGCCCAGTAGTAGTAATCCATCCGATCCTCGAGGGGTCCATCGCCCTCGCCATCGTGATTCGGATGGCTGAACTTCGAATCCAGAATGCGCGCCGTGCTGTCCGCCCGCTCGATAAAGGTGCCCAGTCGCATGAAGTAAAAGGCCTCGTCTTTGAGCATCGTCCCGATGGTGATGCCGCGGAAGAGATGGGACCGAAGTTTGACCCACTCTAATAAATCGTAGGGATCCTTTTGCCATTGGGCGGCCGTGATCCACGCACGCAACTCCAACCAGGTGGCGTTGACCGTCTCCCAGACGTCGGTATTGACTGCCCCCCGAACCGCTCGGCAGTTCTCCCGCGCCGCGGTAATGCAACTGATGATGCTCGCGGGATTCAAGGGTTCGGCGACCATGTCGTGCAGGGCCTGGGCGTACCCTACCTGTTGCACCCCAAAGGCACTCGGCAGTAAGGTGGCCTGCCGTTGCACATCGAGCAATCGAGCCGTGTTCTCCGCCCGCTCGATGTAGCGTGACATCCAGAACAGGCTATCCGCGGTGCGGCTCAGCATGCGTCCTCCTGCAACACCCAGGTGTCTTTGGTGCCCCCACCCTGCGAAGAGTTCACCACCAGTGATCCTTCGCGCAAGGCGACCCGCGTGAGTCCACCGGGCACAATCGACACCCGCTGCCCGCTTAAGACAAAGGGCCTGAGATCAATGTGGCGCGGTGCAATCCCCGACTCGACAAACGTCGGACAGGTGGACAAGGCCAGCGTGGGTTGTGCGATATAGCCCGCCGGCTTCGCCTTCACCAGCGCACGAAAGGCATCGATCTCCGACGTGGTCGCACTCGGTCCGATCAACATGCCGTAGCCACCGGCACCGTGGGTCTCTTTGACCACCAGCTCTTCCATGTGATCGAGTACATACTGGAGATGATCCGCCTTTCGGCAGAGGTAGGTGGGCACATTTGCGAGAATCGGAGCCTCGCCCAAATAAAAACGAATCATGTCGGGCACATAGGGATAGATGGACTTGTCATCTGCAATCCCCGTTCCTGGCGCGTTGCATAACGTGACGCGGCCGGCGCGCACGGCATTCATGAGACCCGGGACACCGAGCGTGGAGTTAGGTCGAAAGGCCAATGGATCAAGAAAATCATCGTCAATACGCCGGTAGATCACGTCGACACGTTTCGGTCCCCGCGTGGTGCGCATATAAACCCGGTTTTCCGAGACCATGAGATCCTGCCCCTCCACGAGCTCCACGCCCATTTGCTGGGCGAGAAATGCATGCTCGAAATAAGCGGAGTTGTACATCCCGGGCGTGAGCACCACCACCGTCGGATCATCGATGCCGATCGGCGCGACCGAACGAAGATGCGTGAGCAACATGTCCGGGTAATGCTCCACGGGCGCAACGCGATGGCGGGCAAACAAATCGGGGAACAATCGCATCATGGCCTTACGATCTTCGATCATGTACGAGACTCCGGAGGGAACCCGCAGGTTATCCTCCAGCACATAGAACTCGCCCTTGCCGGCCCGCACAATGTCGATGCCACTGATGTGCGCATAAACATCCCGTGGCACCGACACTCCCTTCATCTCGGGGCGGTACTGGGCGTTGCGCAACACCAGGTCCTGCGGGATGAGACCCGCACGCAACATGTCCTGATCGTGATACACGTCGTGAATAAAGCGATTTAAGGCCAGCACCCGTTGACGCAGGCCTTTTTCCAGTTCGCGCCACTCTCCCGCCGCAAGGATGCGCGGAATTACATCAAAGGGGATCAACCGCTCCGTGCCTGCCTCATCCCCGTACACGTTAAAGGTGATGCCCACGCGACGAAAAAACAGGTCGGCCTCGGCCTGTGCACGGGCTATGACCTCGGGGGGTTGAGACGACAGCCATGCCCAGTAGGGATGGCAATGGGAATGTGGCGTCTTGCCCCAGCCGGAGGGCGGATCGCAGAA
>JBMSML010000022.1:0-18264 GCA_049421125.1 Burkholderiaceae bacterium
CGCTGGGCGCCAGCCGAGAAAAACTCCCGACATCCGACATGAAGACCCTCCGAAAAGAAGAGATGACCCCCAAAAAAGGAAGGGGGAGTATACCCCGGGGCAAAGGCTAAGGCCTTGATTCTTTTCAATTAAAATCCTGCTATGAACGAAAAACCAGTGGAATCCCTTAACTTCGAGCAGGCGATCGTGGAACTGGAATCGATGGTCAAGCGCCTGGAGAGTGGAGACCTGCCGTTGGCCGAGTCATTGGCCGCCTATCAGCGGGGTGCTGCCTTGATGCGCCACGCCCAGGCACAACTGGATCACGTTCAATCCGAAATCGATGTCATGGATGCCAGTGGTGCGACTGCCTTGGATCGATCCGCTCTGGTCGCTCAGATCAAAGAATCCTCACCCTAGCGGATCGCAGGCGGACCGGCGGATGGAGGATGTGGATTTTCAACAGTGGGCAGCCCAGGGGCGCCATCGAATCGAGACGCTGTTGGAACTGGCCGTGCGCGAACGTGCGCCAGGCGTAGTCGGTCGTGGGGATGCAGTGTTGCACGAGGCGATGGGATACGGCGTCTTGGGCGGTGGTAAACGCATACGTGCCCTATTAACCCTGGCCGCTGGCGAGGCCACCGGAGCCCCGGCGCTCTGGTGTGAAACGGCGGGTGCGGCCATTGAATGCATTCATGCATTTTCGCTTGTGCACGACGACATGCCCTGTATGGATGATGATGCCGTGCGCCGTGGTCAACCCACCGTGCACGTGAAGTATGGTCAGGCACAGGCCCTGTTAGTGGGCGATGCCCTGCAAACCTTGGGGTTTGAGCTGCTCGCTCAGCTGGCCGCCCCGGCCGAGCGGGTTGTGAGCCTCACGCGGATCCTGGCCCATTCCACTGGCTTAGCGGGAATGGCCGGTGGTCAGGCGGTGGATATCGCCGCGGTGGGACAGGCCATGTCCCAAGCGGAGTTGGAGTCCATGCATGCGCTCAAGACGGGGGCCTTGATCTCGGCCTCGGTGATGATGGGCGCGGCCTGTGGCCAGGTCACGTCGCAGGAACAGGTGGCACTGGCCCGTTATGCGGCCTTGATTGGCCTGGCGTTTCAGGTGGCCGATGACGTGTTGGACGTCAGCGCGGATGCGGCCACACTCGGCAAGACACCGGGCAAAGATGCGGCCTCGAACAAACCCACTTTTGTGGCCTTGCTTGGCTTATCGGGCGCACAAGGCTACGCTAGAGGGCTGCACCAGCAAGCGGTGGATGCCCTTGCCCCACTGGGTGCGCGGTCCCATCGGCTTTCCGCGCTCGCCCATACGGTGGTCAGCCGCAGCCATTGACGGATGCAGAGGTAAGGATAACAACAGGGTCTCAGGGAACTATGAATTTATCGCAATCGCTCCTGCCGTCGGTGAATACCCCGGCCGACGTGCGCGCATTGGAGCGCCGGCAGCTGCATCAATTGGCCGAGGAACTACGAGAGTTTTTGCTCAACTCCGTGTCGACCACCGGAGGCCACTTGTCGTCCAATCTCGGGACCGTTGAATTAACGGTTGCCCTGCATCACATCTTCAACTTCCCTTATGACCGCTTGGTGTGGGATGTGGGCCATCAGAGTTACCCGCACAAGATTCTGACCGGCCGTCGTGAACAGATGGCCAGCCTGCGTCAGTTCGGCGGGATTTCCGGGTTTCCGCGTCGATCCGAGAGCGCGTACGACGCCTTTGGCACGGCCCACTCGTCCACATCCATTTCGGCAGTGCTCGGCATGGCCGTGGCCTCGAAGATCAAAGGCGAGCACCTCGGGCCCGAGCGTCGCCGTCACGTTGCCGTTATTGGAGATGGCGCCCTGTCGGGCGGCATGGCCTTTGAGGCCTTGAACAACGGGGGGCTGGATACCGAGCTTGATCTGCTGGTGATTCTCAATGACAACGACATGTCGATCTCGCGTCCCGTGGGCGCGTTATCGAACTACCTGACCCGGCTGTTGTCGGGTCGGCTCTACCGATCGGCCCGCGAGTTCAGCAAACAGGTGCTGGGGGCGATCCCGCCGGTGCGGGAGTTCGCGAAACGGTTTGAGGGGCATGCCAAGGGCATGCTGATGCCCAGCACGATGTTTGAGGAACTCGGGTTTAACTATGTCGGGCCGATCGATGGCCATGACCTGGACGCGTTAATCCCCACCCTTCAGAATCTTCGTGAGTTGAAAGGGCCGCATTTCCTGCACGTGATCACCCGAAAGGGCCAGGGTTACCGCCAGGCCGAGGCCGACCCGATTCTCTACCATGGTCCCGGCAAATTTGATCCCGAAGTCGGCATCACCGCCAAGGGCAGCAGCAAACCCACGTATTCCCAGGTCTTTGGTCAGTGGTTGTGCGATGTGGCCGAACAGGATCCCACCGTGATTGCGGTGACGCCCGCCATGTGCGAAGGCTCGGGCATGCAGGAGTTTGCACGTCGTTTCCCGGAGCGTTATTTCGATGTGGGCATTGCCGAGCAGCATGCCGTGACCTTTGCGGCCGGGATTGCCTGCGAAGGGCAAAAGCCGGTGCTGGCCATCTACTCGACGTTCTTGCAGCGTGGGTACGATCAACTAATTCATGACGTAGCCCTGCAGAACCTGCCCGTGCTGTTTGCGATCGACCGCGCAGGACTGGTCGGTGCGGACGGGGCGACCCATGCCGGTATTTATGACTATGCCTTTATGCGCTGTGTGCCGAACATGGTGATCATGGCCCCGAAGGATGAAGTCGAGTGCCGCAAGATGCTCAACACCGGACTGACGATTGCAGGTCCCTCTGCCGTGCGCTATCCCCGCGGGGCGGGCACCGGTGCAGATGCCACTGGCGTGGCCGAGACACTGGTGGTCGGTCAGGCAGAACTTCTGCGGGAGATCAAAAAGCCGGGCGCGTCTGCCCGCGTGGCGATTCTGGCCTTTGGCTCCATGGTCAGTCCCGCGCTGGCCGCGGCTGAGGCATTGGACGCCACCCTGGTGAATATGCGGTTTGTGAAACCCCTCGATATGACAATGATCCAGAAAGTGGCCAAGACCCACGATCTCATCGTGACGGTCGAGGAACATGCGGTGATGGGCGGTGCGGGTTCGGCCTGTGCCGAGGCTCTGGTGGCCTTAGGAGATGCCATTCCGATGGTGCCGATCGTGCACTTGGGATTGCCCGATAAATTCATTGATCACGGAGACCATCAGGTGCTGTTATCGCGTGAAGGCCTCGATGCGAAAGGCATTGAAGCCTCGATCCGCAGCAAGATGGGACTTCCGATTGCCTTAAAGGCCGCTTCATGAATGCGCCTGAATCCAAGGGATTGACCCGCGCCTCGGCAATGCCGGATGTGCAAGGCAGCCGGGACCATCGCAACATCGCTATCGAACAGGTGGGGGTGCGCGGCGTGCGTTATCCGGTCTTGGTGCAACGGGAAGACGGCGGATCCGAGGCCTCGGTCGGCGAATTCAGCCTGAGTGTGGGACTGCCGCCGGAACAAAAGGGCACCCACATGTCACGTTTTATCGAAATGCTCGAGGCGATGAATCAGCGTGGGATCGCCCTCAGCGCCCCGGCCATGCGCGACATGCTGGCCGACATGCTAGCTCGGTTGGTTGCGACCACCGGTCGTATTGAAGTCTCGATGCCTTTTTTTATGATGAAGACGGCTCCGGTGAGTGGCGTGCGCAGCCTGATGGACTATCGGTGCACGTGGCGTGCCGAGGCCACGGCCGATGGTCGAGTGGCGGTCGCCTGTCAGGTGAAGGTTCCCGTGAAAAGCCTTTGTCCGTGTTCCAAGGAGATCTCCGAGTACGGCGCCCATAATCAGCGCTCTGAGGTCTCGGCCTGGGTGGAACTTGCCGATTCGGCCTCACTCTCCGTCGAGTCCTTGGTGCGATCGATTGAGGCCCAGGCGTCGTGTGAACTCTGGGGTTTATTGAAACGTCCGGATGAAAAGTACGTGACCGAGCGGGCGTATGACAACCCGAAGTTTGTGGAAGACCTGGTGCGCGATGTGGCGCGGGCCCTGCGCGCGGTGCCGGGTGTGACGGGCTTCGACGTCGAGGCAGAAAACTTCGAATCGATCCACAACCACTCGGCCTGGGCCCGGATCGTTTCCTGATCAGTCCCGGAAGTTGCCAAAGGTCAGCGGTAGATCGCTGATCTCTTTTTTCAGCAGGGCAATGGCGGCCTGCAGGTCGTCGCGTTTGTTGCCGGTCACGCGCACTACATCCCCCTGAATGGCGGCCTGCACCTTCATTTTGCTGTCTTTGATGATGCGCACAATTTTCTTGGCATCATCGCCCGCGATGCCGTGCCGTACCTTGACCAGTTGTTTGACTTTATCGCCACCCATTTTCTCAATCGGGCCCGCATCGAGAAAACGAACATCCACGCCCCGTTTGGCGCACTTCGTGATCAGAACATCCCGGACCTGACCGACCTGGAAGTCGCTGTCGGCGTGGACCGTAATCTCCCGTTCCTTCTGCTCGATCTTGGCACTCGTGCCTTTGAAGTCGAAGCGGGTACCGATCTCTTTGGCCGTCTGGTCGACGGCGTTGCGCAGTTCGGCGGGATCCGCCTCGAGGCTCGCGTCAAATGAAGGCATGGTGTTATTTCCTTTTGCTGGCGGCGATTCGCATGCGCAATGCGTTTAACTTAATGAATCCTCCGGCGTCGGCCTGATTGTAGGCGCCACCGTCGTCATCGAAGGTGGAGATCTTGGCGTCGAACAGGGAGTGCTTGGACTTGCGGCCAATCACCGTGACCGTGCCCTTATAAAGCTTTAGTCGTACCGTGCCCGATACGGTGTGTTGCGTGTGATCGATCAGGGTCTGCAGGGCAAGGCGTTCGGGCGACCACCAGTAGCCGTTGTAAATGAGACTGGCGTAACGGGGCATGAGATCGTCTTTCAGGTGGGCGACTTCGCGATCCAGTGTGAGCGACTCGATGGCGCGATGGGCACGCAGCAATATCGTGCCCCCTGGGGTCTCGTAGCAACCCCGGCTCTTCATGCCGACATAACGGTTCTCCACGAGATCGAGGCGTCCGATGCCGTGTTTTCCACCCAGTCGGTTCAGCTCAATCAGCAGCTCGTGGGCCTTCATCTTCTTGCCATTGATGGCCACGAGGTCACCGCGTGCAAAGTCCACTTCAATTACCTCGGGCGTGTTCGGCGCTTTTTCCAGCGGAACGCTCAGGCGCCACATGCCCTCGGCGGGCGGTTCACGATCGGGGTCTTCCAGCACACCGCCTTCATAGGAGATGTGGAGCAGATTAGCGTCCATAGAAAACGGTGCTTCTCCCTTGCGCTTCTTGTAGTCGACGGGAATGCCGTGCTGATCGGCATAGGCAAGTAACTTATCGCGCGATAACAGATTCCATTCACGCCAGGGCGCGACGATCGTGATGTTGGGCATCAGCGCATAGGCACCGAGTTCGAAGCGGACCTGGTCATTGCCCTTGCCGGTGGCGCCGTGGGAGATGGCATCGGCACCTTCTTTGCGTGCAATCTCGATGAGTCGTTTGGCGATCAGTGGCCGGGCGATCGATGTGCCGAGCAGGTACTCGCCCTCATAGACGGTATTGGCCCGGAACATTGGAAACACAAAATCCCGCACGAACTCCTCACGTAGGTCCTCGATGTAGATCTTTTTGATGCCGAACTGTTTGGCTTTTTTGCGGGCGGGTTCCAGTTCCTCGCCTTGCCCAATGTCGGCGGTAAAGGTGATCACCTCGCAGTCGTATTCATCCTGCAGCCACTTGAGAATCACCGAGGTGTCCAGACCCCCGGAATAGGCCAGCACCACTTTCTTGACGGACGTTTTTTTTGTCGATGTTTTTCTTATCGGCCCGGCAGCGGGCGAACGGGAGGGGGTCTTGGATGGGCGCGACGTGGATTTGGCAGGCATTGCAGGGATTCTCTCGAGCGAAAAAAGGGCCTTCGAAAAGGAGTGAAACCGCTATTTTAGAAAATTACGGCAGACGGCGTGCTGGCTCAGTCGTGAATGCGCCCGAGCAACAGGAACTCCATCAGGGCCTTTTGGGCATGCAGTCGGTTTTCCGCCTCGTCCCAGACTACGCTCTGTGGCCCATCGATCACGCTGGCGGTCACTTCCTCGCCGCGGTGGGCCGGGAGGCAATGCATGAAGACGGCCTGTGGATGGGCAATCGCCATCATCTCATCGTCGACCATCCAGTCGGCGAAGTCCTTCATGCGGGTCTCGTTCTCGGCCTCAAACCCCATCGAGGTCCAGACATCGGTGGTCACCAAGTCGGCACCGCGGGCCGCCTCCATGGGATCGTTGAACTGCTCCAAATGTCCGTTGGAGTGCAGACCGGCCCGCTCCGGTTCGACCTCATAGCCGGGCGGGGTGGAGACCCGCACCTGAAAGTCCAGTACCTCGGCCGCCTGCAACCAGGTGTTGCATACATTGTTCGAGTCGCCGATCCAGGCGACGGTTTTGCCTTTGATGGGTCCCCGCTGTTCGATAAAGGTGAAGATGTCGGCCAGAATCTGGCACGGGTGATATTCGTTGGTCAGGCCATTGATCACCGGGACCCGTGAGTTGGCGGCAAACCGCTCCACGATGGTCTGCTCAAACGTCCGGATCATCACCAGATCGCACATGCGCGAGATGACCTGTGCGGCATCTTCCACGGGTTCGCCGCGTCCCAGCTGGGTATCGCGGGTGTTCATGTAGATCGCGGCGCCGCCCAGCTGGTGCATGCCCGCCTCAAACGACAGGCGGGTGCGGGTTGAGGCCTTCTCAAAAATCATCACCAGTGTTCGGTCCTGCAGCGGCATGTGTCGCACATAACGCTTGAAGCGATCCTTGATGATCCGCGTGCGTGAAAACAGGTAGTCGATGTCCTCGCGCGATAGGTCCTTGAACTGAAGAAAGTGGCGAAGCGTGGTCACGATGCCCCCTGCTGCAGAAAGGTTCGAATCACGGGCGACAGGATCGCCACGATCTGGTCGCATTCGGTCTCGTTGATGATCAGTGCGGGCAGCAGTCGAATCACGTGATCGGCGGTGACATTGATCAGCAGGCCAGCCTCGCGTGCGGTGGCGACCAGCTCGGTGCAGGGACGGTCCAGTTCAATGCCGATCATCAGGCCTTGGCCGCGGATCTCCCGAACACCGTTCAGGCCGCGTAGCTGCTCTGCGAAACCGGTGCGAAGCCGATCGCCGCAGTGGATCGCGTTGTCCAGTAGGCCCTGACGCGCGATGGCGTCAATCGTTTCGATGCCCGCCCGCATCGCCAATGGATTTCCGCCAAACGTGGTGCCGTGGTTGCCCGGACCGAAGAGATTTGCGGCCGGACCGTGGGCCACCACTGCCCCGATCGGCACCCCGGATCCCAGTCCTTTGGCCAGCGGCATCACGTCCGGCACCACCCCGGCCCACTGATGGGCAAACCATTTTCCGGTACGACCGATGCCACATTGCACTTCATCCAACATCAATAACCAGTGGCGTTCGGTGCACAGGGCACGCAAGGCCTGCAAGAAGGCGATCTGCGAGGGGCGGATCCCGCCTTCCCCTTGAATGGTTTCCAGGAACACCGCACTGATATCGGGGTGGTGTTCTGCCAGTGTTTTGATCGCGTGGATATCGTTGAGCGGCGCACGAAGAAAGTCCTCGACCAGCGGTTCGAAACCCTTTTGGACCTTTTCGTTTCCGGTGGCCGACAGTGTGGCAATCGAGCGGCCGTGAAAGGCCTTATCGAACACGATGGTCTTGGGCCGATCCATGCCATGTTGATGGCCGTGTTTGCGGGCGAGTTTGATGGCCGCCTCATTGGCCTCGAGCCCCGAGTTGCAGAAAAACACATTGGTCATGCCCGATAAACGCACGAGCCGCTGTGCCAATTGTTCCTGCAGCGGTATTTCATAGAGATTCGAGGTGTGAATCAGTTTTCCGACCTGATCGCGCAGTGCCGACACCAGCCCGGCATGGTCGTGCCCGAGGGTGTTGACCGCGATGCCGGAGAGCGCATCCAAATACCGCTTGCCGTGGGCATCCCACATCCACACGCCGTGGCCGTGCGTAAAGGCCACCGGCTGGCGGGAATAGGTGTTCATCAGGGCATGTGCGGTTAACGGCATGTCCACGCTTGGCATCCTGTCGGAATGTGATTCGAAACCAGAAGTTTGAGTCCGATAGAATACCCGTTTCCCTAGGGTTTGCCCCAAAGCGTTCCGTGTCCGAGAGCCCCGCCGCCTCCAAGCAGTTTCTGATTCAGGGTGTTACGACCGCCGGCAAAGTGTTTCGTCCCAGTGATTGGGCCGAGCGGCTATGCGGGGTGATGTCATCGTTTCGTCCGCCCGGTGCACGACCGGGCACAGGTGCGCATCTCCAATACTCTCCCTACGTGCATCCGGTGATGGTGGGCAACGTGAAGTGTGTGGCGGTTGATGAATGACTCGATGATCTGGAGCCGATGGCCATGGAATTCGTGCGCAATTTCGCGCGGGATAATGACCTGCCGTTTGTGGAGGCCTGCGTGCTTCCGGATTTACCCCCGCGCTCGACCACTTAAGCGTGGTCGATGTGGCGCGCGGTCCATCGTGTCAGGCCAAGGCCGCCAGCACCCGTTGCGTGATCGTGTCGACGGCTCCGACGCCGGAGACATTGTGGACCCGGGGTGCCGCAGGGTCACCACTCTTGGCCCATCCCTGATAAAAATCCACCAGGGGCTTGGTCTGGCTGTGATAGATCTCTAAGCGCTTGCGCACCGTGGACTCCTGATCGTCATCCCGTTGAATCAGTGGTTCACCGGTGACATCGTCTTTGCCATCTGCTTTGGGGGGATTGAACTTGACGTGATAAGTGCGGCCACTGGCCACGTGCACGCGACGACCACTCATGCGGTCAATGATGTCGTCATCGGGCACGGAGATTTCCAAAACGGCATCGAGCTTCACGGCGGCGTCTTTCATCGCCTGGGCCTGCGGAATAGTGCGCGGAAAGCCATCGAAAAGATAACCGGAGGCGCAGTCTGATTGGGTCAGACGCTCTTTCACCAGGTTGATGATGATGCCGTCGCTGACCAGACCGCCCGCATCCATTACTTTTTTTGCTTCCAGGCCCAGCGGGGTGCCGGCCTTGACGGCGGCGCGCAGCATATCGCCGGTGGAGACTTGCGGAATGGAGTAGCGCTTGGTGATGAACGCCGCCTGGGTGCCTTTACCGGCGCCCGGGGGGCCAAGAAGAATGATTCGCATGCAGTGTCTCCGGTTTTATTTTTGATTCTCCCACAAGGCTCTCACCCTGAGGAGATCGTCGACGGTGTCCACGCCCGCATGCGGCGATTGCGCGGTGATCACCACCTGTACGGTGTGGTTCAGCGTAAACCAACGCAATTGCTCAAGGTGTTCGATGCGCTCCAACAGACTTGGCGATGCGTTCACGAACTGCTGCAGTGCACGCACTCGATAGCCGTAAAGGCCAATGTGGCGCAGTAGTGGCGACGTCGTGCCCGAGTGATCGGCCCGCACATCGGTGAGGGAGGACCAGGTGTCACGATGCCATGGGATCGGTGCGCGAGAGAAATAGCGGGCTTGGCCGTTGCCATCACAGGCCACTTTCACCACATTGGGGTTACGCAGTTCATCCGTCTCGTGGATGGGCGATGCGGCCGTGGCGACGGCATCGTGTGGCGCGTGTGCCAGGGCATCGGCGACCTGCGCAATCAGTGTCGGATCCATCATCGGTTCGTCGCCCTGCAGATTGACGATGATCTGATCATCGGCCGCCTCGAGTTGTGTGGCCACCTCGGCGATTCGGTCAGTGCCGCTGGGGTGATCGCCACGCGTGAGTCGGGTCTCAATGCCATCGCGGGTACACACGGTCTGAATCTCAGGGCAATCGGTGGCCACGATCACACGCATCGCCCCGCTTTTTTTGGCCTGCTGGGCCACGCGGACCACCATGGGCAGCCCCCCGATATCGGCCAACGCCTTATCGGGCAGGCGCGTCGATGCGCGCCGCGCCGGAATGACCACCCAAAATCCGGTCACGTGGCGGAGTGCGGTGCCGAGGCCTGCATGGGGGCCGTCTCGATCTGCTGCAAGGGAATGGCACGGCTTTCGATCAGATGCGGGATGCCATCCACGATGGGATAAGCGACGGCCTCGGACTCACAGATCAGATAACGCCCTCCTTTGCCCAGTGTCAGGGGTTGTTTCGATCTTGGACACGCAAGAATTTCAAGCAGTTTGGGATCCATCGATGAGCCTTTTTAAAAAATCGTCACTGAGCGTGGAGGTGCGGCGCATTGCCCAGCACCGGTCGATAAACGCCACCGCGCTGTGGAGAAACTTTACCGCATCCTTTTCGGTCATCAGAACCCCATCAAAGTGGCCGCGCTGCCACGCCTGTGTGACCTTCTGCACGGTCATCGGATCGTGATCATCCAAGTCGAGCACCGTGACGCTGAATCCGAAGTGTCGCAGGGCAGTGAAAAACCGCTGCGGAACGGCAATGCCTGCGATCGCGAGGTAGTGCTGGTCGTTGGCGGTGGGGGCCGCCGTGGGCGTACCCGTCGGGGCGTACCAGCGGCTTAGCGCCACCCATTCGGGTTCCTCATAGCGAAGCGAGGACTGACGCATGGGCAGATTTTGGTGCGCGTAACGCTCCGGATCGGTGTTGTTGAAAATGATGGCGGAATATCGGGCGAGGTTGCCCACCGGCTCGCGCAGCGGACCGAAGGGCAGGCAATGCCCGTTTCCAAAGCCCCGTTCATCCACCACCAAAATGGTTTGATCGCACTGCAGGTCACGTTGTTGGAGCCCATCGTCTAGGAGCACCACGCTCAGCTCGGGATGGGCGTTGCGCAGGGCCTGCACGCAGGCCTGCCGATCCGGTCCGCTGGCCACGGGCAGACCGGTATGCCAGGCCAGCAACCAGGCTTCATCGCCGATGGTCGAGGCCGGCGTATGGATCAGATCGGTGTGGTGCACGATGCGCACGGGGCCGCGGGCACTCGCGGAGCGATAGCCACGGGTGATGATGGCGCAGGAGCGGGAGGAGGCCAGAAAGGCCTGGGCAATGGCCATCACGCTGGGCGTTTTGCCAGCGCCACCGGCCACCAGATTGCCGACTCCAATCACATGAATCCCGGGGCAGCGTGCCGGTTGGCTCACGAATCGATGCCAGGTCTCTCGGGCGGCCCAGAGCAGGCGATAAAGGCCGCTGATGAGCCATAGGCTGGCGCGCTCCACCCGCCCTAAGGCACCCTCCTGAGGGTGATACCAGTGCTGAATCAGGCGGGCCGCGAAGGGTTTACGACGGTCTGCCATGGGGTTGTGGATAAGATTGTGGACACATGAGGTCCCGCAAGGATAAGCGCTAGCGGATCCCGCGGTCGAGCCAGGACTTTGGTGCGACGTCTTTTTGAGTTACTTAAAAAAACATAACAAAATCAATAAGTTAATATATCAAAATGAGCTCTGTAGGGTTTTTTTACGGTCTGCAGCATGAAACGGCGCGGCAAGCCTTAATCTGTGGACATCTCGAGTGTTATCGCCAGATTTTTTCGGTGTTTCACGGATGTTTCACGAAAAAGGCCCGATAAATCGTGTCCATTTTGACGGTTTCTGAACTGAACCGCGCGGTGGCCCAGAGTCTGGAACTGCATTTCCCATTGATGCGGGTTCGCGGGGAAATCGCTCAACTGACCCGTGCGGCCAGTGGGCACTGGTATTTCACACTTCGCGATGCCGGTGCGAGTGTTCGTGCGGTGATGTTTCGCGCACGCAGCGCCCAACTCGATTGGGGTCCAAAAGAAGGCGACCAGGTCGAGGTC
Source organism: Burkholderiaceae bacterium (assembly GCA_049421125.1). Taxonomy (GTDB): domain Bacteria; phylum Pseudomonadota; class Gammaproteobacteria; order Burkholderiales; family Burkholderiaceae_A; genus Lacustribacter. The sequence continues at coordinate 11,800 of JBMSML010000022.1, forward strand.
AGTGCCGTGGTGAGCCTGTATGAGCCGCGCGGGGAATTTCAGATCCGCGTGGAGACCATGGTCAGAAGCGGGCAGGGGGCGTTGTACGAGGCCTTCTTGGCCCGCAAAGAGAAGCTGGGTAAGGCCGGGCTGCTCGACGCATCCCGCAAACGCCCCTTGCCCGACGTGATTCGCACGGTGGGGTTGGTCACCTCCCTGGGGGCGGCGGCACTGCGCGATGTGGTGGTCACGCTCACGCGGTTGGCGCCGCGTATTCATCTGCGTGTATATCCAAGCCTCGTGCAGGGGGCAGAGGCGCCTGCCCAACTCTGTCGCCAACTCCAGGCCGCCGATGCCGATGCGCAGGTGGACGTACTGGTATTGGTGCGCGGCGGGGGTAGTCTGGAGGACCTATGGGCATTTAACGATGAGGCCTTGGCCGAGACCATCGCCCGCTGTCAGCACTGTGTGGTGGTGGGTGTTGGACATGAGACGGATGTGACGATTGCCGATCTGGTGGCCGATATCCGTGCTGCCACGCCCACGGCGGCTGCACAGCGGATCGCCGAGGTCGATCAGCGGGCACGGGAACGTCTGCTCGATGCCCAGCGACGCACTCGGGTGGCCATCGTGCGCCGATGGGAGTTGGCGCAACAACGACTGGATCGACTGGCACAACGCGTGCGCAGTCCCCGTGAAGAGCTGCGTAATCGACGGTCACGCCTTGCCCTGGCTGCGGCAGCGCTTCGCGCGGCCATGCGGGCGCAATCGACCCTACGGATCGGCCGTCACCGAACCTTGTCGGCGCAGCTGACCGCCCTCGACCCGACGGCGATTTTGCAGCGCGGTTACGCGATGGTGTCCGACGATCACGGCCGAGTGATCATGGATCCGGCTCAGGTGAAACCCGATGATCCCTTGACCGTGCGTCTGGCCAAAGGCACGCTCGGCGTGCGGGTTCAGCCGACGCGATCCGATAAAAACGCGCGCTAAAATCCGCGCTCGCCATCTCCTCTCGTTTTGCCTCCACCAAAGGACTGCTATGGAACATCAACTGCCCGCTTTGCCGTATGCGATGGACGCCCTGTCGCCCCATATCTCGAAAGAAACCTTGGAGTTCCACTACGGTAAGCATCATCAGACCTACGTGACGAATCTGAACAACCTGATCAAAGGCACAGAATTTGAGAATGCGTCATTGGAAGAGATCGTCAAGAAATCCAGCGCTGGCGTGTTTAACAATGCCGCCCAGATCTGGAATCACACCTTTTATTGGAACTCCTTGTCCCCCTCGGGCGGCGGCGCTCCGAGCGGCGCACTCGCAAATGCGATCAACGCCAAGTGGGGGTCCTTCGATGCATTTAAAGAGGCCTTCACCAAGAGCGCGGTGGGCAACTTCGGATCCAGCTGGACGTGGCTGGTGAAAAAGGCCGATGGTTCGCTGGACATCGTCAACACGAGCAATGCCGCTACGCCCTTAACGACCGCCGACAAACCGCTGCTGACGTGCGATCTCTGGGAGCACGCGTATTACATCGACTATCGTAATCGCCGTCCCGATTATCTGGGGGCGTTCTGGAGCCTGGTGAACTGGGAGTTTGCGGCGAAAAACTTCGCCTGATCCGGGCGTTAGGGCGAAAGCGGTTTGCCGGTCAGGATGTCGCCGGCCAGCAGGCCGCGCCGTTTGAACCACCCCTGTTCCATTTCCAGGGCAAATCGCACCGGTGCCGCCGAGCAATGCGGCTGTTCTGAAAACGGCTGCATGTCGGCGAAGTTCACAATGCGGCCGTCGTCGGCGATAAAGGCAATGGTCAAGGGCAGGGGCGTGTTCTTCATCCAGAAACACTGCGGCTCGGGCCGATCGAATACGAACAGCATGCCGTGGTTGTTGGGCAGCGATGGCCGCCCCATCAGGCCTTGTGTCCGACTGGCGGGCGTGTCCGCGATCTCGACCGTGATCTGAAAAAAACGCGCCTGAAGGACCTCGGTGCGCAGCTGCGCATGGGTTTGACCAAGGCCGGTGCACACCATCAGCAGTGCCACGCTGCCACGGGCGATCGCATCGCGCCATCGGGCGGGCGAACTCCATTGCAGCGATACGGTCGAGGCGTGGCGCATTACGAGCGTTTCAGAAGACGTAAAAGATTAATGTAGTCATCGGTGAAGATCGGGAACCCCGGACGCTTCGGGATCTCCTGTGCCGCCGATTTTATTTTCTCAGTCGACAGCAGTGGTGTGTTACGGGTCATGATGACCTGATCGGTCATGGCCAGCCAGTACTCTGGACCGTCATCGAACTGGGGCGAGTCGGAGATTAATACCAGTGACAAACCATGGGCATCGGCGAGATTGCGGGCCACGGGCATCAGATCCACAAATCGGTTGGTGGCCTGGAACACGATCACGCCGTTCGGTTTGAGGTGCTTCATGTAAATGGCCATCGCCTCTCGGGTGATCAGATGAGAGGGGATGGAATCCCCGGAGAAGGCGTCAATGGCCAGGACATCGAACTGCCGAGCAGGCTCGCGATCCAGGGCGAGGCGTCCATCACCCAGCACGATCTCGTGCGTCCCCTGCATGTAAGATAGGAAGGTGAACTCGTGTTGGGCAGCCCGTACGACCGCTGGCGAGATCTCATAAAACACCCAGTGATCTCCGGGTTTTGCGTAGACCGCCAATGCGCCGGCGCCGAGTCCGATGACACCCACGGTCTTGGGGCCGGCTGGCAGGCTGGTAAAGAGCCGTCCGTACCCGCTGGTGGGACCGAAGTAGCTCGATGGTGTCATTTGCAACTCGTCGGCCAGCAACTGGCCGCCGTGGGAGATCGCGCCATGAATCATGCTTCGGAACTCCGCGCCGGTGGGGTTATCGCGCGTGCGCACCACGCCATAGAAATCCCGCTCCATAAATCGTACGCCGGCCGTGTACTCGCGAATCCCTTGCCATGACAGGGCCCCCACGGCCATCACCACGCCCAGTGTGATGGCCCGTGTGGTCCAGCGGGCCACCGCGGTCTGGCCGATCTGCAAGAACAACGCGGTGATCGCGGCGGCCACGAGTGCGGCATACAGTTCAAAGTAGCCATGGAAGACCAGCGGTGCGATCACCGCCATGGCCAGCGATCCCAACGCACCACCGACGGAGATGGACAGATAAAACGCGGTCAGTTTCGCGGGGTGCGGTTTCAGTCGCGCCAACTCGCCGTGGCAGACCATGCACACCACAAACAGCCCGCAGGCGTAGATGGGCGTGACCACCGCGAGATTCAGCGAGTCCGACAACCAGGCCATGACGGGAATCACGACACCGGCCAGCGGCAGGTACAGCGCGCGCACGTACCAGCGTGGATGGTCGAAACTGATGATGAAGGTCATCAGGTAGAGCGCCAGTGGGATCACCCACAAGAGCGGTGCCGAGGAGATGTTCTGGGTCAGATGACTGCTGATGCCCAGAAGAATGGCCGATCCGATGCCGGACAGCACGACCCAGAGCAGCCACTGGCGCGCCCCGATGGCGGTGGGCCGCACGCGCAGATCCGTTCGGGCAGATCCGGGCGCGGATGGACCTGGGGTCGTCTTGGAGTCGGATGCCGTGGGTGGCGCTACGGCCTCCGAGTGCAGCACGCTCTGGGCATGGCGTAGGGTGGTTCGGCCCAGGGCGATGCACAGCAGGGCAAACACCACAAACAGTGCGGACCATATCCAGGCGGTTTCGCGATTGCCGAACCAGGGTTCGATCAGAAACGGAAACCCTAGCAGGGCCAGGAGCGAGGCGAAGTTGGACAGGGCGAATAAGCGGTAAGGGGCCGAGGTCTGGTGGCGCCGCCAATACCAGGCACCGACCAGCGGCGTGGTCGTGGCCAACAGGAAGTAGGGCAGCCCGATGGTGGCGGCGAGCAGGCCTAGGATTCGCCCAATCGGCTCCTCGGAGCCGTCCGGCCGCCAGGCATCGTTGGCGATGATCGGCATGGTCAGCGCGGCCAACACCAATAACGTGCCGTGCACGATCACCTGCCGTTTCAGGCTCAACCAGCGGTTCAGCGCATCCGCATAGGCGTATCCGGCCAATAAGGCGCTCTGGAAAAACAATAGGCAGGTGCCCCACACCGCCGCCGAACCCCCAAACCAGGGCAGGATTTGTTTAGCAATCAGGGGCTGAACCAGAAAAATCAGAAAAGCGGAAATGAAAATGACGAGGGCGTAGAACATAGGGCGGAAGGGGCGGCCAGCGGCGGGAGTCAAAAAAAAGGCAGGGAGGTCCCTGCCTTTTCGCGACTACCGGCCGGCCGAAGCGAGCCGGTAGAACAGACGCGATGATTACTTCTTGTCTGCTTTAGGAGCAGCTTTTTTCTCGTCTTTCTTGGCTTCTGCTTTGGCAGGAGCGGCTTTCTTCTCGTCTTTCTTGTCAGCAGCCAGAACAGCGAAAGAAGTGGTGGCCAGGGTGCCAGCGATAACAGCAGCGATTACCTTTTTCATGAAAAAACTTCCTTATCGATAAGTGTAAAAAAGAGCCGACAACGCTTCCGATTTCGGCCGGGTGAGGCGGGATGCCTGCCCCTGACCCTTAAAACGCACGGACCTGGGCGGGGGTTGACGCTCTCGCAACGGGTAAAATTATAAGAAAAACAAGGGAGGCTTGCCGTGTACCAGAAGATCAAAGTGCCTACGACTGGGCAAAAAATCACCGTTCGGCCCGATTTTTCACTCCACGTCCCCGATCAGCCCATCGTGCCCTACATCGAGGGGGATGGCACCGGGGTGGACATCACACCGGTCATGATCAAGGTGGTGGATGCTGCCGTGGCCAAGGCCTATGGCGGTAAGCGCAAGATTTCCTGGATGGAGATCTACTGCGGGGAAAAGTCCACCAAGGTGTACGGACCAGATGTCTGGCTTCCCGATGAGACCCTGGAGGTCCTAAAGGACTATGTGGTCTCGATCAAGGGGCCCCTGACCACCCCCGTGGGGGGTGGCATTCGCTCCCTGAACGTCGCTCTGCGTCAGCAGTTGGACCTGTATGTCTGCCTGCGCCCGGTCCGCTATTTCAAAGGGGTGCCCAGCCCGGTCAAAGAGCCCGAAAAGACCGACATGGTGATCTTTCGCGAAAACTCGGAAGACATTTACGCCGGAATTGAGTATCAGGAAGGATCGGAGCAGGCCAAAAAGCTCATCGATATCCTGATCAAAGAGTTTGGCGTCAAGAAGATCCGATTCCCCAACACGTCGGGGATCGGCATCAAACCGGTATCGCGTGAGGGCACGGAGCGCCTGATGCGTAAGGCCATGCAATACGCCATCGACAACGATAAACCCTCGGTCACCATTGTGCACAAGGGCAACATCATGAAGTTCACCGAGGGGGGATTCCGTGACTGGGCGTACGAGCTCGCCCAAAAGGAGTTCGGGGCGACCCTGATCGACGGCGGCCCATGGTGTTCCTTCAAGAACCCGAAGACCGGGAAAGACATCGTGGTCAAAGACGCGATCGCGGATGCCTTCCTGCAGCAGATTCTGTTGCGGCCGGCCGAGTACAGCGTGATCGCCACCTTGAACCTGAATGGCGACTACGTCTCCGATGCCCTGGCGGCCCAGGTGGGCGGCATTGGCATTGCGCCTGGCGCGAATCTCTCCGATAGCGTGGCCATGTTCGAAGCCACCCATGGCACTGCGCCGAAATACGCGGGTAAGGATTACGTGAACCCCGGCTCCTTAATTCTGTCGGCCGAGATGATGCTGCGCCATATGGGCTGGGTCGAAGCGGCCGATCTCATCATCACGGCCATGGAGAAGGCGATCACCACCAGGCGGGTCACCTATGACTTTGCCCGTCTGATGGACGGTGCGACCCAGGTGTCATGTTCTGGGTTTGGTGATGTGATGATCGAGCAGATGTAGGGTGGAGTGTGGTACGCGCTCGGCGCACTCCACTCACCCCTTAACAAAAAACCCAGCCGAGGCTGGGTTTTTTGTTAATCACGAATCGCGGGTTAGGCGATGGGCGTGATGTTGGAGGCCTGCTTGCCTTTCGGACCCTGAACGATATCGAACTGGACCTTTTGGCCTTCTTTCAGCGAACGGAAACCGCTCGTTGAAATTGCAGAGAAGTGCGCGAACACGTCTTCGCCGCCCTCATCGGGGGTGATAAAACCAAACCCTTTTGCGTCGTTGAACCACTTGACTGTACCCGTAGACATCTAATCTTCCTTCAATAAAAATCGCGCACTTCAGAACCCCGACCCTATGCCGGGGGACCCCACATGCGACACCACAGCTCTATCGCCCAAAAGCAAACACCGGCAATAGCGCTCCGCCTGCCTTTAAGACTCCTCGAATATAGGGAAAAGCCTTTGGTTTGTCTACCCTCCCAAAACCCTGGCCTTGACCGTAGAATCGGGGATCTATGAATGACTTCTCAGGCGCGTCCGCCGCGCCGCCACTGGTTGCGGGCCGAAAAGGCCCGCCGCGGGATGTTACGCCACCGGGCCCC
>JBMSML010000023.1:0-17998 GCA_049421125.1 Burkholderiaceae bacterium
CAGAGCCGCCAAGGCCCCGGCCAAGGCACCGGGTTTTGATGAACTGGACGACGACATCCCGTTCTAGCCTAGATTCCACGCCCGAAGGGGTGCCAGAGCGGCTAAAATGTGGGGTCGCTCACATCATGATCGCGCCGCCTATGCGGCGCGAGTTTTTTACGGGAAATGAAAAGCCATGCCAATCTATGCCTATCGCTGTGAGGGGTGCGGGTTTCAGAAAGACGCCCTTCAAAAACTTTCCGATCCACCGTTGGTGGATTGCCCTCAGTGTGGACAACCCCGTCTGGCCAAACAGCTTACCGCTGCCGGTTTTGCGTTAAAGGGAAGCGGCTGGTACGTCACGGACTTTCGTGACCAGGGCAAGACCTCGTCGGCTGCACCCCCGGCCCCCAACCCCGGCGCGGCGCCGCCCGCGCCCGCTTCGGGCGAGGCCTCCTCGGCGACACCACCGGCCGCACCGTTGACCCCGACCAGTCCGAGCAGCACCAGCGCCGCCTGACCGTCATTGACCATGCAGCGCGTACGTACCCACTTTAAGCGTTATTTTCTGGCGGGCCTAATTCTCTGGGCTCCGTTGTCGATCACGATTTGGGTGATCACATGGATCTTTGGCACCCTGGACAGCGTGCTTCCCGTCGGAGTGCGCTCCGAATCCCTGTTCGGTGTTCACGTGCCCGGATTTGGGGTGCTCGTGGTGGTGGCACTGATCCTGGTGACGGGATTTTTAGCGGCCAACCTGATCGGCCAGAAGATGGTTGAGTTCTGGGAAGGCGTCATGCACCGCATCCCGTTGGTCCGATCCATTTACTCGTCGGTGAAGCAGGTCAGTGACACCATTCTGTCCCCCAACGGTCAGGCGTTTCGACAGGCGGTGTTGGTGCAGTACCCGCGTCAGGGTTCCTGGACGATTGCATTTCTTACCGGCACGCCGGCGGCCGATGTGGCCCAGCACCTGCCGGGCGACTGCGTGTCGGTGTACGTGCCGACTACACCGAACCCGACATCGGGATTTTTCCTCATGATGCCGCGAAGCGATGTTGTCGAACTCTCGATCGGGGTGGATGCCGCATTGAAATACGTGGTCAGCATGGGCACGGTACCACCCCTCGCGGTGAAATCGCAGGATTAATCGCAACCGTTTTTTGATGACTGACTCAGGAATCTCTATGCGCTCTCATTACGCTGGCTCTGTCTGCACCGATCAACTCGGCCAACCGGTAACGTTATGCGGTTGGGTACATCGTCGTCGGGATCATGGCGGTGTGATCTTCATCGACCTTCGTGATCGCGAGGGATTGGCACAAGTCGTGTGCGATCCGGATCGACCGGAGATGTTTGCCATTGGGGAGACACTCCGCAACGAGTTCTGTATTCAGATCAAAGGGATTGTGCGTGAGCGCCCTGCGGGCACGGTCAATGCCAATCTGAAAAGTGGCGCCATTGAGATTCTTTGTCATGAAATTACCGTATTGAACCCATCGGTGACACCACCATTTCAATTGGATGATGACCATCTGTCGGAAACCACGCGACTGACCCATCGTGTATTGGACTTGCGGCGCCCGATGATGCAGAGGAACCTGATGCTGCGGTATCGGGTTGCGATGGAGGTTCGTCGGTACTTGGATGCACAAGGATTTCTGGATATCGAAACCCCGATGTTGACGAAATCCACGCCCGAGGGTGCACGGGACTATCTGGTGCCATCGCGGGTGAATGCCGGCCAGTTCTTTGCCCTTCCGCAGTCGCCCCAGTTATTCAAGCAGCTGCTCATGGTGGCAGGGTTTGATCGGTACTACCAGATCACCAAGTGTTTTCGTGACGAGGATCTGCGCGCGGATCGTCAGCCGGAGTTCACACAGATTGATTGCGAAACATCATTTCTGAACGAGCAGCAGATCCGGGATTTATTTGAACGCATGATCCGGCAGGTGTTTCAGTCGACCATGGGCGTCACCATGCCCGAACCCTTTCCGGTGATGACCTATGGCGAGGCCATGGCGCGATTCGGATCGGATAAACCGGATCTGCGCGTGATACTGGAATTTACTGAGCTGACCGATGTGATGCGGGACGTGGATTTCAAGGTGTTCTCGGATCCGGCCAATCACCCCAAGGGTCGCGTGGCGGCGCTGCGCGTGCCGGCGGGGGCATCGATCTCGCGCGGGGACATTGATGCGTATACGGAGTTTGTCAAGATTTATGGCGCAAAAGGGCTGGCCTGGATCAAGGTCAATGAACGCACCAAGGGCCGTGACGGGCTGCAGTCTCCGATTGTAAAAAATCTTCACGATCAGGCCATCGCCACCATCCTGGAGCGCTCTGGCGCCCAGGATGGGGATCTGCTGTTTTTTGGTGCCGACAAGGCCAAGGTGGTCAACGATGCGCTGGGGGCCTTGCGCCTGAAAGTGGGGCACAGCGAGTTTGCCAAACAGCGTCAACTGTTCCAGCCGGGTTGGCGGCCACTGTGGGTAGTGGACTTTCCTATGTTTGAGCACGACGAGGAAGAGGACCGGTGGGTCGCGGTCCATCATCCCTTTACCGCCCCTAAAGATGGCCATGAAGAGCGTATGACCACGGACCCCGGAAGCTGTCTGGCCAAGGCCTATGACCTGGTCTTAAACGGATGGGAGCTCGGAGGGGGTTCCGTACGTATTCACCGTGAAGAGGTTCAGAGCACCGTATTTCGTGCGCTCAAGATCGGCCCGGAGGAGGCGGCTTCCAAATTCGGTTTTCTGCTTGACGCCTTGCAGTACGGTGCGCCCCCTCACGGTGGCATTGCCTTTGGCCTGGATCGATTGGTGACCTTGATGTCGGGCGCAGAGAGTATTCGTGACGTGATCGCATTTCCGAAAACCCAACGGGCCCAGTGCCTATTAACGCAGGCGCCGTCTGCCGTGGATGAAAAACAATTACGGGAGCTGCACATTCGTTTGCGCGAAGCGCCCAAGATGGTGGAGTGATACGGGATGACAGCGGCCCTGGGGTTTGCGGTGATTGCCGTGGCGCTTGGGGCTGGCCTGGCATTTCAGCGTGGTGCGCCGTCGCTTGCGGTGCACCCCGTTTTAGTGCTGATTCCGTTGTGTGCGAGCTTCGCAGCAATAGTGGCAATTGCACGCTTCGCGCGTTTGCCAGAACTTCAAGAGGTTCCCCGACGACGTCAACTCTTAATTGGCTTAGGAATTGTCCTCGCCACGGGCGTGGTGGTCGTCAGCACAGAGGCCACCCTCTTATTGCAGTGGCCATCGCGCGGTGCCATGGTGGTGGGACTGGCCCTGGGATTGGCATTGGTGGGGGCCTGGATTGAGCGGGATGCCAGCCCTCCCGGTGCCAAGATTGCCGTGCTGTTGCTCTACCTGGCGGCGGGCATCACGGCGTTGTCCACCCTGATGACCAATCTTCCTCCATCCGTCTTCTGGGTAATCAGCGCGGTGATTCCCGCATGGCAGGCCCGACGATTGGTGGCTAAGGACGAACTCCAGGCCGCGTTTCGGTTATTGAATGCCGCAACGAAAGTGTTTATTGCAGTGCTGACCGTGGCCTTATGGTTGCCCGTGCTGTTGATGCATCGTTAACACGTCGATCATGGTCGGTACAAAAATCCCGGAATCGGTGTTGGTCATCATTCATACGAGTGATCTCCAGGTATTGCTTCTCGAGCGGGCCGATCATCCAGGGTTTTGGCAGTCGGTGACGGGAAGTCGCGACACGTGGGAAGAGCCGCTGATCGACACCGCACGTCGGGAGCTGTGGGAAGAGACCGGCATCCGCGGGGATGCTTCCGGCGTGGCGCCGATCTGCGACTGGGCGTTCTCGCAGACCTATGAGATTTATCCCCACTGGCGTCATCGCTATCCGGCCGGCGTCACTCACAATGTGGAGCATGTATTCAGTGTCTGTGTGCCCATGGACACGCCCATTCGTTTGTCTGCGAGAGAGCATCTGCGTCACGAGTGGTGTGACTGGTCGACCGCCGCGGAACGGTGTTTTTCATGGAGTAATGCCAAAGCGTTGCAGACCTTACCGAGGCGGATTGCGAGCGTTTTGAACGATCGTCCTGCGCTTGATCAACCCTGATCGGTATGCCCGCGCGATCTCCCCTTCGACTATTGCAGGGTGCTGCGGAGTATTTCCCTGCGCTTATCGAGGCCATCGAGACCGCCCAGGCAAGCGTTTACGTCGAGTCGTATCTAATTCATCGCGATCCTCCGACACAGCAGGTGCTGGAGGCATTAATCCGGGCGCGACGTCGGGGTGTGGCGGTGCATCTGCTGCTGGATGGATTTGGTGCCCAGTCCGACATAGAGTGGGTATGTGCCCAATGTGGTCCACATGGCATCGAGGTGGAGCTGTACCGGCCCGGGGTACGTTGGCTGGCCCCGAAGACCTGGCGGCGACTGCATCGTAAACTGGTATTAATTGATGAACAGATAGGGTTCATCGGCGGCATCAATCTGATTGGCGATCATTACGATCTGGCCCACGGAGGATTGGCGCAGCCGCGGCTCGATTTTGCCGTGATGACCACGTCGGCCCGTACGGTGGAGGGCTTATCTCGCACCATGCGACGGCTGTGGTGGCGGGTGACATTGCGCAATGCGGTCCGCGGCAGCCTGAAACGATTGCTCGATACCAAAGACCGCTCCTCGGAACTGATTCGGATGCGGGATGCCTGGCGTCGTACCCGACGTCATTTGCGCTGGCGGGGCCCGCGTGTGCGACGTCAGACCTCACGACGCATCCGTTTATTACTCCGGGATAATCTTCGTTATCGTCGCAGCATTGAGCGGTGGTACCTCTGGCATATCCGTTTGGCCCGGCGGGAGATTGTGATTGCAAATGCCTATTTCGTCCCGACATTTCGTTTTCGTCAGGCGTTGATGGCGGCAGCCCGTCGCGGTGTTCGGGTTCGTTTACTGATTCAGGGCAATAGCGATCAGTGGTGGACGGCCTGGGCCACGCAGGCGTTGATCGGAGAACTGGTGGCCAGTGGTGTGGAAGTCTACGAGTACACGGCCAGTTTCCTGCATGCGAAGGTGGCCGTGATGGACCAATCGGCGACTGTTGGTTCTTCCAATATCGATCCGTTCTCGCTCACCTTGTCTCTGGAGGCTAATCTGATCGCGGATGACGTCGCACTGTCGGAGCGGCTTACGACCACGTTAAATCACGCGATCAACACGGCTTCACGCCGATTGCAGCCCCTGCCGGTAGAGCGTGGCCCCCTGGCTGCGTTGTCACGTCGCCTGGTCTTAACCGTGGCCTTAATGGCACTTCGGTGTTTTGTTGCCTTTAGCGGCACCGGGTTTCGGGTGGGCTGATGGTTATGGATCGATCGGTGTGGCAGGCGGGTGCATGAGCGGGCAGCGGTTTTATGGCGTGGATTTCAGTTCCGCGCCGTCCTTGAAAAAACCGATCACAATCGCCATCGGTGAACTGCACGGTGATGTGTACGTCATGGATCAAGTCGTCGGGGTTCCACATTTTAATGCCTTTGAGGCCTTTCTGGCCCACGCCGGTCCGTGGACGGCTGGGTTTGATTTGCCGTTTAGCCTGCCTCGGGCACTGATGGCCCATTACCACTGGCCGATGTCCGACTGGCCTGAATTCATCGCGTGGTATGGGCAGCAGGACCGATCGGTGTTGCGCGATCAGTTTCGGGCGTTTTGTGATGGCCGGCCGTCCGGTCAGAAATACGTCTATCGCGACACGGATCGTCCGGCGGGATCCAGCCCGGCAATGCGCTGGACGAACCCTCCCGTGGCCTGGATGGCGCATGCGGGGGCACCGCGACTTTGGCGGGCGGGGGTGTGCGTCCCGGCGCTGACCCCGGGTGCCGATCCGCCGGGGAGGGTGCGCGTGGCACTGGAGGCCTATCCTGGCTACACCGCGCGCCGCGTGTCGACACGATCGTACAAGAGTGACACTGCTGCCAAGCAGACCGTGGAGCGTGAGCAGGTACGTGTGGCGATCATCGATGCACTCCTGCATCGTCGTGCGGGTCTGTCGGTGCGTCTTCGGATCACACCATCATGGCGGGCCGCGATGATTGCAGACGGCAGTGGCGATCTGATGGATGCGGCCATCTGCGCCCTGCAGGCCGCGCATGCCGCACGATTGCCCAATTACGGATTCCCAAACGCCGTCGATCCTCTCGAGGGTTGGATTGCATCCGTGTCTCGTTAAGATGGTGATCTATGCGCCACCATTCGTCGATTGAACGCCCCACCAAAACCTATCCGACACCGCCTGGCGCACCCCGTGGCGAGTGGCAGACCTTAAGGGCTCTGCTCCCTTACCTCTGGCAGTACAAGTGGCGGGTGGGCATCGCCCTGGCGTGCCTGGTGCTGGCAAAGCTGGCCAATGTCGCGGTACCGATCGTTTTAAAAGACATTGTCGATCGTGTGAGTGGCACGCCGGCGCTCGCGTTGGCAGCCGTGCCCGTCGGCTTAATTCTTGGTTACGGGGCAATGCGAGCGATGGCCACCGTATTCACCGAGCTACGGGAGGTGGTGTTCGCACGCGTGACTCAGCAGGCCGTTCGTCGCATCGCCCTGCAGGTATTTGAGCATTTGCATGCCTTATCACTGCGATTTCATTTGGATCGTCAGACGGGTGGTTTAACACGGGATATTGAGCGCGGCACCCGGGGCGTATCGAGTCTGGTGTCGTTCACCTTGTATTCCATCCTGCCCACGTTACTGGAAGTCGGGCTAGTGCTCACCTGGCTGATCGTGCACTACGAGATCTGGTTTGCGGTGATCACCGTGACCGCCCTGGCCGTTTATGTGATCTACACCGTTTTGGTCACCAACTGGCGCACAAACTTTCGCCGCACGATGAATGATCTCGATTCCCGTGCCAATACACGCGCCGTAGACTCCCTCTTGAATTATGAGACGGTCAAATATTTCAACAATGAGCGTTATGAGGCGGAGCGTTACGACCGCAGCATGACGCGCTGGCAAGAGGCGGCCATCAAAAACCAGACCTCCCTGTCGGTGTTAAATATCGGACAGTCACTGATTATTTCAATTGCGGTGACCCTGATGGTCTGGCGGGCCACGGTGGGAGTGGTGGAGGGCCGCATGACCCTGGGGGATCTGGTGCTGGTCAACGCCTTCATGATTCAGCTTTATATCCCACTGAACTTTCTCGGGGTGTTGTACCGCGAAATTAAGCAGAGTCTGGCGGATATGGAGCGGATGTTCGGGCTCATGGCCGAACATCGTGAAGTGGATGATCGGCCCGGTGCGCACCCCCTTCGTGTGAACGCCGGCGAGGTGCGTTTCGAGGGCGTGTCGTTTGCCTACGATTCGGCGCGTCCGATTTTGCGGGGGATTGATCTGGCAATGCCGGCAGGCAAAACCACGGCCGTGGTGGGATCATCGGGTGCGGGCAAGTCCACCTTGTCCCGGCTGCTCTATCGCTTCTACGACATTAACCATGGGGTGATTCGCATCGATGGGCAGGACATTCGCGACGTGACCCAGACCAGTCTGCGCGCCGCGATTGCCATCGTGCCGCAGGACACGGTGCTCTTTAACGACACCTTGGAGTACAACATTCGTTACGGTCGGCCATCGGCCAGCGATGCGGCCGTGGCGGCCGTGGCGGAGGCGGCTCACTTATCACGATTTATTGCCGCACTGCCCGAGGGGATGAAAACCCGCGTGGGCGAGCGGGGATTAAAACTCTCCGGTGGTGAGAAGCAGCGTGTGGCGATCGCTCGTGCGCTCCTGAAGAACCCTGCGATTCTGATTTTTGACGAGGCCACCTCGGCCCTGGACTCGGAGTCCGAGAAGGCGATTCAACGGGAACTGACCGAAATCTCTCAGGGGCGCACCACGTTGGTGATCGCCCATCGTCTCTCGACCATCGTGGACGCCGACCAGATCATCGTGCTGGAGGCCGGACAGATGGTGGAACAGGGGCGCCATGCTGAACTGATCACGCGGCAGGGACGGTATGCCGAATTGTGGGAGCTTCAGGCCCGGGAGGCCCGCCGTATCAGTAGTTTCCCGTAGGGCCTTTCGGGGCTTTAATGGCAAGATAGAAGATCGTTTCGTCACGAAACACCGATGTCTTTTTTAATCCTATCTGAGGTGAACGCATGAAAAAACAGTTAGCTGCATGGGCGGTCGGTGCCGCCATGCTGGGGTTGTCGGGAGTGGCAGTGGCCGATACCTTGGCCAAAGTCAAACAGTCGGGCGTATTTACGATCGGACATCGTGATGCATCCATTCCACTGTCGTATTACGACGACAAGCAACAGCCCATTGGCTACTCCATGGACATCTGCCAAAAGGTGGCCGAGGCGGTAAAGAAGGAACTGAATCTGCCCAAAATGGAAGTGAAGTATCAGTTGGTGACCTCCGCGAACCGTATTCCCTTGCTCGCGAACGGCACCGTGGATATCGAGTGCGGCTCCACGACCAATAATGCGGATCGCCAAAAGCAGGTGTCGTATCTGCCCACGACATTCGTGACGGCAAACCGGATCGTCTACAAGAAAAACTCCGGCGTAAAGAAGCTGGCGGATCTGAAAGGCAAGACCCTGGTGTCCACCGCGGGCACGACCAATATTAAACAGGTGACGGAGCTCAATGCGGCGCAGAACCTGGGCATTAACATTGTGTCGGCAAACGGTCATGCGGAGTCCTTCCTGATGGTGGAAACCGGACGGGCAGTCGCCTTTGCGATGGATGACATTCTGTTGGCGGGGCTCGTTGCAAACTCGAAAACTCCAGGGGATTTCGAGATTTCTTCGGAAGCCTTGTCGGTGGAGCCCTACGGCATCATGGTGCGCAAGGACGATCCGAAGTTTAAGAAACTGGCCGATGGCGTGGTCACCGGATTGATGACCTCGGGCGAGATTAACAAGATCTACGACAAGTGGTTCTTGAAATCCATTCCGCCGAAGAATATCAACATGAACATTCCCATGAGCGCCAACCTGAAGAGGGTGGTCGCCAAGCCCACCGATTCACCGGATCCGGCAGCGTATCAGTAAGCCGATTGACGTAGTGATCAAAAGGGGAGCGTCTCGTTCCCCTTTTGTTTTTCTAGGGATAGCTCAGGAAGATCCGACGTGAAACGATTAGGAATTCTGGGGGGTATGGGACCGGAGGCGGCGATCGACCTTCAGCTCAAGATTCTTCGGCGAACCTCCGCGCAGCGTGACCGGGATCACTTGCCCGTGGTCACCTGGAACATCCCGCAGATTCCAGACCGTACGGCGGCGATTCTGGGGCAGGCCCTCTCGCCCTTGCCCGCGATGACCGATGGCGTCATGGCCTTGGAGCGTTTGGGCGCGCAGATCATTGTCATCGCCTGCAACACGGCCCACCATTGGCACTCGGAATTGCAGTCGGCCGTGCCCATTCCGATCTTGCATATTGTGGATGCCTGCCATGATCAGATCGCACAGCAGCACAGCGCCGTCCATCGTCTGGGCCTATTGGCCACGGACGGTACGCGTCATTCGGGGTTTTATCAGCGGCGACTTGCGGCCTTCGGGATCGAACTGGTGATGCCCCCGGAGAGTGGCCAGCGGGTCATTGGTCAGGCGATCGGGCAGATCAAATCGGGTCATCATGAGGCCGCCGCCCGGTTAGTGGCACCGATTGCAGAGAATTTATGCGAACGTGGTGCAGAGCGGATAATTCTAGGATGCACGGAGTTACCATTGGTCGTCGAACGCTTATCTGTGGCCGATCGGTGTGTGGATGCCACCGACGCCTTAGCCCGTCAGGCGGTTCATGCATGCCAGAGCGCGAACTAATTTTTTAAAGGCTTATTCGCCATGAATTACAACTGGAACTGGGGAATATTTTTCGAGCTCGAACCGGGAGCGTCGGGCACGTATCTTCAGTATTTGTTGGGCGGGTTGGGATGGACCCTCGTGACGGCGGCGTTCGCGTGGGTCTTGGCGTTGGCACTGGGGGTGTTGGTCGGTACCCTGCGCACGACCGGTCATAAGGGGATCGAGCGGGTGTGCTTTGCCTATACTGAGCTATTTCGCAATGTGCCGCTTCTCGTGCAAATGTTCCTGTGGTACTTCGTATTGCCGGAGCTTTTACCCAAGGCCTTGGGCGACGGCATGAAGGCCATGACACCGCCCTGGGCGTCTTTGGTGCCTGCCGTGTTGTGCCTTGGGATCTTCATGTCTGTGCGCGTGGCCGAACAGGTCCGGTCTGGCATTCAGTCCTTGCCCAAGGGGCAACAAATGGCCGGTCTGGCCATCGGATTAAGCCGTGCCCAAACCTATCGCTATGTGCTGCTCCCCATGGTGTTTCGCATCATCTTGCCCCCATTGACCTCTGAATTTTTAAACACGATCAAAAATAGTTCCTTGGCACTAACCATTGGCCTGATGGAACTTACCGCGCGGGCCCGTGCCATGCAGGAGTTTAGCTTTCAGGTCTTTGAGGCGTTTGCGGCCGCTACGGTGATCTATTTGGTGGTGAACCTGTTAGTTGTGCTGGCGATGCGTCATGTCGAGCGCAAGATTCGTGTACCAGGGTTTATTGGCAGTCCGAACTCAACGGCGGCGGGGCACTGATCATGGGCTATGACTTTGATTTTGATGTCATTCAACGTTCCTGGGTTTATCTATTTCGCGACGGGATGACCTTTACGGTGACCCTGACGTTGCTGTCGATGCTGGGGGGGGTCGTATTGGGCACCGCTCTGGCCTTAATGCGGTTATCGTCCCATCGCGTGCTGAATGGATTTGCAGGCGCGTACGTTAACCTGATGCGCTCGTTGCCACTGGTGCTTGTGATTTTCTGGTTTTATTTTCTGGTGCCCTACATCGGCGGTTGGCTCTCCGGCAGCAACCAGCCGATGAAAGTCGGGGCGTTTGCCAGTGCGCTGATCACCTTCACTATGTTTGAGGCCGCGTTTTACTGCGAGATCATGCGGGCCGGGATCCAGTCGATTCCGAAGGGGCAGGTTTCCGCAGGGTATGCGATCGGCCTTAAGTATCGGCAGACCATGTCGTATATCGTGCTGCCCCAGGCGTTTCGTAACATGTTGCCCGTGCTACTGACGCAAACTATCATTTTGTTTCAGGACACATCGCTCGTATACGTGATTTCCAGTACGGATTTCCTGGGTGCGGCCGCCAAAGTGGCCAATCGGGATCATCGCCTGGTGGAGATGTACACCTTTGCCGCGCTGATCTACTTCATCATTTGTTTTGCCGCTTCCATGTACGTGCGCCGGCTTCAGGCACGCATCTCCATCATTCGATAACATACCGATACGCCTTATGATTGAATTTAAAAATGTCAGTAAGTGGTATGGCGACTTCCAGGTTTTGTCCGACTGCACCACCCGCGTGGACAAGGGCGAAGTCGTGGTGGTCTGTGGGCCATCGGGCTCAGGCAAGTCCACGCTAATTAAGTGTGCGAATGGCCTGGAACCATTCCAAAAAGGCGAGTTGTTGTTCAATGGCGTCTCGGTGGGTGACCCCCAAACCGATCTTCCCCGGCTGCGCTCCCAGATCGGCATGGTCTTTCAGCACTTTGAATTATTCCCGCACTTGTCGGTGATGCAGAACCTGACCTTGGGTCAGATAAAGGTGCTCGAACGCTCCCAGGAGGAGGCGGATCAGAAAGCCATGGCACTGCTCGATCGTGTTGGCTTGCGTAGTCAAGCGGAAAAATTCCCGGGCCAGTTATCGGGGGGGCAGCAGCAGCGTGTGGCGATTGCCCGCGCCCTGTGCATGGATCCCGTAGCCATGTTGTTCGATGAGCCGACATCAGCGCTGGACCCGGAGATGGTCAATGAGGTGTTGGACGTCATGGTGGCCCTGGCCAAAGAGGGAATGACCATGATGGTGGTGACCCACGAGATGGGATTCGCGCGCAAGGTTTCGGATCGTGTCATCTTTATGGACGCAGGAAAGATAGTGGAGGATTGCAGCAAAGACGAGTTCTTTGGGGCGCCACGCAGTCCGCGCGCACAAGAATTTTTATCCAAGATCCTCAGCCACTAGTCCATTGGTATTTCGCCGCTCATGACCACCGCTCGCATCGCCGCAATTCCTGGAGATGGCATTGGCACGGAAGTGATGCCCGAGGGGTTGCGCGTTCTCGATGAGGCGGCCCGCCGCTTCGGCATTTCATTAACGATAGATCATTTTGATTTTGCGTCCTGTGCATACTATGCCCAGCATGGCGACATGATGCCGGCAGACTGGAAGGAACGGTTAGGTGGCTATGACGCCATCTTCTTTGGCGCCGTGGGCTGGCCCGCGACTGTACCGGACCATATTTCTTTATGGGGATCGCTCTTAAAGTTCCGTCGTGATTTTGACCAGTATGTAAATCTGCGACCCGTGCGCCTGATGCCCGGGGTTCGTTCACCATTGGCGGATCGTAAACCCGGCGATATCGATTTTTTTGTTGTGCGTGAGAACACCGAAGGGGAATATTCGTCGATTGGCGGCATTATGTTTCCCGGCACAGTGCGTGAGGTGGCCGTGCAGGAGACGGTGATGAGCCGGTTTGGAACCGAACGTATTCTTAAGTTCGCATTTGAACTGGCCCAGCGTCGTCCTAAAAAACATCTGACATCGGCCACGAAATCCAATGGGATCGCGATCACCATGCCCTGGTGGGATCAACGCGTCCAGGAAATGGCCGACCGATATCCGGATGTTCGAGTGGACAAGTATCACATTGATATCCTGACGGCGAACTTTGTGCTGCATCCGGACTGGTTTGATGTGGTGGTCGCCAGTAATTTATTTGGCGACATCTTGTCGGATCTCGGTCCGGCATGTACCGGCACGATTGGCATTGCGCCATCGGCCAATTTGAACCCTGAGCGCCAATTTCCGTCTTTATTTGAGCCGGTGCACGGTTCGGCCCCCGACATTGCAGGCAAAGGCATTGCCAATCCGATTGCCCAGATCTGGTCGGCTGCCCTCATGTTGGATTTTCTGGGGTTTCCTCAGGCCCACGATGCCATCTTGAACGCGATTGAAACCGTGTTGCAGTCGGGGCCGAAGACCCGTGATCTCGGGGGATCGGCCACCACGGTGGAGGTGGGCAAGGCCATTGCCCATGCGGTGGCGACCGATGGGCGTTGATCTGGCGAGGCGGCGTCGATGAGTGCAGGATCCATGCCGTTGAATCGTGATGCCTTGTCGACGTTGTTGCGTCGAAGTTTTGACGCGGCCGTCGGTGCGGCAGACCCGCTGAAGATCGTGGCCTCGCATTTGCCTGCGCCGCCTCGGGGGGGCAGAACCTTGGTGGTGGGAGCGGGGAAAGCGGCGGCCAGTATGGCGGCGGCGGTCGAGTCCGTCTGGCCACAGGACCAAGCCTTGTCGGGGATGGTGATCACACGTTATGCCCACGGATGCCCCTTGGCCCGAATCCGTTGCATCGAAGCCGGTCATCCGGTGCCGGATCAGGCGGGCGAGCAGGCGGCATCAGAGATTCTCGAGCAGGTGCGATCCCTGACGCCCGACGATCAATTGATCGTCCTGGTCTCGGGTGGCGGGTCCAGTCTGTTGGCCCTGCCGGTCGATGGCGTGAGCATGGCGGACTTAAAGGCGTTGACCCAGGGATTGTTAAAGTCAGGTGCACCGATTACGGATATGAATGTGGTGCGCAAGCATCTCTCCAAAATTCAAGGAGGGCATCTGGCGCTGGCCAGTCGTGCGCCGGTGACGGCGCTGGTGATTTCGGATGTGGTCGGCGATGATCCTTCGGCGATTGCGTCGGGGCCGTGTTCTCCGGACCCCTCCACTTATGCTGATGCAATAGCGGTGTTACGGCGATGGAATGTGTCGGCGGCGCCATCGATCGAGGCCCACCTCGCTGCCGGCGCGCGTGGCGACGCGCCCGAGACCCCGAAGCCCGGGGATCATCGCCTGGCGCACGCCACGACCTCGTTGATCGCCACGGCCCGTTCGAGTCTCATGGCCGCGGCCGAGGTATTTTCAGCGGCGGGAATTCGACCGATCTTTCTAGGGGATTCGGTAACGGGTGAGGCGCGTGATGTGGCTCAGGTCTACGCGTCATGGGTGCGAGAACTCGCCGTGTTTGGGTCCACCGGACTGCCGTTGCCGGTGGTGCTCATCTCGGGAGGGGAGTGCACCGTCACCGTGAAAGGCAACGGTCGTGGTGGGCGCTGCGTGGAATTTCTGCTTGCTCTGGCGTTGGCGCTCCATGAGTTGGGCGTGGCCGATCGCGTCGCGGCGATCGCGGCAGATACCGACGGCATTGACGGCGTGAGTCCTCATGCGGGCGCATTGGTCTTGGCAGATACCGTGGCGCGCGCAACCTCATACGGCCTAGCGCTGCGCGCACTGTTGGATAATAACGATGGACTGGGCTTGTTTGAACCACTGGGGGATGTGATTACCACTGGTCCCACGCGCACGAATGTGAATGATTACCGTGCCATCGTAGTGATGTAAAACCGACAGACGGACTTGTGGAACAACTGATTCTGACCCGCCCCGACGACTGGCATTTGCACTTGCGTGATGGCAAGGCCTTAGCCTCCGTGTTGCCCTATACGGTACGGCAGTTTGCACGGGCCATCGTGATGCCGAATCTTCGTCCGCCCGTGACCACGGTGCAGCAGGCGCAGGACTACGGCCAACGCATTCGTGCATTGGTGCCCGAGCACCTTAACGAACAGGGGTATACGTTTGAGCCCCTGATGGCCCTCTACCTTACGGACAACACGCCCGCGGAAGAAATTGCGCGCGCAGCCGAGACGCAAGCGGTGACGGCGGTAAAACTCTATCCTGCGGGGGCGACCACCCATTCGGACAGTGGTGTAACGGATATCCGAAAGTGCAGTGCGGCGCTGGAGGCGATGCAACGTGTTGGACTGCCCTTGTGCATTCATGGTGAGGTCACGACGCGGGAGGTGGATGTGTTCGACCGCGAAGCCGTATTTATTGAGCAGGTGCTCGCACCTCTGCGCTGTGATTTTCCAGAATTGCGCATCGTGTTTGAACATATTACGACCGGCCAGGCGGTGGATTATGTGCGCGACGCGGACGGTCCGATCGCGGCCACGATCACGCCGCAACACCTGCTGTACAGTCGTAATGCGTTATTTGAGGGCGGATTGCGGCCGCACTGGTATTGCCTGCCGATATTAAAGCGTGAACAGCATCGCCAGGCGTTGATGAAGGCCGCGATCAGTGGCAACCCCCGGTTTTTTCTGGGTACGGACAGCGCGCCACATGAACGCTCCAAGAAGGAGGCCGGCTGCGGCTGTGCCGGATGCTTTTCAGCGCCCTACGCTCTGGAGCTTTACGCGAGGGCGTTTGAGTCGGCGGGAGCGCTCGACAAGCTCGAGGGGTTTGCCAGCTTTTATGGCGCTGATTTCTATTGTTTGCCGCGGAATAAGGAAAAAATCATGCTCTGGAAATCGGAGCAAACCGTCGAGGAATCCCTCCCATTCGCAGAAGGCCAGATCGTGCCGCTCGCGGCGGGAGAGCGTCTGTCATGGAGTTTTCAAGGGCTTGTGCAGGCCTGAGGATCGTCGCACCGATTGGCGCGCAGCATTTGACGCGGCACTTCTCGAACTGCTGGAAACCGCACCGTTCGCCGCATTGCTTCGGATTCTGACCGAGGAGGCGAGTCGGCGTGGTCTGGTCACCGGAACGGGACACCGGCTGCACTTCGTGGCCCAGTCGGAACTTCCTGTTGGAGTGCCGTACGAGGCCTGGATCGCATCGACCGGTGGCGTGCCGACACGGGATAATGCCCACGATCGTTATAACGCCCTGATGTGGCTGCACTGTCCGCTTACAAAAGCAGCACTCAATCGTGCTCAGGCGCAGGCGCTTGCACAACAGACGGATCCATCACGCCGCGGACAGGTGCGGGATGCCGCGACCCTATGGGATGAGAACCTGCTCGTGCTGGTGGCGTCAACGCCGGCCCAGGCCGAGCGCTGCCGTATTGCTCTGCGCACCCACGATTGGTCTGGCTTATTTCTTCACGATCGATCCATATGGTTTCATGGATGGTATCCGCGCGTATTTGGCCATGCCTTAATCGAAAAACTTGGTCGGCCGTATAAGGCGATCACCGCCCATGGCCTGATCATGACCGCGGAGCGTGCGGACTGGGCGTGGCTCGACCCCTTGCTCGCCAGGCAGGTGGACATGGGCCTGGCACCACGACCTTTTCTCCCTATTCCGGTGATGGGGATACCCGGATGGGATGCGGCCAATGAGTGTCCGGATTTTTACGATGATCCGCGGGTGTTTCGATTGGCCCGGAACCGTCCACCGATGTGATCATCGACAGTGCCTGCGATAGTTCGTCAAAGTTGAGCGGTTTACTGAAATGGCCGTCAAATCCTGCCGCCATAGAGGCGGTAATGTCATGGGCAAATGCATGACCCGAAACAGCAAAGATGCGCGAACGAGCGGATGTGTACGAGGAGTCCCGAATGGTGCGCGTGATCTCCCGGCCGCTGAGATCGGGGAGATCAATGTCCATCAAGATTAGATCATAGGTGGATGAGGCCACCCGCCCGAGCGCTTCGGCTCCGGTACTCGCGTCGTCCACATGATGACCACGCGTGTCCAGCCAGCGCGTTAACAATTGACGATTGGTGGCGACGTCATCGACCACCAGAATTCGCAGTCGTGTGCCGGAATCCGAGATGGGTAATGACGGTGTTGCGGAACTGCGATGGTTGTCCATGGGCAGGGCGGGCGCCACCGGAATATCGATGCAGATGCGCGTGCCCTGATGCAGCGCGGATTCCAGCGCCAATCGACCACCCATGGCATGGACTAATGCACGGCATACCGAGAGTCCGAGACCGCTGCCGCCGAAACGCACACGGGTATCGGGAGCGGCTTGTTGGAATCGACCAAAGATCAGTTCCTGCTGTGTTTGACTCAGTCCGATACCGGTGTCTTCTACCGTGATGGTGAGCATGGCGCTAACGGATTCCGGTGGGGTTGGCGCCGCACGCGTCACGGCGACCTCGGAGGTGGGCGATGGCGAGCCGGACGGGATTGGAATCATGGTGACACAGACTCGGACATCTACGCGCCCACGCTCCGTAAATTTAATGGCGTTAGACAGCAGATTTTTCAGGATCTGACCCAATCGAAGCCGGTCACCCATGATGTAGGGCGCATTCGAAATCTCGGTCCGAACCGAAAATACAAGCGCCTTCTCGTGAGCCAGTGGCTCAAATAATTTGACATTAAACTCCACCAGCTCTTGAAGCTGAAGGGGTTGATGCACGAATTGGAGCCGATGCTCCTCAATTGCGGAGAGATCCAACAAGTCATTCACAATCTCGGTCAGATCTCGCGCACACAAAATAATCTGGCGAATGTCGTCTTGATCGCGCGCGGTATGTAGGCGGTTCTTCAGTAGCTCCGCGTAGCCTATCAGCCCATGCAGGGGCGTTCGAATCTCATGGCTCATATCGGCCAGAAACTGAGACTTGGCCTGATCGGCCGCCTGTCGCGCTTCCATTGCCGCGATCAATTGATTGGTGGCCTGCGATAACATAACGAATTCATGTGGTGTATCGGGCTCGGGTTGGACACGCCCACCATTTCGGGCCACGGTACGAATCATTCGGATTAGCATTTCAATGGGCCGGAGCGTCTGGGTAAGCAGGCGATGAATCGCCACGAGAAAAATGCCCATCGCAACCGCAATCAGCAGCCACACACTGATGATGGAAGAGTGCCAGAGGGGCGCGGCTTGGCGCGTGGGCACGCGCGCCAAGGTGACCCACCCAAGTTGGTGACCATGCCCATAGCCTGGATTACGGGTGAATCCGACCAGATAGGATTCGCCATCTGCCCAGGTCTCTCGCACCCAGCCGGACTTGCCGGACTGCGCGGCGACCACGCTGGCCAGCGTGGTCATGTCGGAACCCGTCAGGCCAGGCCCGAGTAGGCGGATGTCACCATCCGGGCCGAGCACAATAATTTCGGTATTGCGTTGTCGTGTGAGTGACTCGGAGAATCGTTGAT
>JBMSML010000024.1:0-17835 GCA_049421125.1 Burkholderiaceae bacterium
AGGTGGCCTGCGGCACTCCCCAGAGCGCGGAAAGCATCTGACCGGTTTGATTGGCGTCGTCATCGATGGCCTGCTTGCCCATGATCACAAGTTGCGCCGATTCCTTTTCAGCCACCGACTTCAGAATCTTGGCGACCGCCAGCGGCTCCAAGGGTACCTCGCAGACCACATGAATGCCGCGATCGGCACCAATCGCCATGGCGGTCCGTAACACATCCTGAGCGGCCGTGGCCCCACAGGTGACGGCAACGATCTCGGTGGCCACCCCGGATTCTTTTAGTCGGGTTGCTTCCTCAATGGCGATTTCATCGAACGGGTTCATGGACATTTTGACGTTGGCGATGTCCACATCCGACCCATCGGCCTTGACGCGTACCTTGACGTTGTAGTCCACGACGCGTTTTACGGGAACCAGGATTCTCATGTTGTTGTTAATCTCCCTGCGGTCACTGGGCGTTTTCTCGGCGTCGCCAGCGCGCACCGGTTTGGACAAACGGCCTATGGCGTCATTCTAATGCGACAATTCTCGAGTTATCTCCTTGCCCCAAGGCCCCGCACCTGCTCATGCTGTACCCCAAAGCCCCTCGCCACCGTCGCCGCCAGCTGGTGCTGGCCGGCACATCCGGACTCGCCCTGGGGCTGGTGCCGCTGACATCGGGCTGGGCACAACGTGCCGCCCCGGCCAGTGCGACCGACCCCTACGCCGAGATCATCGCTGACGGCATGCGGTTTGGTTGGCTGGGTCGCAGCGACGTACAGGCCTTTATTACCGATGTCGCCGAGCGCCACGCGATTGCGCGATCCTGGATCGAGGATCAGTTTCGCGATGCCGGCGCGCAACCCCGCGCCGTGAGCCTGATGAATCCACCGCCCCCGAAACCTGGTGAGCCAGTGCGCAAACGCTCGTGGGCGCGGTACCGCTCGCAACATGCCGATGCCGCTCGAATCGACGACGGCCGTGCGTTTCTGCGCGAACACCGCGACGTGTTTGACGCGGTCCAGAAGACCTCCGGCGTGCCGGCCACCGTGATCGCGAGCATCATCGGCGTGGAAACCAAATACGGAAAATTCATGGGCCGCTATCCGGTGCTGGAGACCTTGGCCACACTGGCCTTTGACTCCCCACGGCGTCATGATTTTTTTCGACAAGAACTGGAAGCCCTGCTGATCATGGGACGTCAAGGTGTACTCGATCTAAAAAATATCAAGGGATCGTTTGCCGGGGCCATGGGATTGCCGCAATTCATGCCTAGCAGTTGGCGCAGCTACGCCATCGGATACGCCACAAAGGAGCGCGCCGACCTGTTCAACAATCCCCATGATGCGATCGCATCGGTTGGAAATTTCTTAAAGGTGCACGGCTGGAGGCCCGATGATCCCAGTCATGTCGAAGCCGTGATCGCGCCGTCCGCCCGCCCCGCGGAATTTGTGGCCCCTAGTCTTACGCCCCTCCACACCGTGGCCGAGATTCAAGCCGCTGGCATCGCCCAGGCCAGTTCGCGTCTGCCGCCATGGACACGCGCCAGCCTGATCGACCTTCCGGAAGAAGACGACAACGTGGCCTACTGGTTTGCCACCCACAATTTTTTTGTCATCACCCAGTACAACCGCAGCTTCATGTACGCCGCCGCCGTGCTCACGCTGGCCGAGGCACTCCAAGCCCCGGGCTAATTCGACATGACCGGGATGGATCGGCGCCGCCGCGCGCTGCTCGCTCTGTGGGGCATCACCGCACTGCTGATCGCCGGTTGCTCGGGCGATACAGGCAAACCACCGGCGGGGCCTTACCGAATCGCGGAGGTCTTTGACGGGGACTCTTTTAATCTCAACGCCGCTAATGGCAGTGTGGTTCGCGTGCGCATCGCCGGCATCGACGCGCCGGAGAAATCCCAACCCTATGCCCAAAAAGCAAAAGACTCGTTAGTAGAATTGTTATCGTCCGGCCCGCTCACCCTGGAACCGATCAAGGTCGATCCTTACCACCGCTGGGTTGCCAACGTGCGCGCCGGCGATCGGGATGTCGGACACGAGCAGATCACGCGAGGCCTTGCCTGGTTTTTCACACGCTATCGACAGGATTTAAACGAGGTCATGCAGATGGACTATGGACGCGCTGAGAAGGAAGCGCGTGAGGCTCGTCGGGGGCTGTGGGCCGGGTTATCCGCCAAAGGCAATCCGGCGCTTTATCCTGAACCGCCCTGGGAATTTCGGCATCGCAGTAAGCGTCCCTAAGTTCGGATGATGTCGCCCAAGGCCTATTAAAACGCGAATCGAACACCCACCTCGGTGGTCGTATTCTCAGGCTCAATAGCGGTACCGGACTGCGTTCCATCGGACTGATAAACACTAGCCTGACTGGAGTTCCTAATCCCCCAGTGACGTGCGTACACCTCCCACCCGCCATCCGGAGTCGTGTAAGAAAATTCAAGTCCGTAACCGGTCTTTTGATCGTTCTCCGGGTCGTTACCGTAGCCCGCGATCTGGGTAAAGAATGATTTCTGACGGCCACGCGCTAACAGGTTTAACTGCGCCTTTAAACCCGATCCGTCATCCAGTCGTGAGAACACCCCAATGGGGATATAGACGTATTGCGACAGTCGATCGTAGCCACCCGCCCCGGTGGTGGTGACTCCGGGACCCAGATTATCAAATAACATTCGATACCCCAGTCCAACGTACACCAGGTAAGCGTCTTTATATACCGGGTAGTAAAGCTCCGCCAGAAATTTGTAAAACGCAGAGTTCCTCTCGCCCGAACCCCTGTATCGAATTGGCCCGAGGGACGCTTCAAGCGTACCAGCAAACACGCGGTGCTCGTCCGGCTGCCGAAGCGCGGATTCGTCTCGAAATCCGACGCTAATCGCTGGGAGCCGGGAATTTTCAGTCATGAATCCTGGCTCAGAGTAACGATAGTAATGAACATCATAGAAAAACCCGGACGAGTGCAGGTCACCAGCGACTGCGACCGTGCCGTGCAGTGCCCACACGCCCAACACCCATTTAAAGATTTCTTTTAGGCTCATCGCTCTAATAACGGAAAAGATCGAGATGCGGTTTAGCGCTAGTCCGAACCCTGAGCAGACTTTCAACGTGACATGCGCTGCCGAAGCGCCTCGTAACACACCACGCCGCAGGCAACCGACACGTTAAGACTCTCCACCGAACCCTGCATCGGCAGCCTGACCAACACATCGCAACGCTCACGCGTGAGCCGACGCATGCCCTCGCCTTCAGCCCCAAACACCAGGGCAATCCGGCCGGTGAGATCCGTGGCGTAGATGGATTTATCGGCTTCGCCGGCCAGGCCAATCACCTGGTAGTCGGCCTGCTGCAGCTCCTCGATCGCCCGCGCGAGATTGGTGACCTGCACATAGGACAAGTGATCCGAGGCGCCCGCCGACACACGCGCGGCCACGTCATTCAAAGGCGCGGATTTATCCCGCGGCGCAATCACACCGGCTGCGCCCGCACCATCGGCACTTCGCAAAATAGCGCCCAGATTATGAGGATCGGTCACCCCATCCAACACCACCAACCACTGTTCGGCCGACTTCAAGCCCTCCATCTGTTCCAGTAAATCGGAGAGTGAGTCGGGTTGCTCACGCCGTTGGGCAAATGCCAGCACGCCCTGGTGACGCTGCTGTTTGGCGAGCCGGTCCATCACCAAGGTGGACTCCGAGACCGACTTAATCCCGGCCTGTTCGGCGAGCTTTAACAACCCATTGAGACGGCTGTCTTTGCGCTGACCATCGAACACGATGCGCGAGATGGTCTGAGGGGCCGCACGCAGTCGTGCACGCACCGCATGAAATCCCAACAGGCATATCTCTTTCGGATCGTGGCTCATCGATTCAGCATCACGTCACAGATTAACGACGACGCTTGCGCGACTTACCCGCACGCGCGGCCGGCTGTCGTGCGGTGGCCGCGTGTTTGGCGTGTTTGGCACGCTTCGCGTGCTTGCCCGATTTCGTCACCTTGGTCGCCTTGGCCGATGTCGCCACCTTGTTCGCATCGGCGATGTCCCCCGAAGGTGTCGGCTCGGCCGCCGCACGGCGTGAGGCCTTGGCGCCGTGCGCTGTTTTCTTCTTGCCCGTCCTTTTTCCACTGGATCCGCGCTCGGCCAAGGCCTCGGCCAACCACCGAGGCATGTCCAATTCAGACGCCTCTTCATCAGACGGCAAATGAAACTCCTGATCCCGATCCACCGATTTGCTGGCACGGGTAGCGCGAATCATGCTGGGGACCAACTGAAACTCGATGCGTCGCGCATCAAGGTCGACCCGGGCCACCTGCACCACCAGACTGTCGTAGAGCCGGAACCGTCGCCCGGTTCGCTCCCCGCGCAGTTCATGCAGTACGTCGTTGTGTTGAAAGTATTCGGCGCCGAGCTCGGAGACATGCACCATGCCTTCCACGTAGAGCGCATCGAGTGTGATGAACAGGCCAAACGGCGCCACTCCGGTCACGGTGCCCCGCAGCTGCTCACCCACACGGGATTTCATGTACTGACACTTCAGCCACGCCTCCACATCGCGGCTGGCTTCATCCGCGCGACGCTCCGCCGCCGAACAATGATCCCCAATGTTGCGCCAACGCTGCAGGGGATCATCGTGGCCCATGTCGCCGTACGCCGGCACATAGTGGCCTTGATTGCGGACAATCGTCTTGATCACCCGATGCACCAACAAGTCCGGGTAGCGACGAATCGGGGATGTGAAATGTGCATAAGCCTCGTACGACAGCCCAAAGTGCCCGGAATTGTCCGGTGTGTAAATCGCCTGCTGCATACTGCGCAGCAACAGGGACTGGATCAGCCGGGAGTCTGGTCGCGCACGAATTTCCTTGGCGAGCCGGGCGTAGTCCGATGGCTGAGGCGCATCACCACCGTCAAGTTTCAACCCTTGCACCTTCAGAAAATCACGCAGGGCACGCAACCGCTCCGGTGTGGGGCCTTCGTGCACCCGATACAGACTATGGCGTTTGGCCCGCTTAAAAATATCTGCGGCACAGGTGTTGGCCGCCAGCATGCACTCCTCGATTAGACGATGGGCATCATTGCGCACACGCGGCAGAATTCGCTCGATCCGGCCATTGGCATCGAACTGCATGAAGGTTTCCACCGAATCAAAATCGATCGCACCGCGGGCCTCGCGGGCCGCCAACAAGGTCCGAAACACTTCCTCCAGATGCCCCAAGGTCTGGGCCAATGGCCCCAACTGCAGGGCATCTTCGGATAAAGGATCGCACATCGCCGCCCAGGCGCGGGTATAGGTCAACCGCTGGGCAGAACAGATCACACCGTCATAGAACTGATAGGCCTTGACCTCTCCATCGGTGGTGACCACCATGTCGCACACCAAGGCCAATCGGTCCACATGCGGGTTTAAGGAACACAGGCCGTTGGAGAGTTTCTCGGGCAGCATCGGTATCACCCGGCGCGGGAAATACACCGAGGTGCTTCGGGAAAATGCATCGCGATCCAGGGCGTCACCGCTATCCACGTAGTGACTCACATCGGCAATGGCCACCAGCAGTCGCCACCCTTTGCCCGCCATCGGTTCGGCATACACCGCGTCGTCAAAATCCCGCGCATCCTCACCATCGATAGTCATGAACGGCACATCGCGCAGATCGATGCGATCTTTTAAATCCTTTGGACGCACGGCATCGGGAAGCTTCTTGGCCAAGGCCAATGCATCATCGGAAAACGCATGGGGCACATCGAACTTGCGCACCGCAATCTCGATCTCCATCCCGGGGTCATCCACACCGCCCAGGACTTCGACCACACGCCCAACGGGCGGCGTATACCGCGTGGGCGGATCAATGATTTCAATCGATACCACCTGACCGGGATCGGCCCCCATGGTGTCGCTCGGTGCCACAATCACGTCGTGCTTGATGCGCTGATCCTCGGGCACCACCAGCAGAATGCCGCGCTCGTTGACCAGACGCCCCACCAACAAACGGTTCGCATGCTCAATGACTTCGAGAATGGTGGCCTCGGGCCGGCCACGACGATCCGTGCCAATCACTTTAGCGTTCACCCGATCCCCGTGCATGGCCTTGAGCATTTCTTTCGGCGAGACAAACACATCATCGCCGCCGGTATCCGGACGAATGAATCCGAATCCGTCGCGATGTCCGATCACACGGCCATAGAACCCACCCGCCGGGCCCGTGGCCGAGCCGGCCGCGGCCACCGATGTGGGCCGTGATGCAGGCGTGGAGCGGTGACGTTTTGACAATTAAGTGATTCCAGCTAAAGTACTCGGCTGATTTGCCCAGATGGCGGAATTGGTAGACGCACTAGGTTCAGGTCCTAGCGGTGGCAACACTGTGGAGGTTCGAGTCCTCTTCTGGGCACCATCTGCATCATGCTCACCGGCGATCCGGTGCATGCACAAGACAGACCCCCGCCGCTTAATTCCCAAACGGATGATCCAATAAGATCGTGTCGTCCCGATCCGCGCCGGTGGACACCATCGCAATCGGTGCCCCCACCACTTCCGAGAGTCGGTTCAAGTAGCGCTGCGCCTGCGGCGGCAGGTCAGCCCACTGACGCACGCCCTGCGTGCTGCCCGACCAGCCGGGCATGGTTTCATAGATCGGTGTGCACTGGGCGACGGCATCCGCGCCAAACGGCAGCACATCAAAGCGGCCCCCGGGGGTGTCGTAGCCCACACCAAGTCTTACTTCCGACATGCCATCCATGACATCCAGTTTGGTGATGCACAGTCCGCTCACGCCGTTGATCTGCATGGAGCGACGCAAGGCCGCCGCATCGAACCAACCGCAGCGGCGCGGCCGACCCGTCACCGATCCAAACTCATTACCACGTTTGGCCAATCCCTGGCCGATCTCATTGACCTGTTCGGTGGGAAACGGTCCACTGCCCACACGCGTGGCATAGGCCTTGGTGATGCCCAACACATAGTGGAGTTTCGATGGCCCCACGCCCGCGCCGGCACCGGCGGCACCGGCCACGCAGTTACTGCTGGTGACATACGGATAGGTGCCGTGATCGATATCCAATAGCGATCCCTGCGCGCCTTCGAACAACAGATTCTCCCCGCGCTGTCCAACTTCATACAACAGTTGCGGCACGTCGGCGGACATCTTCAATAAGCGCGGTGCCATCGCCATCAGGTCCTGGTAGACCTGATCGACGGGAATCGGCGGCGCTTTTAAGTGATGCTCGAGCACGAAGTTATGCAAGGTCATAACGTCGGCCAGCTTGGTTTTCAAACCCGATGGCTGCGTGAGGTCCAACAAACGAATGGCACGACGGGCCACTTTATCTTCGTAGGCCGGTCCAATCCCACGCCCGGTAGTGCCGATCTTGGCATCGCCCTTGGCCGCCTCGCGGGCCTGATCCAGGGCCACGTGATACGGCAGGATCAATGGACAGGCTAGACTGATTTTGAGGCGCGACTCGACATTCACACCACCGGCCTGGAGTTCATCGATTTCGCTTAACAAGGCCGATGGCGAGAGCACCACGCCATTGCCGATATAACAGGTGACCTTGGGATGAAGAATTCCGGAGGGGATGAGCCGCAGAATGGTTTTTTTTCCATTGACCACCAGGGTGTGGCCCGCATTGTGGCCCCCTTGGAATCGCACCACGCCGCTGACCTGCTCGGTCAACCAGTCGACAATCTTGCCCTTGCCTTCGTCACCCCACTGGGTGCCGATCACGACGACATTCCTGCCCTGCCGCCCTTTTGAATCACCTGCCATTTAGTTATCCAATCTGCCAAGCGCCGGATTTTTCAACGAGTTTTTTGCCCGACCAAGACTCCAATTCTGCATCAGGAAGGCGCACAACCGCCTGGCCTTGCTGGCGCAAGGCGCTGATGGCCGCACGTAAGCGGGCATCGTCACGCCAGGGGGCCGCCACGGGGGCAACCGCCTCCGGCCCACGCGCCTGTCCGTCGGCCGTGATCTCCAGAATTTCACGCAGCTCCAGACTGAATCCGGTGGCAGGTCGCGCGCGGCCAAAGACCTGACCCACGCCATCGTAACGGCCACCACGCACGACCGCATTGGGCAGTCCGTCAAAATAAATCGAGAACATCACACCGTTGTGATAACGATAACCACGCAGATCCGCAAAATCGACGGTCAGCACGCACTGCGGGTACTCCGAGAACATGGCGGAATTGGCCACCGCCTGCAGACGATCCAACGCCTGCGTAATGGGTGTCAACGCAGGCAACACCGCGCGCGCCTTTTCGATCACGTTATGGGCGCCGCTCGCGGGGCCGTAAAGATCAAGCAGCGCCAACAATGCCTCGGCTGTGGTGCGCGACAACGAACCCACGACACTGGTCAATCGCACCCGGTCCTTGGCCTGTAACGCGGCCAACACATCGTTTTCAATCACTTCCAGTGCCAGATCGTGATCACGCAGCGCCAGAAAAATGCCACGGTGCGAGAGATCCAGGCGAACGCGCTGAATGCCCACGCCGTCAAGCGAGGCCAAGGCAAGCTCCTGCACCTCTAGATCTGCCTCCACACCGGCGTGACCAAAGAGTTCGCAGCCCACCTGCACCGGCTCACGCGAGGACAATAATCCGGCCGGCTGTGCATGCAGCACAGAGCCCGCGTAACAAAGACGTGTCACGCCCTCATGTTGAATCTGATGGGCATCAATGCGGGCAACCTGCGGCGTGATGTCCGCACGCAGGCCCAACAAACGACCACTGGACTGATCCACCACTTTGAACGTGCGCAGATCCAGATCACGCGCCGAATCGGTCAGCAAGGACTCGACATGCTCGACCATCGGTGGCTGCACCAGATCATAGCCATAGCGGGCGTACAGATCGAGCAATCGACGGCGAATGGATTCCAGCCGCTGTGCATCCGGCGGCAGGATGTCCGCAATGTGGTCAGGAAGAAGCCAGGCCGGCATGGAGGTCTCGCCTGGCCTTACTTGGCGCCCGCGCTATTTGCCCCCGAACCGCCACGCGCACCGGACGACCGGAAATACCGGAAAAAGTCAGACTGCGGATCGGCCACGATGACATCGGACTTGCTCTTAAAGCTCTCCCGATAAGCCTGCAGGCTGCGATAAAACGATGCGAATTCTGGATTCTGTCCAAACGAGGCGGCATACAGGGACGTGGATCGGGCATCACCATCACCCATGATGCTCTGTGCGCGGCGGTAGGCCTGGGCCAGGAGCACTTCGCGCTGACGATCCGCATTGGCACGGATCTTTTCCGATTCGGCAGCGCCCGAGGAACGCCGCTCATTAGCAATCGCCTTACGCTCGGACTCCATCCGGCGAAACACGGAGTCACGGATCTCATCGGCCAGATCCACGCGCTTGATGCGCACGTCGACCACCTCCACGCCCAAGCGTTTGGCGTCCGCATTGACCCGATCACGAATGCCCGTCATCACCTGTTCGCGCGACGCCGAGATCACCTCATTGACCGTGCGCTTGGCGATTTCATTATTTAACGCGTCACGAAGACTGCGTGAGATCCGGTCTGCCGCGCCGGCCGGACGACCGGCCACCGACACCCAGTATTCCTTGGGATCGATCACGCGCCACTTCACATAGGTGTCCACCAACACGTTTTGCTTTTCGCTGGTGATGAACCGATCGATCTCCGGCGTGTCGATGGTCAGGATCCGTTTTTCGACATAGACCACGTTTTGGAATGGCGGCGGAAGCTTGAAGTAAAGCCCCGGCTTGTTCACCACTTCTTTGATCTCACCGAGCGCAAACACGATGGCGTACTGCCGTTGATCCACCACATAGATGCAGGATCCGGCCACGAGCACGGCAATGACCAGTCCGGTGATTGCGGTCAATAATTTATTCATCAACGCGCCTCCCGTAAACGATCACGCAGACTGGAGGCCGGTGGGGTGCTCGGCACCGACTCGGCGGGGGCCACGGATGCAGCACCGCTGGACGATGCACTGCCAGAGGTCGTCCCCGACGATCCCGTCGTGGGATTAGCAGCACCGGGCGCGGCCGTGGCGGCCGACTGCTGCACCAACTTATCAAGCGGCAGGTACAACAGATTACTGTTGGACTTGGAGTCCACCATCACCTTGCTGACATTGGTGAACACCTGTTGCATGGCTTCCAGATACATACGCTCACGGGTCACCGCGGGCGCCTTGTTGTACTCCACAACAATTTTCCGGAACCGATCCGCATCACCCTGGGCGGTGGCGATCACGCGCTCTTTGTAGCCTTCGGCTTCTTGTATCAACCGTTCTGCGGAGCCACGGGCGCGGGGAATCACGTCGTTCGCATACGCCTGACCCTCGTTTTTCAGTCGCTCCGCATCCTGACCCGCCTTGATAGCATCACTGAAAGCCGCCTGCACTTCTTCCGGTGGCTGCGCGTTCTGAATGGTCACATCCACAATCGCCAATCCCGATCCGTAACGATCGGCAATGGCCTGAATGGCGGTCAGTGCCTCGCGCGCGATGCCTTCTTTGTTTTCGTAGAGCACGGTATCACTCATGCTGCGGCCCACGATCTCGCGCATGACGGTCTCCGCCGCCTGGACCACGATGTCATCGGTGGCCACGTTATTGAATAGGTATTCCTTGGGATCCCCGATCCGATACTGGACCGCAAATTGCAGATCCACCATGTTTTCGTCTTTGGTGAGCATCAGCGAGTCCCGGCTACGACTGGTCGGGCCGCCGCGCACTCCCACCGTGATTTGACGGATCTGGGAGAGATTCACGATCTCGTGGGACTCAAACGGATACGGCAGGCGCCACTGAAAACCAGCCCCTCCGGTGGTGCGGTATTCACCAAAGCGCAGCACAAGCGAGGACTGGCCTTCCTGAACGATGTAAAAGCCCGTGGCCAGCCACAACAACACGCCACCCAGGGCCACAAAACCCACGGCCGATCCCGTTTTGATCGCAGGGGGCTTAAAGCCACCGCCACCAGAGTTGCCGCCCGGACCACCACGGCGACCACCGCCACCAAAACCACCGCCCGTTCCGCGGCCGCCCTTGCCTCCGAACATGCCGCTTAACCGACGATTAAAGTCACGCCAGACCTCATCGAGATCGGGCGGCTCGTTTCCGCCGCCTTTAGGCGCCGGACGCGGGGGGTCATTCTTCGGCTCGGACTTCGGCTCGTTGCGCGGCTCGCCCGCCTCTTGATTACGAGGATCGCCATTACGCCCCGAGTCGCCGTCCGAAGCACCTTTGGGCGATGAACCCGAACCGCCCCAACGGGGGTCGCCAAGGGCAAAAAGCCGCCGAAAAACTGACCATTTCAATCGTCGAATCATGAGCGCTTAGAGAAGGGACTGTGCCGAAGGTTGCGAAACCGGTGAATTATCGCCGAGAGCCCCCATCAACGGTTCGGGATTAGGGAAAGCCGGCATGTGGGAACGCACCGCCTGCCGCAGAAGATCTATTCCTTGGCCCTGATGTGCACTTATCCACACCCGTCGGATCCTACCATAGGGGTCCAGTTCACTTCGGGGCGCATGCCCCGCGAGATCGATCTTGTTGTAAACCTCGATTCGGGGAACGTCCTCGGCCCCCACCTCGCGCAGCACGGCCTCGACGGCCTGCTGATGGATGTCGCGATCCGGGTCGGAGGCATCGATCACGTGCAGCAATACATCGGCATCGGCCGCCTCGTGCAAGGTGGACTTAAAGGCCTCGATCACGCTATGAGGAAGATCGCGAATAAACCCCACCGTGTCCGACAGCACCATGAATTCACCCGGCGCCAGGAACACGCGTCGGCTGGTGGTGTCCAGTGTGGCAAACAACTGATCGGCGGCATACACGCCGGCATGCGTGAGCGCATTGAACACCGTGGATTTGCCCGCATTGGTGTAGCCCACCAAGGACACCGAGAAAGCCCCCTGGCGATGCCGTTGCCGACTGCGGTTTTTTCGCTGCCGCTCCACCAGCGCAAGCCGGGTTTTGAGCTGTTTCACGCGCTGCCCGATCAGCCGCCGGTCGGTTTCCAGCTGGGTTTCACCCGGGCCGCGCAGTCCGATACCCCCTTTTTGACGCTCTAAGTGGGTCCATCCGCGCACCAAACGGGCCGAGAGGTAATCCAGCTGGGCCAATTCCACCTGAAGCTTTCCTTCGTGGCTGCGGGCGCGCAAGGCAAAGATGTCGAGAATCAACGCGACGCGATCGATGACCCGACGCTTTAACAGCTTGGTCAGGTTTCGTTGCTGGGCCGGCGAGAGCGGATGGTCAAAAATCACCAGATCGGCAGCGTGCTCAGCGCAGGTCCGCTGCAGTTCCTCGACCTTTCCAGAGCCCAATAGTAAGGCCGGATCAGGCCGGTCACGCCGGGCGCTCACCAGCGCGACCACGCGCGCACCGGCCGAGACCGCCAGGGCCTGGAGTTCATCGATATCGGGGGCTGGTTCCTGACCGAGGGTCAGGGCGACCAACACA
This sequence comes from Burkholderiaceae bacterium, assembly GCA_049421125.1. Lineage (GTDB taxonomy): Bacteria > Pseudomonadota > Gammaproteobacteria > Burkholderiales > Burkholderiaceae_A > Lacustribacter. The sequence continues at coordinate 12,430 of JBMSML010000024.1, forward strand.
GTGCGCGGCTGCCGGGAGAAATCAACGTCAAGCGACGTTGATACGGAACCAAGATCGCTCAGCTGGACTCACCCTCGGCGGTGAAATTCACTGCGCGTGCCGGCACGATGGTCGAGATCGCGTGCTTGTAGACCATCTGGGTAACGGTGTTACGCAATAAGAGTACGTATTGGTCGAAGGATTCCACGTGCCCCTGCAGTTTGATCCCATTAACGAGATACACCGACACGGGAACATGCTCCTTGCGAAGCAGATTCAGAAACGGGTCTTGTAACGCCTGCCCTTTGGTTTGTGACATGGTGGAGGACTCCTGAGTTGAGTATTTACTATACCGATTTCAACGCCAGGAATCACTCCTGCGGCTTGTAGGGATTCGTCGAGGTCTTCCATTCGATGCGCAGCGGCGTGCCCTCAAGCTTGAAGACCTTGCGGAATCGGCTCTCCAGGTAACGCTTATAGACATCGGAGACGTACTCCAGCGCATTGCCATGCACCACGATGATGGGCGGGTTCTGCCCCCCCTGGTGGGCATACCGCAGTTTGGGTCGAAACCGGCCATGGCGGGGCGGCTGCTGGTGCTCCACCGCCTCGCGCAACGCCCGCGTGATTTTTGGGGTGGAGAGTTTCAAGGTCGCGGCCGTGTAGGCGGCATCCACGGAACGCATCAGGGTATCCACGCCATTGCCCTTTAGCGCAGAGATGAAATGGAAACGGGCCCAATGCAGAAACTGGAGTTTTCGGGCCATGACCCGCTTGACTTCATCGCGGGCCACCACATCTAAGCCATCCCATTTGTTCACGGCCACCACCAATGCGCGGCCCGCTTCCATCACAAATCCCGCAATGTGCGCATCCTGTTCCGATACATCCTGACGCGCATCGAGCATCAGAATGGCCACATGGCAGGACTCAACGGCCTGCAGGGTTTTAATCACGGAGAACTTCTCGACGGCCTCGAAGACTTTTCCGCGCCGACGCAACCCGGCCGTATCGATCAACTGATAACGTCGCCCCTCGCGCTCAAACGGAATAGAAATCGCATCGCGCGTTGTGCCCGGCATATCAAAGGCAATGACCCGCTCTTCGCCCACCAAGGTGTTAATCAGTGTGGACTTGCCGGCATTGGGTCGGCCCACGATGGCCACGCGCAAACCCTTCACCGCAATGTCGTCTTCGGTGTCGTCATCGGGCGGTTCGGGCCCGAGTCTGCCCAGGACGTGCTCCATCAGATCGGTGACGCCGTCCCCGTGAGCCGAGGAAATGCCCAGAGGATCGCCCAGGCCGAGTTCATAGAACTCGGCCGTGCGTCCCTCGGTGGTCACGCCCTCTAACTTATTCACCGCGAGAATCACCGGGCGGGCCGCCTTGCGCAGCAGATCGGCAATCTGCAAGTCCTGCGGGGCCACACCGGAGCGGCCATCGACCACAAACACGACCACATCCGATTCGGCGATGGCCTGACGGGTCTGCTTGGCCATCTCGAAAGTGATGCCTTCTTTGACCACCGGTTCAAAGCCGCCCGTGTCCACCACCAGGTAGGAACGCGGCCCAACCCGCCCTTCACCGTAATGACGATCCCGGGTCAGGCCCGGCAGATCGGCCACCAGGGCATCGCGGGATCGCGTGAGCCGGTTAAAGAGCGTCGACTTACCGACATTGGGCCGCCCCACCAGGGCGACCACCGGCTTCGATTTCAATGATTAGCCTTCCGTGCGAATCAGCAGCAACTGACCGCCTTGGGTCTGGATCACAAGACCGGATCGCGTGGTGCGAATGGCACCGCTGATGGTGCCCCCATCCAGTGCAAGGCGGGCAACCGATTTGCCGGTCTCACGATCCAGTCCATGCAGAAATCCAAACCGATCGGCCACCCAGACCGCACGACCGGATGACACCGGACTCATCAGATTACGCAACTGAAAGGTATCGATCGACCAGGCCGTGCTGCCATCTTTGCGCGACAACGCGTGCAAGCGGGATTGATCATCGGCGACAAAGACAAACCGGTTATCGGCCGCCACTGGCGTGCTCGTCACGAGCTCTCGACTCCATAACCGCCGGCCACTTTCGGCCCCAAAGCACGAGACCACGGTCTGATAAGCCGCCACACAGACATCCGGGCCTTCGGCCACCGGTGCGCCCAGAAGATCCACGATGCGTTCCACTTCATTACTGCCGCGCGGCGTGACGACTTGCGCTTCCCAGCGGACCGCACCCGTGGTGGCGTCCAACCATAACAGGCGCCCGCCCGATAAATTCACGAGCACATCGCTGGGTCCGAGCACGGAACTCGCCACGTCTTCCGGCGGTTGGGCCGCCACGCGCACCCCCGACTGTGCATGCAGCACCAAGGGCGGTAAGGTGCGCTGAAGCACCCAACGACGCGTGCCGCTTGCCACATCCCAACCGCCAACGCGATTGTCGGCAAGCCGCACGACCGCGGTGTTGCCGAGCAACGCGGGGATCTCCAGTGCAACACCGCCCAAGGCGATGCGCTGCGAGAGTTTTCCATCCGGCGTGATCACCACCAGTTCATTTTTGTTGGTGATGACCGCCACATAACCACTTGATGCGCCACTGCCAGCAGCCACGCCCGCCACAATCGGTGCGCCCACATCGGTGCGCCACACCTGTTTTCCATCGGCAAGGTTCACCCGCGTGACGGCACCGGACATCGAAGCGGCGGTCACGGTATCGCCACTGATGGCCGGCGAGAATTGACCGACCCCTAACTCCACACTCGGCGAGCGTCCGACATCCGCCTTCCAGGCCACGGCCGCCGCCAAGGACGACGTGAGTGGCGTGAGCGACGCGGGCTGAGGTTTTTTTGTGCCGCTGCATCCGGCAATCGCCACCAGCAGGCCGGCCACGGTGATTGCGGTCACAGCGCTCGGCCAACGCAAGGTCTTCATTTCACACTCCCAAACGAATCGATCGTTTGCAATTTACGCAGTGCGAGTTCGCGACTCGGGGATTGGGGTCCGAGTTCGTCGGCGGCGCGCTTCCACGCTGTCCGCGCCTCTTCCTGATTACCCAACGCCGCATGCACATCGCCCTTACGATCATTCACCAATCCGGAAAACTCCTTCGGCGGGTTTCCCGATAGAACGTCGAGCGCCCCCTTGGCGTCATTTTCATCGAGCATCACGCCGGCGAGTCGGATTTTCGCGATCCACACGAACTCGTCGGCCGGATGTTTGGCCACCACCTCCAGCACACCACGCGCCTCGGCCAATTGCCCGTGTCCGGAATAGACTTTGGCAAGTTCTAGTCCGCCAATGGCCGCCTGGGTAGAACGGCCGTAATCGTCGACGAGCGCCTTGTAGGCCACGCGCGCTTTATCCAGGTTCTGCTCCGCAAGCGCCCCTTCCATGGCCACCAGCGCATCCGTGGCCTGATTGGCCTGATGATTCTGCCAGGCCGACCAGCCATTAAACCCGGCGGCGGCCAGCAGACCCGCCGTCACCAACGGCACGATCCATTTTTTGTTGTCCTGCCAAAAGCCTTTGATGGCATCGAGTTGTTCCTGTTGCTCTAGATCTTCACGCATAACACTTCGCTTTCAAATAAACCGGTAGGTCCTGATAAGAGATCAATTCCTGGGGCGCAACACCATCTCCGCGCAATGCCTTCACTGCCACTTTGGCCTGCGCACGTTCATCATCGCCCATCAACACCGCATAGGCGGCACCACTTTGATCGGCCTTCTTCATCTGTGACTTCAGGCTGCCCTCACCACAGTGCATCTGCACCGCCAGTCCTTGGGCCCGGCAGGCCTCGGCGACCCACAGTGCGTCGGCCAAAGAACCCTCTCCCCAATGCACCAGATAAATGTCCAGCACAGAGGGCAAGGGCGGGGGCGCCACCTCTTGGAGTAATTCCACCAGCCGCTCAATGCCAATCGCAAATCCACAGGCCGGGGCCGATTTACCACCCATCTGCGCCATCAGGCTGTCGTAGCGGCCACCGCCACAGACCGTGCCCTGGGCGCCAAGTTTATCGGTGATCCACTCAAAGACGGTCAGGTTGTAGTAATCCAATCCGCGCACCAATCGCGGATTCACGGTGTACGCAATGCCATGGGCCTCGAGCAGGGCGCGCACCGCATCCAGGTGTGCGCGGGAATGATCCCCCAGAAAATCACTCAAGAGCGGAGCATGGGCAATCAGATCGGCCATGGCCGGATTCTTAGAGTCCAGGATACGCAAGGGGTTCGCGTGCAGTCGTCGCTGTGCATCGGCATCGAGCATCGACGCACGCGACTCCAAGTAGGCGATCAAGGCCTCGCGGTGGGCCAGACGCTCTTCCCGTTCCCCTAAGGAATTGATCTGCAAACGTGGTGCGGCATCGCCGTGAAGCCCCAAGACATCCCAGAGCCGAGCGATCATCAATAATTGCTCCGCATCGATGTCCGGACCGGGCAACCCCAAGGCCTCAATCCCGAACTGATGAAACTGTCGGTAACGGCCACGCTGCGGACGCTCGTGACGAAACATCGGGCCGACATACCAGAGGCGCTTTGGGCCATCGTAAAGCAGGTTGTGTTCAATCACCGATCGCACCACGGCCGCCGTGTTCTCCGGGCGCAGCGTGAGCTGCTCCCCGTTTAGGGCATCGGTAAAGGTGTACATCTCTTTTTCAACAATGTCCGTGACCTCGCCAATGCCTCGGACAAACAGCGCCGTGGGTTCCACAATTGGCGTTCGAATCGCACGATATCCGTACTGACGAAACACCTGGGCAACACGGCCTTCGACCCATTCCCACACCGGGGACTGATCGGGCAACAGATCGTTCATGCCCTTTACGCCGGAGAGTTTCTTTTCTGTCATGACCGTCCGTTGCCGCCCCGCGGGTTAAGCGCGCGGTGCCCCACCAAATCGTTGCGACACGTAATTGGCGACAATCACTTGAAACTCCTCTGCAATGCGCTCGCCTTTTAGTGTGACGCTGCGTTCGCCATCAATGAAGACCGGTGCCACGGGGGATTCGCCGGTGCCCGGAAGACTGATGCCGATGTCGGCATGCTTGCTCTCGCCGGGGCCGTTGACCACACAGCCCATGACGGCCACGGTCATGTTCTCCACTCCGGGATACTGGGTCTTCCAATGGACCATCTGATCGCGCAGATAGCCCTGAATTTTTGCGGCGAGCTCCTGAAAGAAGGTCGAGGTGGTGCGGCCGCATCCGGGGCAGGCGACTACCATCGGTGCAAAGGCACGCAGCCCCATGGACTGAAGCATTTCCTGGGCGACGATGACTTCCTGACGACGGTCACCATTGGGTTCGGGAGTGAGTGAAACACGTATCGTGTCGCCGATGCCCTCTTGCAGCAGAACCGCCATGGCCGCTGTGGATGCCACGATGCCTTTACTGCCCATGCCCGCTTCGGTCAGACCCAGATGC
>JBMSML010000025.1:0-16525 GCA_049421125.1 Burkholderiaceae bacterium
AGCGGGAGAGCTTTTCGCCCAAATCCAGCCAATGGGCGAAATATTCCGCCATGTTGTAGCCACAGAAGGGCAGCATTGCAAAAGGATCGCGACGCACCACACCTTGTTGACCCGCTGCCGCCGCCGTGGTTTCCGACCCCATCGTGGCGGCCATATACACGCCCTCTTGCCAGTTGCGGGCCTCGGTCACCAAGGGCACCGTGGTTGAACGTCGGCCGCCAAAGATGAACGCATCAATCGCAACCCCTTTGGGGTCATCCCAGTGGGAATCGATCACCGGGTTCTGAATGGACGACACCGTAAATCGCGCGTTAGGATGGGCGGCTTTACGGCCCTGAGCCTTCGCGATCTCTGGTGTCCAATCCTTGCCCTGCCAATCGATGCAGTGAGCAGGGGGTGTAGCCGTCATGCCTTCCCACCAGACATCGCCATCATCGGTCAGCGCCACATTGGTGAAGATCACGTTTTCTTTTAGAGACGCCATGCAGTTGTAATTGGTCTTTTCATTGGTGCCTGGAGCAACACCAAAGTAACCATTCTCCGGATTGATCGCACGCAGCTTGCCGTCGGCATCCGGTTTAATCCATGCAATGTCATCGCCAATGGTGGTGATCTTCCAGCCATCCTGATCCAGTCCTTTGGGCGGAATCAACATGGCGAAATTCGTTTTTCCGCAGGCCGAAGGAAAGGCAGCTGCAACGTGGTATTTCTTACCCCAAGGCGCCTGCACTCCCAGGATCAGCATATGTTCTGCAAACCATCCGGGATTCGTGCCGTGGGCCTGTTTTCGCCCCATCGACGAGGCAATGCGCAAGGCGAAACACTTTTTACCCAGCAGTGCATTGCCGCCATAACCGGATCCATAAGACCAGATCTCTTGGGTTTCGGGGAAATGCACGATGTATTTGGTGTCATTGCATGGCCAGGCCACATCCGCCTCGCCTGCCTTCAACGGTTTGCCCACCGAGTGAACACAGGGCACAAAAGATCCGTGTGCGCCCAAGACATCGTAAACAGCCCGGCCCATGCGGGTCATCATGCGCATATTCACCACCACGTAAGGAGAATCCGAGATCTCCACGCCAATGTGCGCGATCGGGGAACCGAGCGGACCCATGGAAAATGGGATTACATACATGGTTCGACCCTGCATGCATCCGTCAAACAGACCATCGAGGGTCTTGCGCATCTGCGCCGGATCAATCCAGTTATTGGTCGGACCCGCATCCTCCTGACGGTCACTGCAAATGTAGGTACGGTCTTCCACCCGGGCCACATCCGAGGGATCGGACCAGGCCAGATAAGAGTTTGGCCGCTTGGCTGAATTCAGTTTCTTTAAGGTGCCACTGGCGACCATTTCGGCGCACAACCGGTCGTATTCTTCTTGAGATCCATCGCACCAGACGACCTGGGCAGGTTTAGTCTTTTGGGCAATCGTGGTGACCCACTCAATCAGGCCCTGATGGTTCAGATAACTGGGGGGGGTTATGGTCATGATGTGTCGCACCCTCGACTTGAATATTTTTATACGCGGCAAGCGATATCGTGACGATTGGGCAGACTTAATGCTAGCCTTCACGCCACCACCGCAGGAGTCTCATTTTATCATTTGACCTCTGATCTCACCCACCTGTTCCACCATCCCTCACCCCATGTCCACCACACCATATTCCGTTATCGTTTTTCTCAGTTGTGGCGGAACAATTGAAAAAATTTACTCACCCGATAGTGGAAAACTCTCATTCGATCGCTCACGGATGTCCGAATGGGCGGATCTTTGCCGCATTGCGCAACCCTGGCGCGCCGAGACCGTCATGCTGATCGACAGCCTGGAGATGACCGAGGCCGACCGTCAGCAGGTGGCACAGCGCGTGGCCGACACGCCGGAATCACACCTTGTGATTCTGCATGGTACCGACACCATGGTGCAGACCGCCATCACCGTGGCACAACGGCGCCAAGACCATCAGACCATTGTGTTTACCGGTGCCATGATCCCCATCAGTCAACCCAATTCCGATGGTCTATTTAACCTCGGTCTGGCCACCGCCGCTGTTCAGCTCCTCGATCCGGGGGTCTACGTTGCCATGAGCGGTCAGGTATTTGCAGCCGATCAGGTCCGCAAGAATTCCGAAAAGGGTATGTTTGAATCCCTACTATGAGAAGTGACTTACTTGCCAATACAAAAATGACTGAAAATTTCGCCCAACAGATCATCCGACGAAAACTCGCCCGTGATCTCAGATAGGGCTTGTTGCGCCTGACGCAGACACTCGGCCAGGAGCTCAAGCTCCTGATCCTTCAGGTGATGGCCGGCCTCGTTTAACTGGGACCGAGCCCGGTCCAATGCATTGAGATGACGCGCCCGGGCGGAAAACACGCCGGTGCTGGCATCGCCGCTCCAACCGGCAAGCTGCAACAATCGGTCACGCAAATGCTCCAGCCCCGCACCAGTCTTCGCAGAAATCCGGATCACCTCTTTTGCGGTTGCCGAATCGGTCGCTCCCGGGCTGAGATCCGACTTATTCCACACACGAATCACCGAGCGAACCGACGACACACGCTTGAGCACGTCCTGCTCCAGTGCCTTATCGGTGGGGATGGTGCCGCTGGCATCCTCCATCAGCACGACGACTTGAGCGGTCTCCACCTCTTTCCATGTGCGCTCGATGCCCAAACGTTCCACGACATCATGGGTCGGTCGTAAACCAGCGGTATCAATCACATGCATGGGCACGCCATCGATCAGAATTTCCTGAACAATACGATCGCGTGTGGTTCCCGCAATATCCGTCACCAGGGCCACCTCCTGCTCGGCCAAAGCATTAAGCAATGACGACTTGCCGACATTAGGGGCGCCCACCAATACCACACGCAGCCCATCGCGCAATGCTGCGCCACGTTGGGCAGCCTGCTGAATGGTGATCAACAAGGCAGTCATCGCCTCTAATTTTTCCCGCACGCCCTCGCGTTCAATAAACTCAATATCCTCTTCCGGGAAGTCCAGACAGGCCTCTACCCTCAGTCGGCATTCAATGAGTTGTGAAAGGAACTCCTGCACCAGGGCACTGAAACGCCCTTGCAAGGAGGCCACCGCACTTCGCGCCGCCCGCTCACTGCCCGCATCAATCAGATCGGCCACGCTCTCGGCCTGGGCGAGATCCAATTTGTCGTTCAAAAAAGCCCGCTGGGTAAATTCGCCGGGCTGGGCGAGTCGCACACCGTCCACCGCGCAACAACGCTTTAGTACCAAGGCCAAGACCCCGGGGCCGCCATGACCCTGAAGCTCCAACACGTCTTCACCAGTATAAGAATTCGGCGCCGAAAAAAAAATGGCCAGTCCATCGTCCATGGGCTGGCCTTGGGCATCCAGAAATGACAGGTGGGTGGCCATACGAGGGCGCAAGGACCGCCCGCACACGGCCTGCATCACTGCGTGGCTCTGGGGGCCCGACACGCGCACCACACCAATGGCGCCTCGCCCGGATGCCGTCGCGATGGCGACAATCGTATCAAGCGACACGCAGGCACCGCCTCACGTCAGACCCTCCTTAACGATGCGCGGCCGATGCCTTTTCGATCTGCTTCATCACCATCCACTGCTGGGCGATCGACAACACGTTATTGACCAACCAATAGAGCACCAGGCCCGCCGGGAAGAAGAAAAAGAACACCGAAAACACAATCGGCATAGCCATCATCACCTTGGCCTGAATCGGATCCGGGGGGGGTGGGTTGAGCTTGGTCTGAATAAACATGGTGATCGCCATAACGACCGGCAAGATGTAAAACGGATCGGGAGTGGACAGATCCTTAATCCATCCCAACCATGGCGCATTGCGCATCTCCACACTGGCCAGCAGCACCCAATACAAAGCAATAAACACTGGGATCTGGATCAGAATCGGGAGACAACCCCCCAACGGATTTATCTTTTCCGTTTTGTACAGTTCCATCATGGCCTGATTTAACTTGGCCTTATCGTTAGCATGGATCTCGCGCAGCTTCATCAACCGCGGTGTCACCGCCTTCATCTTGGCCATGGATTTATAACTGGCCGCCGACAAAGGATAGAAGATCAACTTGATGATCACCGTGAGCAGCACAATGGCCCATCCCCAGTTGGCCACAATCCCGTAGAGCTGCTCCAATAGCCAATAAATGGGCTTGGCCAGAAAAGTGAGCCAACCATAGTCCACCACCAGATCCAGCCCCGGCGCCAGTTTCTCCAGCACGTCCTGTAACTGCGGGCCCGCAAACAGCACCGCATCATGGGTCTGCTGTGCGCCCGGTGAAATCGCTGGCAGCGCTTGAATCATTCCCGCGCTGTAAAGATTGTTCTCAATCCGTCGGGTGTAAAACTCGCGGGCCGCCTCATTGGATGGAATCCAGGCACTGACAAAGTAATGCTGAATGATTCCGAACCAGCCGTTATTGGCGGTCTTCACGTGATTCGCTTTGTTTTTCTCCACATCGGAAAAATCAATCTTCTGAAATTTTCCTTCCGAGGTGTACATCGCTGGACCGATAAAGGTCTGATAAAACTGGCTCTCTCCGGGTGGGCGATCACCGTTGCGCATTAACTGCAAATACACCATCGGGGATACCGTATCCGCACCGGTGTTTTGAACCGAGTGCTGGACACGAATGACGTAGCCCTTTTCATCCATCGAATAGGTTTTGGTAAGTTTGAGTCCGCCAGATTCGGATACGAGCGCCACATGGCGATTGGGATCCAATCCGTCACGCAGGGCGGCACGCTTGAACAGCGACATGTGATTGGGATAGGCCACTTGATTGGCCGACTGACCCACCAATCCCGACTGGGCCTCATAGCGACGCTGTGGCACCTGATCAAACAACACCACACGATTGCCGTCATACGCATCGGACCATTGATTCACTAATACCGCCCGGGTAATCCGACCGCCCTGGGTATCAATTTCAAGTTCTACGTCCGCGTTTTTCAACACCACTTTTTCACCGCTACTGGGCAGAACCGCCGTGGGCGCGGTGGCAGTGGGCGCGGCCGACTTCATGGCCGGTGATGGTGCGGGTATCGATCCTGCTGCCGCTTTCGGAGCGGAAGGCGCCGCCGGCACCGCCGTCGAGGCTCCCGATGAATCAGGTGTTCCAGACACCGGCCCCGATTTCGATGGTGTCGGAACCGACGTGCTGGGGGCCCCAAACATCGAGCCTCGCCCGGTGTGGCGCATGTAGGAATCCCACAGCATAAGCAACGACATCGAAAAAATGACCCACAAAATGGCACGACGAGTATCCATAGAATCTATTTCGTAAACGAGTGTTGTGATGAAGGAGCAACAGAAGACGATGCCGTGGAACGGTCTGGCACAGGATCTAATCCACCCCGGCACCAGGGATGACATCGGCTTAAACGCTTGGCGGCAAGCCAGGATCCCGTCATAAAACCATAACGCTCGATGGCCTCGATTGAGTAATCAGAACAATGAGGAAGGTAGCGACATCGCGGTCCAATGATGGGCCGAATCGTCCACTGATAGGCACGCACCAACCCCACCCCCATCGCGGCCGCCATCGATTTTTTGTCCGGCCCTCGAAATTTCATGACGGCTGTCCAGAGATACCGTTGCTGGCCAGTGCTTTTTCCATCGCCATCGCTACATCCTGTCTTAGTTTGGTACGTCCCTCAGAACACCACTGGGCTTTCGGGACCGGTGCATTGACCCGCAATACCAGTGCAAATCCCGGGCCGGTCATCGGGGTCTGACGACGAAATAACGCCCGAGCCCAACGTTTGATCTTATTTCGCTGCACGGCATATCGAATCAGTTTTTTGGGAAGGACGAAACCAAGTCGCATGCCTTCAGAAGAGGGGATTTTATAAACCACACACGACCCAATCTTGGCGACCGGGCGGGTCATCAGCGCCTGCTGAAAGACCTGTGGACTGTGCAAGCGATCATCACGCTTGCCCATGGAACGCCGTCCTGTCGGCTCTTAGACCGCCAAGCGCTTGCGGCCTTTGGCGCGGCGGGCCCGAATAACCGCACGACCGCTGCGGGTCTTCATGCGAACCAGGAATCCGTGGGTGCGTTTGCGCCGCACAACAGACGGTTGAAAAGTGCGTTTCATGATGAATGTCCTAAAACAGATAATAAAATCAAAGAGAACCGGGCAGTATACGATTTTTCATTAGTTTTTGGCCAAATCAGGGCAAACCAGGCCTGTGGATAACTTCCCTTCTCAGGTAAAATTCCGACCATGGAATCGCTCTGGCAAGACTGTCTTTTGCACTTTGAACGGGAACTGCCGAACCAGCAGTTTCAGACATGGTTTAAGCCGCTGGAGCTGCTCCGAATCGATCAAAATGGCCATAACAGCAAAGTGGTGTTGGCCGCCCCCACCCGATTCAAACAAGGCTGGGCCAAAAACCAGTTTTCCAAACCGCTGTGCTCCTGGTGGTCTCAAACCCTAGGGATGCCAGTGGAGCTCGAAATCGAGATTTCCACCCACTTGACCGATGCCGCCTACCCCCCCGAGGATCCTTCCAGCCAACCCGGTCCGCTGGCTACGACAGGATCCACGACAACTCCGGTCGATCCACCATCATCATTGTCCCAAACAAGTTCGCCAGAACAGCAGAGCCGTCAACAAAGCCGCCTGAATTCAGAGTGGACATTTGAGACCTTCGTGCCCGGAAAGGCCAACCAGCTCGCACGCGCCGCCGCCCTTCAGGTGGCCGACAACCCAGGGAAGGGATACAACCCACTTTTTCTCTACGGCGGAGTGGGCTTGGGCAAAAGCCACCTGATCCACGCCGTGGGCAATGCCCTGCTGACGAAAAACAAAAATGCCCGTGTACGGTATATCCACGCCGAGGCTTATGTGAGCGATGTGGTGAAAGCCTATCAACGCAAGTCGTTTGATGAATTCAAACGCTATTACCACTCCCTAGACCTTTTGCTGATCGACGACATTCAGTTTTTTGCCGGCAAACAACGGACACAAGAGGAATTTTTCTACGCATTTGAGGCCCTGATCGCCGCGCAGAAACAAATCATCATCACGAGTGACACCTACCCCACCGAATTAGGCGAGATTAATCCTCGACTCCTAACCCGATTTGCATCCGGACTGACCGTCGCCATCGAGCCACCTGAGCTTGAAATGCGTGTGGCAATTCTGATGAAAAAAGCCGATCTGGAACGGTTTCATTTGCCAGAAGAAGAAGCCTTTTTTATTGCCAAACAACTGAGATCCAATGTTCGAGAGCTCGAAGGTGCCCTGAAAAAGGTGATTGCCTTTTGCGGCTTCCATCAGAAAGTTGCCAACATCGAGGTGGTTAAAGAGGCCCTAAAAGACCTGCTCTCCTTGCAGAAAACCCTAATCTCCGTGGAAAACATTCAGAAATCCGTGGCCGATTTCTACAACATCAAAGTCGCCGACATGTACAGCAAACGTCGACCAGCCAACATCGCTATGCCACGCCAAGTGGCCATGTACCTAGCCAAAGAACTGACCCAAAAAAGCTTCCCCGAAATCGGCGACCTATTTGGCGGCCGGGATCACACCACGGTGCTTCACGCCGTCAAGAAAATTTCAGATCTACGGATTCGTAATACTGAACTGAACCATCAACTCCATATTCTGGAACAACAATTAAAAGGATGAGATCGGTGAATAACCCTGGGGATAAACCCGCAACACTTCTGTGCATAGTCATGAGACACCAAGGCACAACTCTTAACCATGACTCTTCGATACAGCAGTTCTCCACACGCCCAACCGATTACGCACACCTCATCCACAGGGTTGCCATCGGGAATTCGTTAAGGCCAACGCGTCCGAGCGTCCGTTATCCACAGGATGGCCTGCCTTTATCTATGACTACTAATTTTTGAAAGAATCAACATCATGATATTGATCAAAGCACAACGTGATGCCCTCTTAAAGCCACTGCAAACCGTCACTGGAATTGTGGAACGTCGGCACACGTTACCGATCCTGTCGAATGTGCTGCTCACCAAGCAAGGATCTGTTGTATCGTTCTGCTCCACGGACATTGAAATGCAGATCAAGACCCAGTCGGAGATGGGATCGGGATCTGACGATGCGGCCACCACCGTTGCCGCCCGAAAACTTTTAGATATTTTGCGGGCACTTCCTGAGCAGAATGAGATTTCTGTATCTCTGGCCAATAAAAAATTAGTACTGTCACAAGGAAAATCAAAATTCAGTCTACAAACGTTAGCCGCCGAAGAATTCCCCACGGTCACGTCGGCCGATCGTTATCCTGCCAAGGTGTCGTTGACCCAAAAATCCCTGAAACACTTGTTGCATCTGGTGCACTTTGCAATGGCCCAGCAAGACATACGTTATTACCTAAATGGACTGTTGCTGGTGATTGATCAGGAAAGCCTAAAAGCCGTTGCAACCGATGGTCATCGATTGGCTTTTTCAGCCGTTAAAGCCACGGACGCTGGTGTGAACATTCAAATATCCGGTGAACGGCAAGAAGTGATCATTCCACGTAAAGCAGTGCTGGAGCTGCAACGTTTGTTGAATGACACCGACGAGACCGTCACGATCGAGTTCGCGACTAATCAAGCCCGTTTTAGTTTCGATCAGATCGAGTTGCTCTCTAAACTGATCGAGGGAAAGTTTCCAGACTACCAGCGGGTAATTCCCTCCGGACACAGCAAATTATTCAGCGTGGATCGCGATATCTTATTGGGCGCCTTACAACGTGCCGCCATTCTTACAACTGACAAATTCAAGGGCGTGCGATTGACCTTATCGACTGGCAGCCTCAGGGTGTCATCCACCAATGCTGAACAAGAAGAGGCATCTGAGGATCTCGAGCTCGACTACACCGGAGAACCAGTGGACATCGGGTTTAATGTTCAATACCTGTTGGATGTCTTATCCAACCTTAAAAACAAAACGATTCATATTGCGCTTCAGGACCCGAATGCAAGCGCACTGATCACCACTGCCGATGACGCAGAGTTTAAATACGTGGTCATGCCGATGCGTATCTAACACGACACGTCGTTAGATTCCTTATTACACAAGTCGTTTGAAGGAGTGCCGTTTGATTTTTAATTATCGGAGTGTTTTCCAAGAAGCCAGCCCACTGGAAGGTCCTCAAGGGTACGGCGCCGAGTCCATCAAAATGCTGAAGGGCCTGGAGGCAGTACGCAAACGCCCGGGTATGTACATTGGCGACACGCACGACGGAAGTGGACTACATCACATGGTGTTTGAAGTGGTGGATAACGCCATTGACGAGGCTTTGGCCGGCCACTGTGATGACATCGTGGTGACCATCCACACGGACAACTCGATTTCTGTCACCGACAATGGCCGTGGAATTCCGACCGATATCCACAAAGACGATGAATTTGGACGGTCGGCGGCCGAAATTGTTATGACCGAGCTTCATGCCGGCGGAAAATTTGACCAAAACAGCTACAAAGTCTCCGGCGGTCTGCATGGTGTGGGGGTATCCGTGGTCAATGCGCTCTCCGATTGGCTACGACTCACCATTCGACGTAATGGACAGACTCACCAGATGGAGTTTCGGGCGGGTGAGCGTGTCGAGCCCTTAAAGGTGGTGGGCACTACAGATCGTCGCGGCACCGAGGTTCATTTCCTGGCCAGCATTGAGATATTTGGCCAGGTTAATTTCCATTTTGATGTGCTCGCCAAGAGGTTACGGGAGCTCAGTTTTCTGAATAACGGCGTGAAAATCCGTTTAGTGGATCAGCGCGAAGGCAAAGAAGAAAACTTTGCGTTCTCGGGAGGAGTACAAGGATTTGTTCAATACATCAATCGCGCTAAGAACAATCTTCACCCCAGTGTGTTTTACGTCTCCGGCGAAAAAGACAACGTGACAGTAGAAGCGGCGCTGCAGTGGAACGACAGTTACAACGAAAATGTACTGTGTTTCACCAACAATATTCCCCAGCGAGATGGCGGCACCCACTTGACCGGTCTTCGTGCGGCCATGACCCGCGTATTAAACAAATACATCACCGAATCAGAGCTCGCAAAAAAAGCAAAGGTGGACACTTCGGGCGACGACATGCGCGAGGGGCTGACCTGTGTGTTGTCCGTGAAGGTACCGGAACCGAAGTTTTCTTCACAAACCAAAGACAAGTTGGTATCCAGCGAGGTTCGTCAACCCGTTGAAGATGTGGTGGGCAAAGCCTTAGAAGAGTTTCTGCTTGAACACCCCGGGGATGCCAAAACCATTTGCGGAAAAATTGTTGAAGCCGCCCGTGCACGTGAAGCTGCCCGAAAGGCCCGAGAAATGACCCGACGCAAGGGCGTTTTGGATTCCTTTGGCTTGTCCGGTAAGTTAGCAGATTGTCAGGAACGCGACCCCTCAAAAGCGGAGTTGTATCTGGTCGAGGGCGACTCCGCAGGTGGCTCTGCAAAACAAGGCCGGGATCGGAAATTTCAGGCCATTCTTCCGTTAAAGGGAAAAATCCTGAATGTGGAAAAAGCCCGTTTCGATAAGTTGTTGGCCTCCCAAGAGATTGTGACCCTGATTCAAACCCTGGGCACTGGCATTGGAAAAGACGACTACAACCCAGAAAAGCTCCGCTATCACCGCATCATCATCATGACCGATGCCGACGTGGACGGGTCACATATTCGAACACTGTTGTTGACATTCTTTTATCGGCAAATGCCAGAACTGATTGCCCGCGGCTACATTTATATTGCGCAACCGCCGCTTTATAAAGTGAAACACGGCAAAGAAGAACGTTACATCAAAGACGACGCGCAGATGCAAGAGTATCTGCTCACCTTAGCGCTCCAGGATGCGGAGATGCAGGCCCCTGGCGCAAACTCCCTCACCCAAGACCTTCCCGGTCTGGCTAAAACCTATCTTGCTGCAAACAGCGTGATTGCGCGTTTATCGAAAATCATTGACGAACAGGCTTTACGGGCATTCTTAGATGGCCTTGCCCTCGACTTTTCGTCCAATGATGCAGCGATGCGCAGCGCCGAGCAGCTTCAGAAATGGATGAATGCACAACAGGCGACCGTATCGGCCACCAACGACCAGCAGGTGCGCGTATTTGCCGAGTTCAATAGCCAGACCGAATCTTGGCGGTTGAAGATCGAACGGCCCCATCATGGTAATGTGCGGCTCTCCACTTTGGATTCCGATTTTGTGAACACCGAGGACTACAAAACCCTGGTAGAAGCCGCCAAGCGTCTAAAAAGCGCCGTGCCTGCAGGCACCACGGTATCGCGTGGTAAGGCAGACCATGTCAAAACCGCACAGGTGCGTGACTTCGGTCAGGCCATGGATTGGCTGTTGCAAGAGGCAGATCGTGGTCTTTCCAAACAACGTTATAAGGGGCTTGGCGAGATGAACCCGGAGCAGCTCTGGGAGACCACGATGAATGTGGCGACCCGGACCTTGTTGCAGGTCAAGATCGAAGACGCCATCGCAGCAGATGGCATCTTCACCACGCTGATGGGCGAGGAAGTGGAACCCCGTCGTCAGTTCATTGAAGACAATGCGTTGCGTGTGGCCAATCTGGATGTCTAAGGTGCGCTATGCCAGCTGATCTCTCGGATCAGCTGGTGGTCGCGCTGTCGAGTCGGGCCTTATTTGATTTTGAAGAAGAGAATCGGATCTTTGAACAATCCGATGACCGGGCCTATATGCGCCTTCAAAACGAACGACTGCAAACCCCTGCCAATCCCGGGGTGGCGTTTCCATTGGTCCGCAAACTCATGGCCTTTAACACCCCGGATTGCCAACGGGTCGAGATCGTGGTGTTGTCTCGCAACGACCCGGTCTCTGGTTTAAGGGTGTACAACTCGGCGCGACAGCACGGACTTCCGATTCAGCGCGGCGTGTTCACGCGGGGACGATCTCCCTATCGATATCTCAAATCCCTCGGGGCGCACCTTTTCTTGTCGGCCAATGGTCCGGATGTCGAACAGGCTTTGCAGGCGGGGTATCCGGCTGCCCACGTCTATCCTCATTCGGCAAAATCTGTTGAGAATTTTCCCAACGAGTTGCGAATCGCCTTTGACGGCGATGCGGTGTTATTCAGTGACGAGGCCGAGCGGATCTATCAACGCGATGGCCTGGATGCTTTTGTGGCCCATGAAATCCAACGGGCCGAAACCCCACTGCCTCCGGGCCCATTCAAACCGTTGTTGCAGGCCTTGCATCGTCTGCAGCAAGAAACACGGGACAATCCGACCATGCGTCTTCGTACGGCACTGGTCACGGCCCGTTCCGCGCCGGCCCATGAGCGTGCTGTGCGCACACTGATGGAGTGGAAGATCGAGATTGATGAGGCCATGTTTCTCGGGGGCCTTAATAAGGGGGACTTCTTAAAAGAATTCGAACCGGATTTCTTCTTTGACGATCAGACCCGACATTGCGAGGCCGGCGCCACGGCGGGACCGACCGGCCACGTCCGCTCCGGCGTTACCAACGAATAGCATTACAACCGACTGCTTACGCGGCCTTCTTTTTGGCGGCGGCCTTCTTTGCCCCGGCCGCTTTGGGTGCCCGCGCCTCGAACTCAAATCCGATTTTGCCTTCCGGAGTCTTCACCAGATAGGCCTTGAATTTGCGTCGCGTGCGATTGGATACAAACCCGTCCAGAAGATCGGTTTTACCTGTGGCCAATAATTTGCGTACCTGTTCTTGGGAGATGGTCTGCTGCAGCACCATCATTCCGGTTTTGAAATCACACGAAGGGGCCGGCCCTACACTCTTTTCACAGACATAGGAATTCCCGTGGCCATAGACCTGGGCGGCACACTTTGGACATGCGCCCACCGATTCCTGCTGACTGAAATCAACCGGCTCAGCATCCTCACCCGAGTCGGTGCTGTTACCAAAATCGAATTCGAGCTTGTGGCCATCCGTAATTTTTAGACTGGCCACAAACGGACGGCCCATCTTGCTGCGAAACCCGTCGACCGGGCCAAAAGCTTTCTTTTCCAGCAGTTCCTCAACTTCGGGCAGTTCGAACGCACGACCGCCAGGAATTTTAGAAATGGAAAAATCACAGCCCCCACAGGCAAAGCGTCGATAGTTCTCTTTCACCACGCCACCGCATTTCGGACAGGGCGTGCGCAGAATGGCGTAGTCGCCTGGAATCGTATCGTTGGTATAGTTTTTCGCCTGACTGACAATATGTTCAGTGATGGTGGCGATATCCTTCATGAAGGCTTCGCGCGATAATTTTCCTTGCTCAATCTGCGACAGTTTGTATTCCCATTCGCCAGTGAGCTCTGGCAGTGAAAGTTCTTTCACATCCAATCCGCGCAACAAGGTCATCAACTGAAACGCCTTGGCCGTTGGAATCAGTTCACGGCCGTCGCGAATCAGGTATTTTTCCGCCAATAAGCCTTCAATGATGGCGGCCCGGGTGGCCGGTGTGCCGAGCCCCTTACCGGCCATGGCCTCGCGAAGGTCCTCATCGTCCACCAGTTTTCCCGCACTCTCCATCGCCGACAGCAGGGTCGCTTCGGAATACCGGGCGGGTGGCTTGGTGTTTAAACCGACTGCCTCGATGGGCTGGACCATGGGCGATTCGTTGGGCGCGACCGGCACCAAAATCGCATCGTCGCCGGCGGATTCTTTCCCGTAGACCGTCATCCATCCGGGATTCACTAACACCTTGCCCTCGGTTTTAAACCCATGCGATCCGACGGTGCTGATGCGTGTGGTCACGAGGAACTCTGCGGCCGGATAAAACACGGCCAGGAATCGCCGCACCACCAGTTCAAAGATTTTCTGCTCGGGCTCCGATAGTGCCTTGGGTAACACCCCGGTGGGAATGATCGCAAAGTGGTCCGACACTTTAGTGTTATCGAAGATGCGTTTATTGGGTTTGATCCACCCTTTATCGAGAATTGGCTGCGCAACCAGGGAAAAACTCGAGGCCTTGGCCAAGGCCTCGATCGTGGTCTTGACCGTTCCGATGTAATCCTCGGGCAGGGCCTTTGAATCGGTTCGTGGATAGGTCAGCACTTTGTGTTTTTCGTACAGGGCCTGGGCCAGTCCAAGACTGTTCTTGGCGGAGAACCCGAACCGGGCATTCGCCTCCCGCTGAAGGCTTGTTAAATCAAAAAGAGCAGGTGCAATCTGAGTGGAGGGCTTGCTCTCTTCGGTGACCTTGGCCCGTTGACCTTGACAGGCGGCAACGATGGCCTGTGCGGCATCGGCCCTCCAGAGTCGTTCGGCTTTGAGTTCCGGATCCTGGTCGCTCTTTTTAAAGTCTGCAGCAAACCAACGCCCGGTGTACTCACCGGCCTTGGCCTGAAAGGTAGCCATGACCTCAAAGTAATCGCGGGCCACAAACTTCCGGATTTTCTCTTCACGCTCCACTACGACCGCCAGCGTCGGTGTCTGCACCCGACCCACCGTGGTGAGGAAAAAACCGCCTTCTTTGGAATTAAAGGCCGTCATGGCGCGGGTGCCATTGATGCCCACAAGCCAGTCGGCTTCGCTTCGGCAGCGGGCGGCATCGGCCAGCGGTGCCATCGCCTGATCCGAGCGCAAATGGTCAAACGCGTCGCGAATCGCGGCCGGTGTCATGGACTGCAGCCAGAGCCGTTCGATCGGTTGCTTGGCCTTGGTGTGCTGCACGATGTAGCGGAAAATCAGTTCGCCTTCCCGACCGGCATCGCAGGCATTCACCAGTCGGGTGATCTCTTTCTTCTTAATGAGTTTGGCCAGGGTCTTAAGCTTGGCCTCGCTCTTGGCGATCGGATTGAGGTCGAAGTGGGGTGGGATGACGGGCAGATTGGCAAAGGACCACTTGCCCCGTTTTACATCGTATTTTTCTGGTGCGGTAATTTCGAGCAGATGGCCGACTGCCGAGGCCACGACCATGTCGTTGCGTTCGAACACGTCGTCGTGTTTGGTGAACCCACCTAAGGCTTTCGCGATATCCGCAGCCACCGAGGGTTTCTCGGCAATGACCAGTGCTTTATCCATAGAGGCGCGGATCATAGGTGGACATTTAGCCCCCGCGCAAATCCTTTTTCTGGGCTCAGTGGCGTAAATACAACTAATAGTGAGCAACCACTTATTATAAAATCTTGTATTTAAGCCATCTCCCGTCGGGTGTCCGATTGACAAGACCGGAAAGCTCAAGAATCAACAAGCAGCCGTAAAGACGATCCTTCGCAACACCGCAGGCCTGCTGGAGGTCGGCCACCGAGGCGGCCTGAAAGTCCAGAGCGGCCAGAACACGCTTGGATTCGGGGTCCAGGACGATCCCATCGGGTACGGATCGGGTGGGCGCGGCGAAGCAGGACTCTGCTTCACACGAGGTTTGAGCGGCCTTTTCGGTGGAAGGGGGAGGTTTTCGGGTCAAGCCGAGATCCTCCAGGAGTTGCTGCGGCGATTGCACCAATTGAGCACCGTCCCGGATCAGTCGGTTGCTGCCCAGGCTCTGGGCCTGGTGAATGGACCCGGGCACCACGAATACGTCGACCCCTAGGTCAAGCGCGTGTCGGGCGGTGGACAAGGATCCACTCTGGGGGGCAGCCTCGACCACTAACACCGCACGGGATAAGCCGGCGATGATGCGATTACGGGAAGGAAAGTGAAAGGGTCGGGCAGGGGTGCCGTCCGGGTACTCCGTGATGAGTGCCCCGCCTTGGCCCAGGATCTCCGATGCCAATGGCCGGTGCTGCGCCGGATAAATTGAATCGCGGCCATGGCCGAGTACTGCGATGGTGGTGCCACCGCCGGCCAACGCGCCCCGATGCGCACTGGCATCGATGCCCAGGGCAAGACCGCTGACAATGGTGAGCCCGGCCTGACCGATCTCGCGCTCGACGAAAATCGGGGCGCTCGGGCCATTTGGGGGCGGGCCATGTCGCGCGCAGGATAGAAACCCGCGCGCGGCCCGGTGTTGATGAAGCCATGCAACCGGCCCAAAGCAGCAACACCACCGGAATCCTCCTTGCCCTTGGGGCCGGGGTGATCCTGTCGCTCAACGATCTGGCGATTAAGGCGCTGTCGGGGGCCTATGCGCTGCATCAGGTGATCCTCATCCGTGCGCTTGTCGGCATCGTGCTGGTGCTGGGGGTGATGTGGGTGTCAAACGCGGGCCTCCATCAGATGCGCACCCGCCGGATCGGCGCGCATTTCTTGCGCGCTTGCATCGTCATGGTGTCGAACATCACCTATTTCGTTGGCCTGTCGCTGATGCCGGTGGCCGATGCCGTGGCGGTGGCCTTTGTCTCGCCCTTGTTTGTCACCCTGATGTCGGCGGTGATCCTGCGCGAATACGTCGGCCCCCGGCGCTGGGCTGCGGTTGCGGTCGGCCTTCTCGGCGTTGTCATCATGACCCGCCCCGGCCAGGGCGTGATCCAGCCCGCCGCCATTCTCGTCCTCATTTCGGCCTTCTGCTATGCCGCCAGCCACATGATGACCCGCCACATGCGCGACACCGAAAGCGCGATGACGCTGAACTTTTACGTTCAGGTCGGATTTATCCTTGTATCCTGCAGCTTTGGCCTATTGGTCGGT